>JBKPFG010000164.1:0-5313 GCA_046728735.1 Actinomycetota bacterium
CCTTTAAGCGAAGAAAGACGAAAGAAAGATGGCTACCGGAGTACGAGTCGCGATCACGCTCGCTTGCACCGAATGCAAGCGCCGCAACTACCAGACGCAGAAGTCGAAGCGGAACACGCCCGACCGTTTCGAGACGAAGAAGTACTGCCGCTGGTGCAGCTCCCACACGCTCCATAGGGAGACGCGCTAGGCATGGCAAGGCCCCAGCGCACGCGTCGTAAGCGCTCCGGCTTCCAGCAGCCGGCAGCGGCCGAGCGCGCCCGCCAGCGCAGGCAGCAGATCAAGCCGGTCGGCCAGCCCAAGAGCCAGACGGGCGCCCGCCGCGAGCGGCGCGGCGGCTTGCGTGGGTTCGCCGGCGAGTCGGTCGGCGAGCTGAAGAAGGTCGAGTGGCCCGGCAGGCGACAGCTCTTCTCCGCGACGGTCGTGGTCATCATCGCGGTCGCTGTCGTCGGCACCTACCTCTGGATCGCCGACCTCGCCTTCGCTCGCTTCGTCAAAGACGTCCTGCTGAGCTTCTAGCCGAGGATCGCCCCGAATGTTCCGCTGGTACGTCATCAACACCTACTCCGGTCACGAGAACAAGGTCAAGGCGAACCTCGAGCACCGGATCGTTTCCATGAACCAGGCCCCGCGCTTCCGTCGCGTCATCGTGCCGACCGAGCAGGTCGTGGAGACGAAGGACGGCCAGAAGGTGCAGACGGAGAAGCGGGTCCTCCCGGGCTACGTGCTCGTGAACATGGACATGTCGGACGAGGCCTGGACCGTCGTGAAGAACACCCCCGGCGTCACCGGGTTCGTGGGCTCCGGGACCAAGCCGGTCCCCCTCTCGCAGACCGAGGTCGACCGCATCCTCCATACGGTCACCGCCGGCGCGGAGCGGCCGCGTGCGCTCGCCGACTTCGAGCTCGGCGAGTCCGTGAAGGTAACGTCAGGGCCTCTCTCCGACTTCGACGGGGAGATCGTCGACGTCAACAGCGACCAGCAGAAGCTCAAGGTGCTCGTGAACATCTTCGAGCGCCAGGTCCCTGTGGAGCTCGCTTTCGACCAGGTGAAGAAGATCGACTAGTTATGGCCAAAAAAGTCCTCACGATCATCAAGCTCCAGATCCCCGGCGGGCAGGCCAACCCTGCGCCGCCCGTGGGCCCCGCGCTGGGCCAGCACGGCGTCAACATCATGGAGTTCTGCAAGGCTTTCAACGCGCAGACGGCCCAGGCCGGGGGCCGGATCACGCCGGTCGAGATCACCGTCTTCGAGGACCGCTCGTTCACGTTCATCACGAAGACCCCGCCCGCGGCCGTCCTCATCAAGGAGGCGCTGAACATCCAGAAGGGCTCCGGGGAGCCGAACCGCGAGAAGGTCGGACGCCTGACGCGCGACCAGATCCGCAACATCGCCGAGACGAAGTTCGTCGACCTGAACGCGCGAGACATGGATCAGGCCATGAAGATCATCGAGGGGACTGCGCGGTCGATGGGAGTGGAGGTGCCAGCGTGAGCTGGCAGCGACACTCCCGGGGAAAGGGTCTGGGACAACCGGGAGGTTTTCCCAGCCAGAAGAAGGGGGTCCATGGGGGAAACATGGCTTCCCCCATGGGAGCTCGGCACAGCCGAGCGACGGGAGTAGAGGTTCCCGCGTGAGCCAGCACGGGAAGCGCTACCGCCAGGCCCGCGCCGAGATCGACCGCGAGCGCGCGTACTCGCCGCTCGAGGCGATCCAGCTCCTCAGGGGGCAGGAGAACGCGAAGTTCGACGAGACGGTCGAGGTGCACATGAACATGGGCCTCAACGTGCGGCATGCGGAGCAGCAGCTGCGCGGCACGCTCATGCTCCCGCACGGGACCGGCAAGGACACCCGCGTCGCCGTCTTCGCGGAAGGCGAGAAGGCCAAGGAAGCCCAGGACGCTGGCGCCGACGAGGTCGGCTCCGCGGACCTGGCGAAGAAGATCGAGGAAGGCTTCGACGACTTCGACGTCGCCATCGCCACACCGGACATGATGGGAACGGTCGGCAAGCTCGGCCGCATCCTCGGGCCGCGCGGCAAGATGCCGAACCCCAAGGCCGGGACGGTCACCTTCGACGTCGGCAAGGCCGTGCGCGACTCGAAGCAGGGCAAGCTCGAGTACCGCACCGACCGGGGCGCCAACATTCATCTGTCGATCGGGAAGAAGAGCTTCGACGACCGCCAGCTGCTCGAGAACTACGCGGCCGTCGTCGAGGAGATCGTTCGTGCCAAGCCCGCCGCCGCCAAGGGCCGTTACATCCGCTCGATCACGCTGACGAGCTCGATGGGGCCCGGTATCCACGTCGATCCGCAGCGCACGCGCGCGATCGCCGAGGAGCAAGAGGGAGTGGAAGCCGGGGTCTAGACTGTCCAGACAGCCCGTCGCCAGAGACAGTTGGCGGCCCCGCGAGGGGCGGAAGTCCAACCGAGGCGGCCCGAGCGAGAATCGTCTCCTCGTGCCCGCCCTCGGCGGGCGCGATTCGTTTCGGGAGGTGATTCGTTGCTGAAAAAAGACAAGGAGCGGGTGGTCGCAGAGCTCGTCGAGCGGCTGCGCGAATCCGACACGCTGATCGTCGCCGACTACCGCGGCCTGACGATGAGCGAGATCGACGGTGTGCGAACCGAGCTGCTCAAGCACGGCGCCCGCTTCAGCGTGGTCAAGAACACGCTGACGAAGCGGGCGGCGGAGGAGGCCGGCGTCAAGGGCCTCGTCGAGCTCCTCGAGGGCCCGACGGCGATCGCTTTCGTCCTCGAAGGGGACATGGTCGCGGTGGCCAAGTCGCTGAACGACACCGCGCGCCAGACGAAGGTGCTGAGCCTCAAGGGGGGCATCCTCCAGGGCCAGCCCGTCGGAGCGGACGAGGTGCAGAGGCTTGCCGCGCTCCCGCCCGCGAACGTGCTTCAGGGCCAGGTGCTCGGGGCGGTCGTCGGGCCGCTGAACGCGATCGTCGGCCTGTTCACGGCGCCGCTGCGAGACCTCGTCGGCGTCCTCGATGCCCGCATCCACCAGCTGCAGGAGCAGGGCGGGGCGACAGAACCGGACGTCGCAGAACCTGAAGCGGCTGAAGGGGACCAGCCCGGCGCGGAGGCCGAGGCCGAGACAAGTCAAAACGAAGGCACGGAGCCAGAGGCCTCCGAGCCGGAAGGGGAAGAAGATGGCAACTGATACGAAGAAGCTCGTCGACACGCTCGGGAAGATGACCGTGCTCGAGCTCGTCGAGCTCAAGAACTCACTCGAGGAAGAGTGGGGCGTCACGGCCGCCGCTCCCGTCGCCGTCGTGGCGCCGGGCGCGCCTGCGGCGGGCGGCGACGGCGCCGGAGCCGCCGAGGAGCAGTCGACCTTCGACGTCGTCCTCACGGGTGCAGGCGACAAGAAGATCCAGGTGATCAAGGTCGTCCGCGCGCTCACGAACCTCGGCCTCAAGGAGGCCAAGGACGTCGTGGACGGAGCGCCCAACCCGGTGAAGGAAGGCGTCACCCGCGAGGAGGCCGACCAGGCGAAGGCGCAACTCGAGGAAGCCGGCGCGACCGTCGAGCTCAAGTAGTGAAGAGGAGGGGCCCGGGGGGAACCTGGGTTCCCCCGGCGGCCCTTTTTCCTCCTTGGGGAGGGGACTTACCTCGAGGGAGGCCCGGACTCCGTTCCGACCACCTCGAACTGCTTGTTCACGTAGACGGTCACGCGGCTCCCGTCGGACTTCACCATGTGGGCCTCGTACGCCGCATGGCCGTCGGCGTCCGTCTCCACCCTTTCGATGGTGGCGCCAGGCACCTTCGCGAGCGCCGCGTCTTCGACCTTCGAGGCCGTGTCTCCCGTGAGCACGGTCTCGTCGGTCCTCTGCGGGAGCGCCCCGGAACCGTTCCCCTGGGGCGTCGACCCGCTGTTGTTAGACACGGCCTGTGCGACCGCGGCACCGCCGAGCGCGAAGGCGGCGACGGCGGTGACAGCTGCCGCGACCTTCCTGACCCTGGTCTTCATGCGCGTCCTTTCTCTCGTTTGCGGATCGAGAGCCAGGATCGAGGCCGGGTCTAAGAGAGGCGTGAAAGCGGCCTAAGGATTCGCTGAAGGGTTCCCAAGGCCTCAGGTTCCCCGATCGGGGGAGGCCGGTCTCACCCCCTTTGTTGATCTTTTGCCTGCTCTCGCACGTTTTCGAAGGGACCGGCATCTACCCAGGAAAGGACTCTTCCCGTACCTGGAGGCATCTCTTCCATGAAGCTCGGATTCAAGTCGATCATTTTGGCTCTCGCGGTGGCGCTTCTCTGCGTGCCCGCCGGGCTCGCCAAGACCGGCAACGGACACGGCAAGCCGTCGTGGGCCGGTGGCGGCGGCGGTAACGGCCACCACGGCAAGCCCGCGTGGGCAGGAGTTGGCAAGGGCCACGCCACGCACGAGAACGTCAAGCAGGACAAGGCCAAGCATCAGAAGGCCGGTGCCGACGAGGAGGCTGCGGGAGACGAGGAGATCAACCTCGACGACCTGAATCCCGCCTGGTACTGCTTCACGCTCGAGTCGATGATGGACGACGCCGACGCGGAGGCCGTTGTAGGCGGCGCCGAGCCCGGTGAGTTCTCGTCCTTCGACTCGAAGTTCGGGACGAATGACAACAAGCGCAACTCACACGGCCAGTGCGTCTCCCGCCGAGCTCACGGCGAAGACCTCTCCGATGCAGTGGACAGTGGGCAAGACCAGGCCTGTGAGTCGGCCGACGAAGGCAGCGACGGCGCCGACGACGAGTCCGAAGGCGACGAGGGCACGACCACGGACGAGGGCACGACCACGGACGAGGGCACGACGACGGACGGAGAGCCCGCGACGGAGGAAGGCTCCGACGAGGAGGCCACCGACTCGGACGAGTGCCAGAGTGAGGATGCAGCGGGTGACGACGGCCAGGACGAGGCCGACGCAGATCAGGGCGAAGACTCGGAGGATCAAGGCGACGGGACGGACGCAGCGGCGTTCACCCGCGCGCTCGTCCATTTCGTGACGCTCTAGACCCGCACAAACGAGGTTCGTCGGGAGAGAGAGGCGCTTCGGCGCCTCTCTCGCGTTTTTCGGTGGGAGCGGCTATAGTGACTGCCCCGAAAGGCGGTTTTCCCGCAGGCTCGGCCTTGCGGAGAGACCGTCTTTTCTGCTACTCTCAGGGGTTGCGCCGCCGTTTGCCGCTTTTGCCTGCTAGTTGACGTATCACCCTGCCTAGAGGAGGCCTCGTTCCTTGACCACCAAGGTCGCTGCGCGCAGCCCGCGTAAGAGTTTTTCCCGTCTCAAGCACGTTCTCGACCTCCCCAACCTGATCGACATCCAGAAGGCGTCCTTCG
>JBKPFG010000057.1:0-6017 GCA_046728735.1 Actinomycetota bacterium
GAGCCCGAAGGCCGTGCCGTCCCCGACGAGGCCCTCCACCTGTTCCGCGAGATGGCCGCAGACCACCGTGACCTCGTCGAACCCGGCCAGCTCGAGCTCCCGGAGGAGAGTGGCCAGCACCGGCCGGCCGTCGATCGGGAGGATCGGCTTCGCCCAGCGCTCGGTGAGCGGACGCAGGCGGGTTCCCTCACCCGCCGCCATGACGACGGCGGTGAGCTGCGATCTGTTCGGTGGCATACCTCACACCGTCAGGGAGCGAAGGCTGATCGCGCCCTTGAACCGGCTGATCGCGCTCAACTGGTGGCGAAGGTCTCGCCGGACGCGCCGGAGCTCACGGCGCGCCCTCGCGACGGCGTCGTCCGCCTGGTCCGGCCTCGCGAAGCGAGCGATCCCCGCCCAGTGGGCGAACGAATCCGCGTCGACGGCGTAGTAGCGGTCGAGGGCGTGCGCGACCTCTGACAGAGTCGCGCTAGGTGGAAGGTCGTGCCCTTGGTCGGCCAGGAAGCCGACGAGGTCCTTACGGCAGGCCGACGCAAGGGCCCGCGGATCCCGCCCCGCGAATCTGAGGGCCCGGAGCAACGCTTTCAGCCCCACGACGAGCCCGACGGCGGCCGCCAGCACGAGGAACGCCAGGCCGACGATGCTCGGCCCCTTGTCTCGGACGACGGTCGTGCCACCGCTTCCGTTTCCGGTGTTGCTGGCGCCCGAGACGCTCTCGAGCCCGGGCCGGCCCTGGGAGCGCTCGGCCTCGCGGCGCAGAGCGTCGAGCTCAGGAGTCCCGACCAGCGCGGAGGTGTCGCTCGTGTCGAACGCCGTCGAACCTGGGTCGTAGGCGGCGTTGAGAAGGCCGCGGCCGGGGGTCGGGTCGAACGGCATCCAGCCCCAGCCGGGGAAGTAGACCTCGACCCAGTCGTGCGCCTCGTGGTCGGTCACCTTCCACTCGTGCTTGTCCGAGTCGTAACTGCCGCTCGTGAAGCCCGCCGCCACCCGCGCCGGGATTCCGAGGAAGCGAAGCATCAGGGTCATGGCGCCGGCGTAGTGCTGGCAGTAGCCGCGCTTCGTGCGCATGACGAACGCGGCGAGCGCGGGTTCGTTCGGCTCCGGCGGAGGCGGCTGTTGGTCGTAGTGGAAGCCTCCGCCGCGGCGGAACCAGGCCTCGAGGGCGACGGTGGCGGCGTACGGCGTCGGCGCGTTCCCGACGACCTCCCGCGCCTGGTCGTAGAGGGGACGGTTGGCCTGCATGAGGAAGTCGTTCTGCCAGGTGGCGTCGAAGAACACGTGCATGAGCGTCTCGCGGTCGGGCGTGCCGAAAGCAGGGACTTTTCCGTTTCCCTGGATCACCTGGAGATAGCGGTCGATCGCCCGCGGGTAGTTGGTGCCCGCCTTGGCGAGATCGCTGGGCTTCGCCCGCGGGACGAAACTCCAGACCGTGAAGCGCTGGTCACGGTGCAGTGCCCGCGGCAGGATCACGATGTCGCCGTTCTCGTCCTGGAACTCCGCGTCGGTCGGAGGCTGCCAGCGGACCGGCTGGGCGGAGGCCATCAGGTGGTTGTCGCGCAGCGCCTCCACCGTCACGTCCTGGCGCACCCAGTTCGACTGGTCTCGCGCCCTCGCCGAGAGGCCGGGGACGTCGAGCTGGTCGTCCGTTTTGGTCTCGCCGAGATCGAGGTCCTCCTGCCAGCCGGTACCGGTGTAGTCGTCGAGAGTCGTCGCGCGCCAGTAGAGGTTCCGCTGGGGGCCGGCGATGCGGACACGGAAGACGGTGGTCTTCTTCTTGGGGAAATGGATGCCGAGGTAATGGGAGTTCCAGACGTAGCGGACTCCGACGGGGGTGTCGGGCTGGTCGTAGGGGTCCCAGCCCTGCCAGCTGAGGAAGGCGCCCTTGGCGACGGCATTGGAGGTGGAAGCGAGCGCGGCCGCAGCGACGAGCGCGACTGCGACCGCCGTTCCCTGCACGACGCCGCGTGTCGGGCGGGCTCCCGCCCGGAAGAGGAAGAGCACGGCGAGGACTCCGAGGAGCGCCAGCACGCCCAGCGCGATCGGCCGTCCGCCGGGAACGAGCGTGGCGGGCCAGCCCACCGCGAACACGAGAGCGACCGCCGCGGCGACCGGGTGATCGGCTGCGAGCAGGACTCCGACCGCCGCGCAGAAGGCAAAGATCGCCACCAGGACGACCGAATGCATGAGCGGGAAGTCGTCCGGACGGAAGGGAAGGTTGGTGTCGTAGAAGTCGAGAAAGCCGCGTTTGAAAGAACCGAGCACGGGCCCGAAGAAGTCGTGCCCACCGCCCAGGCGGGCGTCCGTGACCGGGACTGCGAAGGCCTCGGAGGCGGCGGCGAGCAGCGCGGCCACGCCGATCCCGAGCGCGCTCCACCGTCGCCCCACCGCGACGGCGACCGTGGGCAGGAGCCCGAGCGCGATCATCAGCGCGACCTTCTCCCAGGGAAGGCTCCCGTTCTCGAGCCGGAGCCACGCTCCGGCGACCAGGAGCGAGCCGAGGACGTAGAGCGCGGCGAGCCTAACCAAGCGCCGCACCCACCGATTGGCTGCCGAGCTTGGCGGCCAGGTCGTCACCGCGCCGGAGCACGGCCACGGGGACGCCTCCGCGCTCGAGCCTGAGGACGAGCCCGGCGTCGGCCGCGTCGAGCTGGAAGGACGGCGTGCCGGCGAAGCTCGCGCGGTCGACGTAGACGAGCGTCGCGGTGTGGCGGTTCATCATCCGCTGCAGGAGCCGATCGACGAGCCGGGGCGTGAGGCTGGCCGTCACGACCGTGAGCTCGAGCGCACGGCCGGCCGGGCCCGCCTCGTCGGCGAGGAGGCCGGCTACCGGCGTCGGGCCGTCCGGCTCGACGGCGGCGAGCAGCTCATACGCACGCAGCCAGTCGCCGTCGAAGGAGTGGACACGTTGGTAGGCGCGCGAGGCCGAGTTGATGATCAACGCCGCACGACGCCCCCGGCTCGCGTGGGCGCGCAGGAGCGATCCCGCAGCGCGCACCTGCAACTCGAAGCTCGAGTCCGGCGCGACGCCCGCGACCGCGGCCGCATCCGCGTCGAGGAGCACCGCGGTCTCGTCCCGTGGAGCATCCTCGAGCTCCTTCACCATCAGGTGCCCGCGCTTGGCCGTCGAAGGCCAGTGAACGCGCCGGAGCGACTCGCCCTGCTCGTAGTCCCGGACGCTGTGGAGGTCGAAGCCGGTCGGACGGCGGAGGAGCAAGCGCCGACCTTCGAGAGCCCGCGCCCCGGAATCCGAGAAGAGGCTGTCGAGCTCGACGAGCCGGGGGTAGACGAGGATCGATTCCCCAGCAGGCAGCTGGATCTCCACCCGCTCGAGCCCGAAGGGATCCTCCAGGATCGCTTCGACGGCCTCGACCGCGTAGCGGCCGCGTGGAGCACCCTCGATCCGGTAGCCGCCGCGCAGGCGGCCTCGCCGGTTGACGAGCACAGTCTCGAGCTCGCCCAGGCGGGCCATGCGCTCGCGGACGACCAGGGCTCCCGAGGGCATCCGCCCTTCGACGTCCATCTCCAGCCGGACCGGGATGTCGTCGCCGGCGAGGTGCTCGCCGTCGGCCAGGATCCTGTGCAGCCGCATCGGCTTGTGGAGGAAGCGCACCCAGAGCGCAGCGGCCGCCACCGCGAGGACGAGACCCAGCGCGATCGGGTAGAGGGCGAGGGAGCCGAAGCCCCAGGCCGCGAGGTAGACGCCGCCTCCGAAGGCGAGGATCCAGCGGCCCCGGTCGGTGAGCACGGGCTAGACGGGCACCGGAGTGTGCTCGAGCACACTCCGGACCAGATCCTCCGCGTCGAGGCCCGACGAACGCGCCTCGGGAGCGAGGATCAGGCGATGGGAGAGCACCGTCGGGGCGACCGCCTTGACGTCCTCGGGCTCCACGTAGTCACGGCCTGCGACGAGCGCGCGTGCCTTCGCGACCCGCATGAGCGCGATTCCCGCGCGCGGGCTGGCGCCCAGATACAGCCGGCTGTCCGATCGGGTCTGGCGGAGGAGAGCGACGACGTAGCGATTGAGGCTGTCCTCGACGAACACCCGCCGGGCGTCGTCGATCGCCTCAAGGAGCTCCTGAGCAGTCGCAACGGCCTCGAGGCTGTCGAGCGGCGTGTCGGTCGCCTGGACGGAAAGCATCTTGGCCTCGTCGGCGAGCGGCGGATACCCGATCGCGATTCGCATCGTGAAGCGGTCGAGCTCGGCCTCCGGCAGCGGATAGGTCCCCTCGTACTCGATCGGGTTCTGGGTCGCCATCACCATGAAGGGAGGCGGGAGCTGGTAGGAGACGCCGTCGACGGTCACCTGGCGCTCCTGCATGCATTCGAGCAAGGCGGCCTGCGTCTTCGGTGAGGCCCGGTTGATCTCGTCGACGAGGAGGATGTTCGCGAACACCGGCCCCGGCCGGAACTCGAACTCGTTCGAGCGCTGGTTGAAGACGTTGACCCCGGTGACGTCCGAGGGAAGGAGGTCCGGGGTGAACTGGAGGCGCGAGAAGGCGCAGTCGATCGAGCGCGCCAGCGCCTTCGCGAGGCTCGTCTTCCCCACCCCCGGGAAGTCCTCGATTATGAGATGCCCCTCTGCGAGGAGACAGAGGAAGGAGAACTGCAGCGTCTCCTCGGGCGCATGGATGACCTTTTGGAGATTGCCGATCACGCGCCCGGCAAGCTCCACCCCCGTCTGGGTGGACGTGGATGCGCGGTCTTTCGCTTCGACGGCCTGCTCGTCCACTAGCCCCCTCCTAGTAAACCCTCGACCTCATCGAGGATAGCCACAGCACATTCCTCCTTGCTACGCCTCCCGATCTGCTTCTCACCTCGGTCGGAGACGAGGACGAGCGTGTTCTCGTCGGCCTCGAAACCGATTCCGGGTTGAGATACGTCGTTGTAGACGAAAAGGTTCCCTCGCTTGTTGGCGAGCTTCTCTCTCGCCCGCTCGAGACCCCGCTCTCCGGCGTCCGCTGCGAACCCGACCAGAACGCGTCCGCGTTCAGAATCTCTGGGCCGTGAGCCCAGCTCAACGAGGATGTCCTCGGTCGGTTCGAGCTCGAGCGACCACATCTCCTGGTCCTTCGGACGCTTCCCGTCCTCCGGTTTCTTCGGCCGGTAATCGGCGACCGCGGCGGCCATGAGCACGATGTCCGCATCAGCACGAGCGAGCATCTCACGTCGGAGGTCGGCCGCGGTAGGAGCCGACACGACCTCGACACCGGGCGGGGGCGGGACCGACCCATTCGCGTAGACGAGCGTCACATCGGCGCCGCGTCGCTGTGCCTCCGCTGCGAGCGCGACTCCCATCCGCCCCGACGATCGATTCCCGACGAAACGGACGAGGTCGATCGGCTCCCGTGTCCCGCCTGCAGAGACGACCACTCGCTTTCCTGCGAGGGTCGCCGTGTGGCCGAGAAGCTCCTGGCAGCGCGCGAAAAGGAGCTCCGGCTCCGTCATGCGGCCCGGACCGTGCTCTCCCTCGGCGAGCTCGCCGGCCTCGGGGCCGATGATCTCGACGCCCCTGGCCGCGAGCCGGGCGACGTTCTCCTGCGTTGCCGGGTGCTCCCACATGCGGACGTTCATGGCCGGGGCGGCGACGAAAGGACCGCGAAACGCGAGCGCGGCCTGCGTGAGGACGTTGTCCGCGAGCCCGTTCGCGAGCTTCGCCAGGGAATTCGCCGACAGCGGCGCGATGACGAGGAGGTCCGCCTCGACGAGGTGCGGATAGAGGTCGCGCGGAGCCTCGCGGCGCGCCAGCGCCTCGAAGGTGTGCGCGGTCACGAACCGCTCTGCGTCCGGAGTCAGGAGGGGCGTCACCTCATGGCCGGCTTTCACGAGCAGGCGCACGAGCTCGCAGGCCTTGTAGGCCGCGATGCCGCCCGTGACTCCGACGAGAACCCGAGCCATACGGCTCCTTCGCGGTTGGCGCGCTACTTGTACGAGACGGTGATCTTGCCCTCGGCGATCTCCTCGAGGGCCATCGTCAAGTAGTTCTTCGAGCGCGACTCGACGAGAGGCGGCGGAAAGTC
>JBKPFG010000100.1:0-12023 GCA_046728735.1 Actinomycetota bacterium
GTGCGGATCGCCTGCTGCGAGTAGCTGCCATCTAGAATCGCGCGCATGGGGTGGGATCCGCTCACGGACGAGCAGCGTGAGATCCGCAGCCTCATCCGAACACTCACGAAGGAGCGGATCGCCTCCCGGGCAGCCGAGATCGACGAGGCCGCGGAATTCCCGGAGGATCTCGTGGAGCTCCTGCGCGAGAACGGGCTCTTCGGTCTCTCCTTCGAGGAGCGTTATGGCGGAGTCGACGCGGGCGCGCTCATGGTCCTCGTCGCGGTCGAGGAGATCTCGCGTGTCTGCGCGACCACCGGCCTGATCCTGGCCGTGCACGAGCTCGGCTCCTTCGCCGTCAGACTGGCCGGTAGCGACGAGCAGAAGGATCGGTTTCTCCCCGGCCTTGCCGCCGGGGAACGGCTCTCCGCGTATGCCCTCACCGAGGCGGGCTCGGGCTCGGACTCGGCGGCGATGCGCACCGAGGCCCGCCGCGAGGGCGAGGACTACATCCTCAACGGTTCGAAGCGGTTCATCACGAACGCTGGTGTGGCCGGTGTCTACACCGTCTTCGCCAAAACCGATCCGGACGCGGGCCACGTAGGGATCTCCTGTTTCATGGTCGAGGCCGATGCGCCCGGTTTCGAGGTCGGCCGGATCGAGCCCACGATGGGGATCAAGGGCTCGACGACGGGAGAGCTCTTTTTCAACGATTGCCGTGTCCCGGCAGCGAACCTCGTCGGTGAAGAGGGCGACGGGTTCAAGATCGCGATGCAGGTGCTCGACCGCTCGCGGCCGGGGATCGCCGCACAGGCGCTCGGCATCGCGCAGGGCGCGACCGACTTCGCGCTCGAGTACGCGAAAACCCGCGAGACGATGGGCCAGCCGATCGCCGAGCACCAGCTGATCGCCGGGAAACTCGCCGAGATGGAGACGAAGTGCGAGGCCGCGCGCGGCCTCCTCTACAAGGCCGGCACGATGATCGACGAGGGCGCGCCGGACCTGACCAAGACCTCTGCCATGGCGAAGCTCTTCTGCTCCGACATCGCCATGGAGGTGACCACGGAGGCCGTCCAAGTCCTCGGTGGCTACGGCTACATGAAGGAGTACCCGGTGGAACGGATGATGCGTGACGCCAAGATCACTCAGATCTACGAGGGCACGAACGAGATCCAGCGCCTCGTGATCGCGCGCGAGATGGTGCGCGAGGCGCGTTCGTCGATACTCGCCGAGGTCAGCTGAGCGGCGCTCGCGACGTAGTCGTCGTCGGCTCGGGCCCGAATGGGCTGGCCGCCGCAATCACGCTCGCGCGCGCGGGTCGGAGCGTCCTGGTACGCGAGGCCGAGGAGACTCTCGGCGGAGGGGTTCGCTCCGCGGAGCTGACCCTCCCCGGATTCGTCCACGACGTCTGCTCCTCCATCCATCCCTTCCTGTCGGGGTCGCCGTTCTTCCGCCAGCTCCCGCTCGCCGAGCACGGGCTCGAGCCCGTCCACTCGCCCGCCGCGCTGGCCCATCCCTTCGACGACGGGAGCGCGGTCGTGGTGGAACGCTCGGTCGAAGAGACGGCGGCCGCGCTCGGGGAGGACGCCGAGGCGTACCGGCGGCTCATCGGCGGCTTTTGCTCGTCCTGGCCCGACCTGGAGGATCAGCTGCTGGGGCCGGTCCTGCGCCTACCGAGACATCCACTCGGGATGGCGCGCTTCGGCTTCCATGCCCTCCGCCCAGCCGTCTCCGTCGCCCGGGGCACGTTCGCCACCGAGCGCGCGAGGGCGCTCTTCGCCGGCTGCGCCGCCCACGGGATCGTCCCTCTGGAGCGGATCTCCACCTCCGCGTTCGGCCTCATCCTCCTCGCCTCCACTCATCTCTTCGGCTGGCCCTTCCCTCGCGGCGGGTCCCAGAGGATTGCGGATGCGCTCGTCTCGGTCCTGCAAGGCTTCGGCGGCGAAGTCGTCGCCGGGTCGGCCGTCGAGTCGCTCGACGAGGTCGAGCCCGCGCTCGCAATGTGCGACGTCGCACCCCGCGAACTGCTGCGGCTGGCCGGCGACCGGCTTCCGAGCGGCTACTCCAAGCGCCTGGCCCGCTATCGTCACGGCCCCGCCGCCTTCAAGGTCGACTTCGCGCTCGACGGCCCCATTCCGTGGCGAGCCGAGGAGTGTGGGCGCGCGGCCACGGTTCATCTCGGCGGCACGCTCGACGAGATCGCCGCCTCCGAGCGGGCGCCGTGGGAAGGCAGGCACGCAGAGCGGCCGTTCGTCCTCCTCGCGCAGCACAGCCTCTTCGACTCCACCCGGGCGCCTGCGGGAAAGCACACGGCCTGGGCCTATTGCCACCTTCCCAACGGGTCGACCTTCGACATGACCGAACGGATCGAGGCGCAGATCGAGCGGTTCGCGCCGGGCTTTCGTGAGCTCGTCGCCGGTCGGAGCGTGCTCGGCCCCGCCGGGCTCGAGCGTCACGACCGCAATCTCGTAGGTGGCGACATCAACGGCGGCTCCGCGACGCTCAGGAGCCTCGTTGCGCGGCCGGTTCTGTCGGCCTCGCCGTACCGGACGCCCGCCCCAGGGCTCTACCTCTGCTCGGCCTCGACGCCGCCCGGCGGAGGCGTCCACGGCATGTGCGGCTACCTGGCCGCGCGCGCGGCCTTGAGTGACGCCTTGTAGGCGCGCTTCTTGGCCTGATAGGCCTCGAGGGCCTCGAGGGAGTCGACGTCGCCGAGCGTGGGGTGGGACGGAGTCACGTCTTCCCAACCTGGCGGCCGGACGCCGAATCGCTTAGTCAGGATGGCGATCAGCGAGCGGGCCTTCATCGGCCCGATCCCCGGCAGGTCAAGGAGGCGGCGCTCGAGGTCGGCCCCCGTCTCGGCTTCGGTCCAGACGCGGGCTGCATCGCCGCCGTAGTCGCTGGCGACAGCAGCCGCGAGGTCCTGTGTCCGTTGCGCCATCGTGCCCGGATACCGGTGCAGCGCAGGCTTCTCGCGGAAGATGCGGTCGAGCTCGCCCGGGTCGGCTCCGGCGATCTCGTTCGCGCCGAGCGACCCGAGTCGGCGCTTGAGCTCGAGCGGGCCGGAGAAGGCCTTCTGGACGGGCACCTGCTGGTCGAGGACGAAGCCGATGAGGAGCGCGAGGGGCTCCTCGGCAAGGAGCGCGTCGGCTTCGTCGTCGCCCGTGAAGTGGAGGTGGTCAGGACGTGTCGTGGCCATCGGAGCCGATTCTATTCCGCTCGAGAGTAGAGACGAACCGTGCGCCACACGCGCGCTCGTTCTCACTACGCTGGACGCGGGAGGTGGGATGGGTGCATCCCTATAAGAACGCACTCCGGCGCCGCTCAGCGGGCTCGATAGGCTGAGGACGTGGAAGCTCTCGCGCTCTTCAGCGAGGAAGTCCGCGGGTGGTTCGAGCGCACCTTCGATGCGCCCACGCCGGCCCAGGAGCGCGGCTGGCCGGCGATCGCCTCCGGCAAGCACACCCTGATCCAGGCGCCGACCGGGTCGGGGAAGACGTTGGCCGCGTTCCTCTGGGCGCTCGACCAGGCGCGGCCGGGAGAAGGGGTCCAGGTCCTCTACGTCAGCCCCCTCAAGGCGCTCAACTACGACGTCGAGCGAAACCTCCGCGGCCCGCTCGCGGGCATCGGCTCGAGCCTCTCCGTGGCCGTGCGCACCGGTGACACCCCGGCGAAGGAGCGGGCCGCGCTGATCAAGCATCCGCCTGACATCCTCATCACGACCCCGGAGTCGCTCTTCCTCATGCTGACCTCACGCGCGCGGGAAACTCTCGGCGGCGTCCGGTACGTGATCGTGGACGAGGTGCACGCGGTCGCAGGCTCGAAGCGCGGGGCGCACCTGGCTCTCAGCCTCGAACGGCTCGAGCGACTCGTGCAGGATCCCTTCCAGCGCGTCGGCCTCTCGGCGACCCAGAGGCCCATGGAGGAGATCGGCCGCTTCATCTCCGGGGGTCGTCCCATCGAGCTCGTGGACGCCGGTCGCGCCAAGGAGCTCGACCTCAGAGTGGTCGTCCCGCTCGAGGACATGCGCGAGCCGGGCGACGGAAGCTCGATCTGGCCGTCCATCTACCCGGCGATCCTCGCGCTCGTCCAGGAGCACCGCTCGACGATCCTCTTCGTCAACAACCGTCGGCTCGCGGAGAGGCTCGCGCTTCGCCTCAACGAGCTCGCCGAGACGGAGATCGCCCGGGCACACCACGGTTCGCTCTCCCGCGAGCAGCGGATCGAGGTCGAGGAGTTGCTCAAGAAGGGCGAGATCCCGGTGCTCGTGGCGACCTCGTCGCTCGAGCTCGGGATCGACATGGGCGCGGTCGACCTCGTCATCCAGGTCGAGTCCCCCAAGTCCGTAGCCCGAGGGCTGCAGCGAATCGGGCGCGCAGGCCATCGACTCGACGAGCCCTCAAGAGGGCGCATCTTCCCCAAGTTCCGGGCCGACCTCCTCGAGACAGCAGTCGTCGTCCAGCGCATGCGCGATGGCCTGATCGAAGAGACGAAGATCGTCCAGAACCCACTCGACGTGCTGGCCCAGCAGGTGGTGGCGATCGCCTCCCAGGAGGAGATCTCGGTCGACGAGCTGCACGACCTCGTGCGCAAGGCGTATCCGTTCCGCGATCTCTCCCGCCAGCAGCTCGAGAACGTGCTCGACATGCTCGCGGGTCGCTATCCCTCCGAGGAGTTCTCCGAGCTCCGCCCCCGGATCACCTGGGACCGGGTGCACGGAGTGCTACGCGGCCGGGAGGGAGCGCGCCGGCTGGCGGTGACGAACGCGGGGACGATTCCCGACCGCGGCCTCTTCGGCGTCTATCTGGTCGATGGAGGCGGGCGTGTCGGCGAGCTCGACGAGGAGATGGTCTACGAAGCCCGCGCCGGTCAGACGTTTCTGCTCGGCGCCTCGACCTGGCGGATCGAGGAGATCACGCGCGACCGTGTGCTGGTATCGCCCGCGCCGGGAATCCCGGGCCTCGTTCCTTTCTGGAAAGGGGAGGGGATCGGGCGCCCGTACGAGCTGGGCGAGGCGATCGGCCGCACGGCGCGCGAGCTCGTGGCGCTCGACGACGACGGCGCGCGAACGCGCCTCCAGAAAGAGCACGCGCTGGACGAGCGGGCGGCCGAGAACCTGCTCGTCTTTCTGCGGGAGCAGGAGGCCGCGACCGGCGCCTTGCCATCCGACCGCACCGTGGTCGTGGAGCGGTTTCGGGACGAGATCGGCGACTGGCGGCTGTGCGTCCTGACGCCCTTCGGGGGACGCGTGCACGCGCCCTGGGCGCTCGCGCTCACGGCGCGGCTGCGCGAATCGCTCGGCCTCGAGGTCAACTCGATCTGGTCCGACGACGGCATCGCCCTCCATCTGCCGGACGCCGAGGCGCCGCCGCCGCTCGACGACGTGCTCGTCGCTCCGGGCGAGCTCGATGGTCTGGTCATCTCGGAGGTGGGCGGGACCGCACTCTTCGGGGCACGCTTCCGCGAGAACGCCGCCCGGGCGCTGCTGATCCCGAGGCGTCGCCCGGGGCAGCGCACACCCCTCTGGCAGCAGCGGCTGAAGGCGCAGGGCCTGTTGCAGGTCGCGCGCCGTTACGCCGACTTCCCCGTCGTCTTGGAGACCTACCGCGAGTGCCTCCAGGACGTCTTCGACCTTCCCGCGCTGAAGCAGCTGCTCGCCGCCCTGGAGCAGCGGCGCATCGATCTGGTCGAGGTCGAGACACCGAGCGCGTCTCCCTACGCGACCTCGCTGCTCTTCGACTACGTGGCGACGTACATGTACGAGGACGACACGCCGCTCGCCGAGCGCAGGGCGCAGGCTCTCGCACTCGACCGCGACCTGCTGAAGGAGCTCCTAGGCCAGGAGGAGCTGCGTGATCTCATCGACCCCCGAGCCCTGGAGCAGGTCGAGACGGAGCTTCGAGGTGAGCCCCATTCCCCCGATCAGCTGCACGACCTCCTCCTGCGGAGAGGTGACCTCCGGCCGGGGGAATTCGAGGAGGCCCTGGCCGCCGAGCTGGAGGACGCGCGGCGGGCCGTGCGGATCAGGGTTGCCGGCGAGGAGCGGCTGATCGCAGCCGAAGACGCGGGTCGCTACCGCGACGCACTCGGTGCGATGCCCCCCAGCGGTCTCCCGGATGCATTTCTCGAAGGCGGGGACGATCCCCTCGCCTGGATCCTGCGCCGTTACGCGCGCGGGCGGGGGCCTTTCACGACGGCCGAGACCTCTGCTCGTTACGGCCTCCCGACCGACGAGGCCGAGCATCGGCTCGCGAGCCTCGGTCTCGTCCGCGGCGAGCTCCGGCCCGGCGGAAGCGAGCGCGAATGGTCGGATCCGGACGTTCTCCGGCGGCTCCGCCGCGCCAGTCTCGCGGCCCTGCGCAAGGAGATCGAGCCGGTGGAGGCATCGGCACTCGGACGCTTCCTGCCTGCGTGGCAGGGCGTCGATCGCCGCTCCACTCTGCGCGAGGCGCTCGTTCCGCTGCAGGGCATCTCTCTTCCGGTCGCGCTCTGGGAGTCCGACGTGCTTCCGAGACGGGTTCCCGGCTATGCGCCAGCGCAGCTCGACCAGCTGACTGCATCGGGGGAGGTCGTCTGGGTGGGCGCCGGTCTCGAACGTGTGGCGCTCTACTTCCGCGAGGACGCGGCTGCGCTCGGCCCGCCGGCGTCGCTCCCGGCTCCGGAGGGGCTGGAGCACGAACGGGTGCGCGACGCGCTCCGAGCCGGTGCTCTCTTCTGGTTCGACCTCCTGCGCGAGACCGGTCTCGAGGCCGAATCTGCCCTGCCTGCGCTCTGGGATCTCGTCTGGGCGGGCGAGGTGACGAACGACGCCTGGCAACCGTTGCGGGCGCAGCGGCGTCACGCGACGCCCAGGCCCGACCGGCGCGCCCGGCGGTTCTCACGCCAGCGCGCCGATGTGATCACCGCCACCCAGGGGCGCTGGTCGTCGACGGCGGGCATGTTTCCGGGCGAGGCCGATCCCCGTGCGCTCGCCGAGCTCCTGCTCGAGCGTCAGGGAATCGTGACCAGGGACGGCGTTCGTGCGGAGGGGATTCCGGGCGGGTACGCCCCGGTCTACCGCGAACTTCGGCGCCTGGAGATTCTCGGCGCCTGTCGCCGGGGCTACTTCGTCGAAGGGCTCGGCGGCGCCCAGTTCGCCCTTCCGGGCGCAGTCGAGCGCCTGCGGGACCGCGGCGAGGACGAGTCCGGGCTCGTGCTCGCGGCCGCCGATCCGGCGCAACCTTTCGGCGCCGCACTCCCCTGGCCGAAACGGGCCGGCGCTCGAGCCGCCCGTGTGGCGGGCGCCTATGTCGTCCTCCTCTCCGGTGAGCCGGCGCTCTTCGTCGATCGCGGCGGCCGCTCCCTCGTCCCCTTGCGCGAGCCCGAGCCCGAGTGGCTGAGCCGTGCGCTCGCCGAGCTCGTCGCGAACATGCCTAAGCTGAACCTCAAGCGCCTCGCGGTCGAGCGCTTCGACGGCCGCCCTGTCGGCGAGACGGAGATCATGCCCCTCCTGCTGGAAGCCGGATTCCTCGCGGGCCCGCGACGGGCCGTGCTCCGACCCTGAGGCGCTGTGCCCGAGGGTGACAGCCTGCACCGGGCCGCCGAGCGTCTCCAAGTCCTGCAGGGTCAGGTCGTCGAGGCCGAGTCGCTCCACCCACGCGCCGCCATGCTCGGAATCGCGGAGCGGATCGACGGAAAGCGCCTGGAACGCGTCGAGGCCCGGGGCAAGAATCTACTCCTCACGTTCGAGGGCGGCCTCGTCGTCCGCAGTCACCTGCGCATGCGTGGACGCTGGTTCGTTCAGGCGGCGGACCGGCCGGTCATGGGCCGGCCGTGGCTCGTTCTGCGGGCCGGAAGCTGGCAGGCCGTGCAGCGAAACGGGCCGATTCTGGAGCTGGGGACGACGAAGCTGGCCCGCCTCGGCCCGGACGTGATGGACGATCCTCCCGACCTGGAGGCAATGCTCGAACGCTTTCGCAACGCCGACCAGGGGCGGGAGCTGGGCGAGGCCCTTCTGGATCAGTCTCTCGTTGCCGGAGTAGGCAACAAATGGAAGGCTGAGGCGCTGTTCGAAGCGTCCGTTTCTCCCTGGATGCGTCTGCGAGAAGCGCAGGACGAGGAGTTGTTGAGCGTGCTGAGCGCGGCCTCCAGGCTCATGCGAGGGCCGCGGAGACGGAATCTCGCCTACCGCAGGGCGGGTCGTCCGTGTCTTCGTTGCGGAGCTCCGATTCGGTCGCGGCCCCAGGGTGAGCACGCGCGAACGGCGTACTGGTGTCCGCTCTGCCAGGCAGGAACGGAGGCCGCCGGGGCGTAACGAGGACCCCCGTGCCGACGGCGCCTCGCTCCCCCGACCTCTTTCGCGCTCTGCGCGCCTTCTGCCTGGGTGCTTTCTTCGAACTGGGCGGCGAGATCGAGCAGGGCGCAGACATCCCGGTCGCCCTGGCCGAGCATGGTGGCGCGAATCGACCCACCCTCTACGAGTACACGCCGCTCGTGGGCGCCTTCGTCGAGCAGTACGCGCAGCGGCTCGGGCTTCGGGACGACGCGCGTGAAGCGCTGACCGCGCTCAAGGACGAGCCCGCCGCCGGGATCTTCGCGCACGCGCACTCGGACGAGGGCGTGGGCGAGGACGAGGCCCTCCGCCGGACGGTCCTGCTCCCCCTCCTCGTGCGCACGGCCGAGGAGTGCTCGGGCTTCGATTGGGACGATGCGGTCTTCGAGCGCGCTTATGCGGAGCTCGAGCGCTCGGTCTTCGGGGAACGGAGGGCGTATGCCGCTCTGGCGCCCCTCGTGGGCCTGACGGCCGGAGGAACGATCGAGCTCGGCCGAGGTCTGCGCGTTCGTCCCGCCGCGACCGGAGAGCTGACAGCCGCCTGGCCGGAGGCGAACCGACTCCTTCCACGTGACTTCGGGCGGGAGGTCGACCGCACGCTCGTGATGGAGCTCGAGCGCGACCTCGACGAGACCGCCTGCCAGGCTCCCGACGCGGCCCACGAGTTCGGGGTGGCTGTGAGCGCCTTGCGGCTGGCGACCCCGGGCGCCGTGGCGGCAGGGCCCGTTCTCTTCGAGCGCCTCGACTGGCGGCCCTACGGCGTGCGTCCCTTGCCTCCGCTCGCCGCTCAGATTCCTCCGGGCGAGGCCACGCGACTCGATCCTTTCCGGGCCAGGCTCGCGGCCGGCCTCCAGAGCCGGCTGATCGAAGGGCCGGTCGAGCAGGACCTCCTCGAGGCGCTCGAGCGGTGGGAGCTGGCGCTCTTCCACGAAGGGCCCATGCGCGCCGACGAACTGCGCGAAGCGCTCGAGGCGCTGCTCGGATGCGACGAGGGCCCCTGGGCGGCTGCGATGCGTGCAGCGGTTCTCCTGGGTGAGACGGCGGGGGAGCGAGGCGAGCTCCTGACCGCTTTTCGGGCTCTGGTCGAGGGCGACGGGCCCGGTGCCCGGGCAGAGGATGCGGTACGTCGAGCCCTCGTCGAGACCCTCCTCCACGACTCCCGAGGAGAGCTCGTCAGCGAGCTCGACGAGGCTCTCATCGGCTTGCGGCCTCGCCCGCAGCTGACGGCGGCCGCGCGCGTCGCGGCCGCAGGATGAAGTACAGCGGCCGTCTCCAGCGACGACGCTGTCTCGGCCTCCGCCTCGGCGTCGTCTTCGCGATTCTCCTCATCGCCCTGAGCTGGGGAGACTGGCCCGTCATCTCGGTCGCGGCAGCGGGCGGCCTGCTTGCAATCGTCGTCTACTGGCGAGATTGCCGCAAAGCTGCACGAGAAGCGGCACAGAGGGACACGGACACGCGCGCTTCCTAGGGCTACCTTCGTCTCATGGACGAGGCTAGGCGGGTTCTCGAACGGCTGGAGCGAATCGAGCGTCTGCGCGACGGTGGTGCGCCGGCATCCGTCCTCCTGGGTGAAGTGCGCGCCTTGCTCAGGGAGGGCGAGTGCTGGCTCGCGAGCGAACGACCCGGCGGGCTGGACGAAGCGACGGCCGCCCTCGAACGCTGCCGGGCCCGGCTCGAGGGCGATGGGCCAGCTCAGAACCGCACTGGGGAGGTGGTTGTTCGAGCAGCCCTATAATCGCGCCCGCGCTGATGCCTCGCTACGGGCCGCCGGACGCCTTCGAGATGCCGCGGTTCTCCGGCCCGCGGACGTTCATGCGGTTGCCTTACGTCCGCGACCTCGAGGGTGTCGACGTCGCCGTGGTCGGGATCCCGACCGACGGTGCCGTGGTCTTCCGTAGCGGGGCGCGCTTCGGGCCGGAGGGAATCCGGAGCGCCTCGGTCATGCTGCGGAACTACAACCCACTGCTTCGCGTGGACGTCGTCGAGAGACTCTCGCTCGTCGACTACGGCGACCTGCCCACCGTCCCGGGGTCCACAGCCGACTCGCTCGACCGCTCGCAGGCCGCGCTCGAGGAGGTCGTCAGGGCCGGCGTGACGACGATCTGTCTCGGAGGGGACCATTCGATTCTGCTCGCCGAGCTGCGGGCGCTGGCAACCGTGCACGGGCCGCTCGCGCTCGTCCAGTTCGACGCGCATCACGATCTCTGGGACGAGTACTTCGGCCAGAAGCTCTTCCACGGGAGCGTCGTTCGCCGAGCGATCGAGGAGGGCCTGATCGATCCGGGACGTTCCGTGCAGGCGGGCTTGCGCGGGTCGCTGACGGCTGCGTCAGACGCCGCGCTCCCGGGCGACTTCGGCGTCGACGCGATCCCGTACGAGGAGCTCGCTGCGCTTGGCCCCGGCGGGTTCTCCGAGCGCGTGCGCGACCGGGTGGCGGACGCGCCTGCGTTTCTCTCGTTCGACATCGACTTCGTCGACCCGGCGTTCGCGCCGGGCACCGGCACTCCCGAGGTGGGAGGCCCTTCGAGTCGTGAGGCGTTGACCTACATCCGCTCGCTCGCCGGGCTCGACTTTCGCGGCTTCGATTGCGTCGAGGTCTGCCCGCCGTTCGACCCGTCGGCGGTCACTTCCATCGTCGCCGCGAACGCCTGCTTCGAGATGCTCTCCCTCCTCGCGCTCACGCGGTAGCCTGCGAGGCGCTTTTCCAGGCCTTTTTCGCTGCAAACAGCGAGAAGGATTGTGCTAACCTGACCCGAAACAGGAGCCCGCATGGGCATAACCGGAATTCTCACGCGTCCGCGCAAGCGGACGTCTACGTCTAAGGGAGCGACACTGGGCCAGGTCATCGCCTTCGCCAATCAAAAAGGTGGCGTGGCCAAGACGACGACCACGATCAACCTCGCGGTCGCCTTCAAGGAGAAGGGCTTCAGCGTCCTCGTCGTCGACCTCGACCCGCAGGGGAACCTGACCATGAGTCAGGGCATGGACCCGGACACAGTCGAGCGGTCGATGTACGACGTCCTCGTCCACTCGGTGCCGATCGAGGACGTGATTCATCGCGCCGAGGTCGACATCGCCGTCTCCTCGATCGACCTCGCGGGCGCCGAGCTGGCGCTCTCGAGCATGATCGGCCGGGAACGCGCGCTGCAGAAAGGGCTGCTCCCCGTCCGCAGCCGCTACGAGTACATCCTCATCGACACCCCGCCGTCGCTCGGTCTCCTGACCATCAATGCGTTGACGGCGTCCGACGGCGTCATCGTTCCCGTGCAGTGCGAGTACCTCTCGCTGCGCGGGCTCGTCCAGCTCGAGAACACGCTCACGATGATCCGGGAGAACCTCAATCCGGTCGTGGACATCTACGGGATCCTCCCGACCATGTACGACTCGCGCACGCTGCACAGCCGCGAGGCGATCGAGATGCTGAAGGAGAACTTCGGCGATCTCGTCTTCGACACCCGGATCCGCAAGACCGTCCGCTACGCCGAAGCGCCCGTGCAGGGCAGCTCGGTGCTGTAGTACGACCCCTCGAGCCCTGCGGCCGAGGCGTATCGCGAGCTCGCCAAGGAGGTGCTCAATGGCGCGACGCCGCGCCAGCATGCGTGAGGGCCCGCTAGCCGAGCTCTTCCGCGCGACGGAGGCCGCCCAGCGCCAGGCCGAGCGCGCCGAGCGCGGTGAGGAGCCGGGTCCGAGCGACCAGGACGCGACCGTCGAGCAGGCAGCGCCCGTCCAGGGC
>JBKPFG010000254.1:0-8826 GCA_046728735.1 Actinomycetota bacterium
GGCGGCGCGGACATGGTCAGCGGCATCTTCCGCATGACGATGTGGAACCAGACGATCCCGGATCGCCTGCGCGGGCGGCTGGCCGGCATCGAGCAGGTGAGCTACACGAGCGGGCCGCTGCTGGGGAACCTGGAGGCGGGCCTCGTCGCCTCCCTGACCAGTGTGCGGACGTCGGTGGTCTCGGGCGGAGTGCTCTGCGTCGTCGGAGTGGCGCTCGCGGCCGTTGCTTTGCCTGCTTTCAGGCTCTACGACGCCCGAGCCACACGTTCGGATAGTTCCCCCGTCGGAGCCTTGTAACTACCAAAACCCGCCCGTACGCTCAGCACATGGGGCCGCGCTTCGTCCCTCCTGCGGCGGCTCTCGCAGCCCTGCTCGCCGCGCTGACCGCCGCTGCGCCTGCGCCCTCGGCGGGGACGACGAAGCGCGTCGAGCTCATCGTCGGATTCAAACGGAACGTCGCGACGACTGCACAGGCCGGCGTGCTCAACACTCTCGGAGCACAAACGGAGGAGCGCTTCCGCTCCATCCGGGCGCGCGTCGTCTCGGTCCCCGCAGGTCAGCTGGACCGGATCAGGGCCGCCCTCGAGCGCGATCCCCGCGTGCGCTATGCCGAGCCCAACGTCCGCTTCCACACGGACGCCTCGCCGGATGACCCGTCGTTCCCCCAGCTCTGGGGCCTGCACAACACCGGCCAGGCCGTTCAGGGCGTCTCGGGGACGTCCGATGCGGACATCGACGCACCGGAGGCGTGGGAGCACTCGACCGGAAGCGCCGGTGTCGCCGTCGGCGTGATCGACACGGGCATCGACTACACGCACCCCGATCTCGCCGCCAACATCTGGGTCAACCCCGGGGAGAACTGTTCCGGCTGCAGGAACGACGGGATCGACAACGACGGCAACGGCTACGTCGACGACTGGCACGGCTGGGACTTCCTCAACGACGACAACGACCCTTTCGACGACAACGGCCACGGAACGCACGTGGCGGGCACCATCGGCGCGGTCGGCGGCAATGGCAAGGGGGTTCACCGGCGTCAACTGGTCGGTGCGCCTCATGCCGCTCAAGTTCCTCGGCGCCGACGGGAGCGGGGACGCCGCGGACGCTGTGCGGGCCGTCCTCTACGCGAGCTCGATGGGCGCCGTCGCGACGAACGACTCCTGGGGCGGAGACGGCTACTCGCAGGCGCTCGCGGACGCGATCGACTACGCGAACCAGCACGGCTCCCTGTTCGTCGCAGCCGCCGGCAACAGCTTTTCGGACAACGACGCCGAGGAGAACTTCCCCTCGAACTACGACCTTCCGAACGTGATCGCGGTCGCAGCGACGGACAACCGCGATGCACGCTCCTGGTTCTCGAACTACGGCCGGCGCAGCGTCGACCTCGGGGCGCCCGGCTCGAGCATCCTCTCCACCTGGCCCGGCGGGAGCTACAGGTACCTGGACGGGACGTCGATGGCACGCCTCACGTCACCGGCGCCGTCGCGCTCGTGAAGGCTGCGTTCCCGAATGCGACGAGCTTCGGTCTCAAGGCGCTCCTGCTGCGCACCGTCGACCCCAACGCCGCCCTGGCCACGAAGACGGTCTCAGGTGGACGCCTGAACGTGGGCAACGCGCTCGGGTGCGACGGGCAGCCGCAGGTGTGGCTCGAGGCTCCGGCTCCGGGCTTCGCCGTGGACGTGGGGACGAGCGTCGACGTGGTTGCCCTCGCGGGAGCCTGCGGAGACCCGTCCGGGGCCGACGCATCCGTGACCGTCAACGGAGAGGCGGTCACGCTGACGACGGATGGGGACGGGCTCTACACGGGAAGCTTCGTGGCCGGCGAGGCCGGTGCGCTCGAGGTCACGGCGACCGCGACCTCCGCCGCCGCGACCGACTCCGTCTCGGTCTCGGGCGCCGCGAGCACCGTCTACCCGATCGTTGCGGGCGGAGCGCCGGTCGAGGTCACCTCGGCCGGAGACACGGTGCGGCTCGCCTTCGATGGCCAGGCAGGACAGCGGGTGAGCCTCAAGCTCACCAACGTCACGATCGGCACCTCGGGCTGTTGCTCCTCGAAGGTCTCGATCGTCGGTCCCACGGGCGCGACGATTCTTTCCCCGACGTACTTCGGAACGAGCGGCGGGTTCGTCGACACGAAGACGCTGCCGCTCACCGGCACCTACAGGATCCTCTTGGACCCGCAGGGAACGGCGACGGGGGGCGCCACCGTCACGCTCTACGACGTCCCGCCGGACACCCTCGAGTCGATCGAGCCGGGTGGCGACCCGGTCACGGCAACGACGACCGTGCCCGGGCAGAACGCGCGCCTCGTCTTCTCCGGCGTGGCGGGCAGACAGGTGAGCGTGAAGCTCACAGATGTGACGATCGGAAGCTCGGGCAGCGCAAGCGCGAAGATCTCCATCCTGAAGCCCGACGGCTCCACGCTCGTCGGCGCGACCTATTTCGGCACGAGCGGCGGCTTCCTCGATGCGAAGGTCTTGCCGGTCTCCGGCGCGTACGCGATCGTGCTGGATCCGCAGTCCAACGCCGTCGGCAACGCGACGGTGACGCTGTACGACGTACCGCCCGACGTCACCGCCTCGATCGTTCCGGGCGGCCCAGCCGTCTCCGTCGAGACGACGACTCCCGGCCAGGATGCTTACCTCACCTTCGACGGCGTCGCAGGCAGGCGAGTCAGCGTCAAGCTGGCCAACGTCACCTTCGGAACCTCCTGCTGCACGAGCGCGAAGATCTCCATCCTGAAGCCCGACGGCTCCACGCTCGTCGGCGCGACCTATTTCGGCACGAGCGGCGGCTTCCTCGACGTGAAGACGCTGCCGGTGAGCGGCGCCTACCGGATCTTCCTCGATCCTCAGAGCAACCTGACTGGGAGCGCGACGGTGACGCTCTACGACGTTCCTCCCGACGCGACCGGCTCGGTGACCGTCGGAGGCGCCGCGACAGCCGTCAGCCTCGGAGTCCCGGGCCAGAACGCCCGCCTCACCTTTACCGGCACCGCGGGGCAGCGCGTCACCTTGAAGCTGGCAGGCGTCACCTTCGGAAGCTCGTGCTGCACGAGCGCCCAGGTCTCGGTCCTCAACCCGAGCGGCACCACGCTCCTCTCGTCGACGTACTTCGGCACGAGCGGGAAGACCGTCGCGCTCACCCTCGGCTCGACGGGCACGTACACGATCGTGCTCGACCCTCAGGGCAACGCCACCGGGAGCGCGAACGTGGCGCTGACGTCTTCCTAGCGCGTCGCGCGCGCCACATGCGCGGGCCCGACGGCCTCGGGGCCGGCGCAGCCGAGGAGAGCCAGCGCGAGAGCGACCTCCTCTCGCAGGAGTTCGAGCACCTGCAGAACTCCCTCTTCGCCTGCGACCGCGAGGCCCCAGACCGGCGCGCGGCCGACGAGGACGGCTTTCGCGCCCAACGCGAGCGCCTTGACGACGTCCGTCCCCCGGCGAACTCCGCCGTCGAGCAGCACCGTGACTCTCCCCGCGCACGCGTCGACGACTTCCGGAAGCGCATCGATGCTCGCGGCCACGCCGTCGAGCTGGCGACCTCCGTGGTTCGAGACGACGACGCCGGCCACACCGTGCTCGCAGGCCAGGCGGCCGTCCTCGCCGGTGAGGATGCCTTTGACGACGAGCGGAAGGTCGGTGAGCGAGGCGAGCCACTCGAGGTCGCGCCACGTGATCGTGCGGTCGACGACCTCTCCCAGCGCCGCGTGGAAGTTTCCTCCGCCGAGATCTGAAGGCAGGTTGGGAACCGGGAGATCCGCAGGAAGCTCGAAGGCGGCTCGCAGGTCGCGTTCCCGGCGTCCGGCGAGCGGTAGGTCGACCGTGAGGAGGATGGCCGAGAAGCCCGCAGCGGCCGCGGCTTCCACGAGCCCCTGCGTGAAGCCCCGGTCGGGCGACCAGTAGAGCTGCAGCCAGTTCCTGCCCTGCGGCGCGCTTGCGGCGATCTCGGCGGGCGTGTAGCTCGCGAGCGTCGAGAGGCAGAAGACGGTGCCGGCTGCCGCAGCCCCGCGCGCGGTCGCCGTCTCTCCCTGGGGGTGCGCGAGGCGCTGGAAGGCCGTGGGGGCGACGAGGACGGGCATGGAGACGTCCACGCCGAGAACGGTCGTAGCCGTTGTCACCATGCCCACGTCGACGAGCATCCTCGGGCGCAGCACCCAGCGATTGAAAGCGCGCACGTTCTCGGCGAGGGTCCACTCGTCGCCTGCGCCGCCGGCGAAGTAGTCGTAGGGGCCGTCGTCGAGCTGCTCGCGGGCGAGAGCCTCGTACTCGGAGACGTTCAGCGGCTCGCTCATCGCGAGCCGGATCGTAGAACCTCGACTCAGCTAGGCGCTCTGGGGCGTCGCTCGCAAAGGAGGCACACCGAGCGGGCCCGAGCCAACGCCCTGACCGCGCGTCTAGGGGTGTTAGGCGAAATCAACTGCGAAACTGACCTCTGAGTCGTGCTGCTCCGCGACCGCAAGCCTCGGCGGACTGGGTCGGTGCGCGCGCCTTGAGGATGGTCGCACTGGGCGTTCTCCTCGTCGTAGATCTGGGCTCGCCGTTTGAACCCGCCATCCTCGATCGAAGGAAGCAACGAGGCCGCGCTCCCGGAGGCATGCCCACGTCCGATCAGCCCTGTACCGACCGCCGGTCGTCGCGCTCGTGGTGGTTCCATCGTCGCGGGAGCAAGCTGCGCTTGAGAGTGCGAGCGCAGCGATTAGAGCAAGCTTTTTGGACACCACACTCATTGTGGCTTCCGCCCGAGGAGATGCGAAGAGCCGGGAACACTTGCGGAAGGGCGGCGGGGCTAGGTTTGCCGGAAGCGGGCGGTCAGGCGCCGAGGTGCGTGTAGATCCAAAACGCGGCAAACGCCATCCCACCGAGGCCGATCGTGACTCCTATGACCGCGAGCGTCACGCCAAGACGGAACACGATCTAAGTGTAGAAGCCGGAACGCTTGCGGCAGTGCGGCGGGCGTTACGGGGGCTCGTCCTTCATCGGGCGAGGGCGTTTGGTGCTTGCTGTACACGTAATGGGCTCACGAAGGCGTTTATCCCTAGGACCTGCTGCACCTAAAGACAGTCCAAGTGGCCTATATACGCGTGCTCGTGATCTCGAATAGCCTCGGGATACTGCGGCTGCGCTCAGGCGGGGTCTTGAGAAGCAGCCTGAACGCAAGGGCCTGAAGGAGAGACATGGCAACACCCAAGCAAGTCCGCAGACGCGGCAGATTGAGTCTGCTGCTCGGCGCGATCCTGGCGACAGTTCTGTTCGCCACCGTCGCGTATGCGGACAACGTACAGAACGACGCGGGGACAACCACCGGGGTCACAACGATCACCGAGGGTGGATCCACCGTCATCACCTATCGAATCGTCGCCAACAGCGCGACCGGCGACGTGGCCGGTTGTAACGCTGATGCTACGCATCCGGTCACCGTCTCGATCACGAAGTCCGCGAGCGTCAGCGGCCCGTCCTCGCTCTCATTCACGGCCTGCGGTAACCCCGGCGCCAAGACCGCGACCTTCTCGTCGTCGACGGCGGGAAGCTACCCGATCACGCACGCGATCAGTGGTGGCGTGAGCGGGAGCCTGTTCAACAACCAGGCGAACTTCACCCTGACGGTGAACGCGGCTGAGCCGACGAACACGCCGCCGACCCTGAACCTGCCGAGCGACATCACGGCATCAGCGACGGGACCGAGCGGCGCGGTCGTCAACTACACCGCCTCGGCATCCGACGCCGAGGACGGCTCCGTCACCGTCACCTGTAGTCAGGCCTCCGGGAGCACGTTCCCGCTCGGCATCACGCAGGTGAACTGCTCCGCAACGGACAGCGACGGTGAGACGACCAGCGGCATGTTCAACGTCAGCGTTGTCGATACGACTGCCCCGTCGATCACGTTCTCCCTGTCACCTCCCGCGAACGCAAACGGATGGCACAACTCACCCGTGACGGTGAGTTTCACCTGTAGCGACAGCGAGTCGGGCATTGCTTCGTGCACAGGCCCCATCACGCTCAACTCGGAGGGCATCAACCAATCGGCGTCCGGCACCGCGGTGGACAACTACGGGAACAGTGCCACCGTGACCGCGAGCGGGATCAACATCGACCTGACGCCTCCGGTCATCAACGCGAGCGTGTCGCCAGGCCCGAACGGGAACGGCTGGAACAACTCGAACGTGACGGTGAGTTTCACCTGCTCCGACAGCCTCTCGGGCATCGACACGTGTCCGGCCGACGTCACGGTGAGTGACGAAGGTACGGCGACGGTGTCGCGCACCGTTTTCGACAACGCGGGTAACTCCAACAGCGCCTCAGTCACGGTCAAGCTGGACAAGACCGCTCCGACGATCAGCGGCTCGGCCAGTCCTGCGGCGAATGCCAACGGGTGGAACAACACCGACGTGTCGGTGAACTTCACGTGTGCCGACGCGACCTCCGGGGTTGACGGCGCCTGTGGCCCCGACGCGACCCTGACCGGCGAAGGTGCTGGGCAGTCGGCGAGCGGTTCCGTGACCGACAAGGCGGGGAACTCCGCCAGCGCAACGGTCAGCGGGATCAACATCGACAAGACCGCTCCGACCGTCAGCCTTGTTGGCGGTCCCGCCGATGGCGTGAGCTACTACTTCGGGTCGGTTCCGGCGGCCCCCACGTGCAGCGCTTCGGATGCCCTGTCCGGTCTCGACGGTTCCTGCTCGGTCAGCGGCTACTCGGCTGCGGTCGGAACGCACACGGTCTCGGCATCCGCGGATGACAAGGCTGGTAACTCGGCTTCCGCAAGCAGCACCTACACCGTGCTTGCTTGGACGCTGCGTGGCTTCTACCAGCCGGTCGATATGGGCAGCGGCGTCGTCAATACGGTCAAGAACGGCTCGACCGTGCCGCTCAAATTCGAGATCTTCGCGTGCTCGAACGAGTTGACGGACACGGCCGATGTTGCCTCGTTCTCGGCGAAGCAGGTTCCTTGCACGAAATTCTCGGGTGACGCCATCGATGAGATCGAGGTCGTCGCTACGGGCGGAACGAGCCTGCGCTACGACACGACGGGCGGCCAGTTCATCTACAACTGGAAGACTCCAACCAAGTCGGGCAATTGCTACGTCGTGACTATGGCGACGGACGACGGGTCCTCCATCTCCGCACAGTTCAAGCTGAAGTAAGGAAGCAAGATGGAACGGGAGCGCGGTCACATCCGCGCTCCCGTTTCTCTTTCTGATCCGCGCTTAGCGCGCCACCTGGAATGCCTGCGCGGGGTGAGCGCGGCCCGTCAGACGGAGCCGGAGTGTTGCGGAAGGGCGGCAGCTAGGGGCCTTCACCGTGGGGTAAAACTGCGTCCGATGTGGGGACCAACCGGACCAGCATGCTCCTGAGCCCGCCAACCATGCGGCCTTACACGTTTCGCAGTTCTCCCCTAGTCACACGGGGTCCGCGAGAACGCATTCGCGTTCAAAATGACCCGGCGTCGTCAGCGTCTAACTGAACGCGGACGCGTATTTTGCCCGGGGAAGCCCGCCGTCCAGAGCGTCTAGACGGGGTGGTCTTCGAGGGACTCGGGGGCGAGGCGGATGAATGCCTCGACCACGCGCGGGTCGAACTGCGTGCCCGCCGACTCCTCGAGCCGCCTGAACGCCTCTTCGATCGGCAGCCGCGACCGGTAGGGCCGATCGGTCGTCATGGCGTGGAAGGCGTCGCAGACGAGGATGACGCGTGACTCGATCGGAATCTCCTCGGCCGACTTCCCGTCCGGATAGCCGGCGCCGTCCCAGCGCTCGTGGGCATGGCGGACGATGGGGCGGACGTCCCCGAGGCGGGCGATGGGAGCAAGGATGCGCTCGCCGAGCTCCGGATGCGTCTCGATCACAGCGCGCTCCTCCGGGGTGAGGGGGCCCGGCTTCGAGAGGATCGTGGCCGGGATGCCGATCTTGCCGATGTCATGGAAGAGGGCGCCCAGCTCCAGACGTTTGAGCGTCTTCGCGTCGAGGTGCAGCTCTCGCCCCACCTCGAGCGCCATGTCGGTGATCCAGCGGGCGTGGGAGGAGGTGTATTCGTCATTCGCCTCGAGCGCGTTGGCGAGCGCCTCGACGGTCGAGAGGAAGGTCTCCTCGAGGCTCTGGAAGCTGCTGGCGTTCTGGATGGCGAGCTTGGCCTGGTGGGCGATTCCAGAGAGAAGCCGCATGCGCCTGCCCGCAGGCTCGAAGTGACCTCTGGGCGCAACCGCGGCGATACAGCCGACGCGGTCGGCGTCGAGGTGCAGCGGGGCGAGGGCGAGCGACATGCCCTTGATGTCGTGCGCTCCCGGAAGCTTCGCCACCTCGCGTGCGTCGAGCACGAACGGCTCGTCGCCCGCGAGGAGCTCGTGGGCGACCTGGCTGGAGAAACGGAGCTCGAGCAGCCGCCGCTCGGCTTCTTCGTCGTTCCCGCAGACAGCGGTCGGGATCAGGTCGCCAGTCTCGGCCTCCTGCAACCAGACCGAGGTTCGCTCGGCCGCGAGCGTGCGGCCCGTCAGGTCGACGAGGCGCGCGAGAACCTCGTCGAGACCTTCGGCGGCCGCCAGCTCTCGGCTGAACTCGAGCAGGGCGTTGGCGATCTCGAGCGATTCCTTGGCGCGTGCGGCCTCGTTTCGCTCCGCCTCGTAGAGGCGCGCGTTCTCGAGCGCGACCGAAGCGTGGCCGCCCAGCACCTCGAGCAGGCGCACGTCGTCCTCGTCGAACTGCCCCACGCCGAGCTTGGAGATGACCACGACTCCGATCACCCGGGCTCCGTACTTCAGCGGCACGGCGATCATCGACTCCTCGACGTCGTCGGTCCCGGGGATCGTGACGGCGAAGTCGATGTCGAGTGC
>JBKPFG010000269.1:0-3414 GCA_046728735.1 Actinomycetota bacterium
TCGAGCCGCTCGTCACGCAACCGGCTTGACGACGACGTAGCGGTTGGGCTCCGTGCCCTCGCTCGTCGTCTCGACGTCCTCGCGGTCCTGCAAATGGAGGTGGACGATCTTTCGCTCCACGGCCGACATGGGCTCGAGGGACACGTCTTTCCTGGCCGCTCGCGCTTCACCCGCCGCACGATCGGCGAGCTGCTCGAGCGAAGCGCGGCGGCGGTCCCGGTAGCCCGCGGCGTCCACCACGACGCTCTTGCGGTCCTCCCGGCCACGCCAGACGATCGCGTTCGCCAGGTACTGGATCGCGTCGATCGTCTGCCCGTGCTTGCCGATGACGAGGCCGAGATCGGGCCCGCTCAGCCTCGCTGTGAGCGTCTCCTCGTCCTCTTCGATCGCGACGGCCACCGGCGCTCCAAGGCTGACGGCGATCCGCTCGACGAGCCCCCGTAGGAGGGCGGCGGGAGAGCCGGGCTCTTCGTCGGCGGGCGCTGCGGGCGCTGCGCCCTCGAAGGAAGCGATCACCCTGGCAGGCGCGTAACCGACGCCGAGCAGGCCGCGCTCACCCTCGGAGACGACTGCGAAACGAACACTCGACTTGTCCAGCCCGGGGTAGCGCCGCTCGAGCTCCCGAAGCGCGGTCCACTTCGCCTCGCCGACGGTCTCGCCCTCGGCCTCGACCGAGAGCGGCGTTTCCGCTTCCTGCTCCGTCATCGCCTTGACCGTGGGCCTTTCTTCTTCCGCCGCCGCACGCGCTGCTGGCCGCTCGCTCCGCGCGAAGGCTGCACTGCCTTGGCCGCGGCCGCTCCGTCTCCCGGCGGTGGGCTCGCCGCTTTGGGTGGTGTGCGCGACGTGCGCTTCGGCGGTGCCGCGGGCCGGGGGAACATCCGCCTGGTCACGAGGCCCTGCCCGACCGTCCAGAGGTTCGTCGTCACCCAGTAGAGCAAGAGCCCGACCGGGAACGTGGCGTTGACGATGAAGACGATGAAGACGAAGGGGAGCGCCATCATGATCCACTTCTGGCGTGGATCGGGCATGGGCGTGAAGGCGATCGACCCGAGCTGGCTTCCGACGTAGATCGCGACCAAGAGCCACCCCGACCAGTGGGCCGTGATGTTGTCGGTGATGTTCGGGACGACGTGCAACCACCCGAGGTCCGAGTTCGGGTACTTGGGAAAGACGTCCTTCTCGAAGTCCCTGAGGACGTAGTAGAGCGAGATGAAGATCGGGATCTGGACGAGAATCGGAAGACACGAAGCAGCCGGGTTGATCTGGTTCTCCCGGTAGAACTTCATGACCTCCTCGTTCATCCGCTGCCGGTCGCCCTTGTACTTCTGCTGGATCGCCTTCAGCTCCGGCGCATGCTGCTGGAGGTGCTGCATCGAGCGGATCTGCTTCACGGTCAGCGGCACGAGCGCGATCCGCACGATCAGCGTGAGCACGATGATCGCCCAGGCCCAGGGAAGGCCGATCGCCGAGTGCAGCCACTCGAGGATGGCGGTGAGCGGCTTCTCGATCGGCTCGAGGATGGCGAGCGTCGCGAGCAGGATCACGCGCTCCTCCTCAGGAGCGGAAAGACGTGCTGGTCGTGCGCGTAGTCGACTCCTCCGTGGCTCCAGGGATTGCAGCGGAGCAGCCGCCAGGCGGCGAGCAAGGTGCCGCGCAGGAACCCGAACTCACGGAACGCGTCGAGTGCGTACTGCGAGCAGCTCGGGTGGTACTTGCAGCGGCCGCCGATCGTCTGGGGAACGAGCGGGCTGACGAGCGCGCGGTAGACGCGGACGAACGCGATTGCGACGGCGGTCAGGAGCGCTCCTTGCGAAAGACCTCGCCCACGCGCTCCACGAGCCAGGGGAAGCCATGCCCCTCGACGGCATCGCCGAGACCGGGCCTCGCGATCAGCACGTAGTCGGTGTCGGCTGAGAGCTCGCTCGAGAGCTCGTCGAAGGCCGCTCGGAGACGCCGCTTCAAGCGGTTCCGCTCGACCGCGCCGCCCAGCTGTCGTGAGACCGCCAGGCCGAGCCTCGGGCCTTCGCCGTCGCCCGCCTCGCGCGGAAACGAATAGAGCACCAGGTAACGCGTGGCCGTCGAGTGGCCGTGGCGGTAGACGGCGTCGAAGTCACGCGAGCGCGACAGGCGGTTTCGACGCTTCATCACGGACGATCAGGCGGAGAGACGCTTGCGTCCCCTGGCGCGCCGGCGCTTGAGGATCGCGCGCCCGCTCCGGGTTGCCATCCGGGCCCGAAACCCATGCCGACGCTTTCGCCGGCGCACATTCGGCTGGAAAGTTCGCTTCATGGAGCTCTGGAAAGACGAGGCCGCCGGGGCGGCGCGTGCGGAAGAGTATAGAGGAGGCCTCTCGGCCAGGGCGCGGCACGACTTTTTTACGAGCGAGGAAATCCACAGCCCGAAACCCGCATCCGGTGCCGCCTCCAACAACCTTTCCACAGCTGTGGAGACCCGTGTGGATATCCAAAAACCTCCTGCTCAGAGGAGGTTTTTTGTCGCCTGAATAGGCGAGCGGCGGCGTTGTAGAGGCGAGAGGCCGTTGCTATGATCGCCGCTTCCCGGAGTCAGGCGAGGAGCAGCACCGACCGTGGAAGGGCCAGTCCAACTGAGCGCGGAGAGCCTGTGGTCCGAAGTCTCCGCTCGACTACGAGAGACGCTCAGCGACGGCCCCTACGCACAGTGGTTCACCGGAGCCACGGGCGCGCTCGAGGACGACGCTTTCGTCCTCCTGGCGCGGGACGACTTCACGCGCGAGTGGATCGACGGCCACTACCGAGGCCTCGTCGAGACCGCCGTCACCGACACCCTCGAGGAGTCGCGGCCCGTCCGCATCGTCGCCGCCGAGAGCTCGCCCCATGCCGAGGAGACGGCGCCGCCGCCACGCGGCGTCGAGGGCCTCAACCACAAGTACACGTTCGACTCCTTCGTCATCGGCTCGTCGAACCGCTTCGCGCACGCGGCCGCGCTCGCCGTGGCGGAAGCCCCTGCCCAGGCGTACAACCCGCTCTTCATCTACGGGGGCACGGGCCTCGGCAAGACGCACCTCCTGCAGGCGATCGCGAGCTACGTCGGCGAGCATTCGCGGCACTTCTCCGTCCGCTACGTCACGAGCGAGACCTTCATGAACGACTTCATCAACTCGCTCCGCGACAAGCGCATCGAGGGCTTCAAGCAGCGCTATCGCCACTACGACCTCCTGCTCGTCGACGACATCCAGTTCTTCGAGCACAAGGAGCGGATCCAAGAGGAGTTCTTCCACACGTTCAACTCGCTCTACGAGGCCGGCAGGCAGATCGTGATCTCGTCGGATCGCCCGCCGCGGGCGATCGCCACGCTCGAGGCGCGCCTCCGCTCCCGTTTCGAATGGGGCCTCATCACCGACATCCAGGCGCCCGACCTCGAGACCCGCATCGC
>JBKPFG010000007.1:0-9146 GCA_046728735.1 Actinomycetota bacterium
AAGCGGCCGTCGGGGAGGCGTGATGTTCGACCCGTGCGCGAAATGCGAGGAGGTTCTGCAGCCCTTCCTCGACCGTGAGCTCTCGGACGCCGAAATCGCGGAAGCCGAGAGCCATCTGAACGAGTGCACGTACTGCCGCAAGCGCTACAAGTTCGAGGAGAAGCTCCGCATGTACGTACGCCTCGCATGCGCAGAGGAGATGCCGCCGGACCTGAAGGCGAAGCTCGCGGCGCTCCGGACGCCGCTCTACTAGTAGCGCGTTAGCTCTAGCCGGAGCTCTTTCCGACGATGACGAGCAGGCGCAGCGGGTCGTTGCCGCCTGGGAGCGCGACGGTTCCCACCCCCAGTTCGTCGGCCAGCCGCTCTGCGATCGCCTCGCCGCCGGGCGGGTAGTAGACCAGGGTCTTCCGGTAGTTCCGCTCCTTGGCGTTCCCGACGCGCCCCATCTTGTAGGCGAGCCCGGCAATCCGGTTCGCCAATCCGGCTGCGGCGTTGCCCTGGCGCGTGCCGTTGAGGACGTCGACCTGGATCTGCCAGCGGGCGGGCAGCGGCACCGCCGGCGCGGACGTGTGAGCCGCGGGAGACGACGCGGCCACGGCGTTGTCCGCGGGGAAGACCTGGGGCCAGACCACGAACCAGGCGAGCGCGGTGCACGTGAGCAGGAAGGCGAGCGCTGCGAGCATCCGGCGCGGCGACCAGGGGTCGAGCCGCGAGGGCTCGGGCAGACCCGCCAGTCGACGTGCCTCCCGCTCCGTGATCCGAAGGGAGGCGGCGTAGACCAGTGCGGCGCTGACGGCGTCCGCATTCGAGCCGAACCGGTACAGGCAGTTGTCCTCGAGCGACTTGATCTGCTCGACGTCCATGTTCGCCCGCGCAGCGGCCTCCTCGAGCGTGAGGCGCCTGCTCAAGCGTGCGGCTCCGAATGGAGAAACGGCCACGGCGGTCAGTGTTCGGCGAGCGGTGGTTCCAACCTGCCTATGTCATCGGCAGAGTCGACGTCTCCTGGAGTCCCAAGGTCGTCGCAGGGTACGAGCGTGGCCGGAAGTCCTCTCATCCCTTCGTCCGGCACGTCGTCCCAGGAGCTCCGGCCGATGACGACCGGGTGCCCGCGCTCGCCCGCGTAACTCGCCGCAACCACGGTTCCTGCGCCGCTGCGCCACGCCGCCAGGACGCGGCGAACGGCTTCCGGAGAGAGGTTGGGGCCGTCCGCGAGGCAGACGACAACCGCCTCGACTCCGGCGCCGAGCACCGCGAGCCCGCAGCGCAGCGACGCGCCCACGCCGCGTTCCCAATCCGGGCAATGGACAATCCGAGCCGCTTCGGCGCCGACGGCGTGCGCACCGGCGACCACGACGACCTCGTCGACCGGGCTCTCGGCGAGGCGAGCCAGGACGTACGGGAGGAGGAGCTGCTGCTTCGGCCCGCCGAACCGCTCGCCCGCGCCGGCCGCGAGCACGACCGCGGCGATCACTCGATGAGCGTGACGGCGAGGATGTCCGCCAGGTGCACGAGGCGGAAGGTGAGACGGCGCAGCTCGGACCTCTCGGGATCCGTCTCCGCTTCGGGGACCGTCCGCCAGAGGTCCCGCGCGCAGGCGACGAGGTCGGCGATGCGCTCGCGCGCGTCCTGGTGACCGTCGCGCTCCCGGCAGGCGTTCAACGCGAGCCCGAGCACGCCGATCGTGTCCAATTGTCGCGTCCAGAGGAGGGGGGTCGCCATCGTCAGGTAGTGGTGGATGCGGGCGAAGGTGATCGGTTGCTCCAGCGTGCGTCGGCCGTGTGGCGCGGTGGGCTCGAGGGGCGGCTCGCCGTTTGCGATCCGCGCCGCCGAGCGGCCCAGCATGTCGCGTAGCTGGTCGTCGGAGAGGCCCGCCTGGCGCGCTGTTCGCACCGAGATGAACAACGAGTCGGGCTGCTGTCCGTACGGGTAGTCGGACGCGTACAGCACCTGCTCGGGCGAGACGCGGTGGAACATGTCGAGGAGGTCGATCGGGCTCCAGACGGACGTGTCGAAGAAGACACCGGCACGACCGCCGAAGGCCTCCGAAAGCCCTGCCAGATCGGCGATGCCCGCGTGGGCGATGATCAGCTGGGCCTCGGGATAGGCGTCTACGAGGCGCGTGAGGTGGTCGGCGATCGGCGGGAGCCCGCGGCCGCCGTGGATCAGGATCGGCACGCCGCGCTCGGCGGCCAGCGCGAACACGGGAGCGAGACGCTCGTCGTTCAGGAGGAAACCCTGCGCGCGCGGGTGGAGCTTGATGCCGCGCGCGCCCAGATCGAGACAACGCGTGGCCTCGTCGATGGGATCCTGCGCGAGGTCGAGGCGAACGAAGGGGATGAGGACGCCTTGCGAGCGTTCCGCGGCCGCGAGCGTGCGGTCGTTCGCAGCCCGGAAAGCCGGCTCGCGATCGGGTTCGTCCATGCAGAAAGCGAAGGCGCGCGTGACTCCGTCTCGTGCGAGGAAGGCCATCAGCTCTTCGTACGGAGCGACGAATCCGTCGATGTCGCGGCCGACATGGACGTGAGCGTCGAAGATCCCGGCCCTGTCCGGGAGCGACTCACGTAGCTCCTGGCTGTATTCGCCGACCAGCCTGCGGGCGCGCTCAAGCGTCTCCTCCACGGGACCTGAATCTACCCCAGCTACGATGGACGAACCGTGCCCGACGTTCTCATGTTCGCCGACACGATCAGGTCGCCGGAGCTCCGGCACGAGGTGCCGGTGCCGATCCCCGATGCGTTCGTCTATGTGGAGCGGAACGGCTCCCGCTACGTCTTCGTGGGCTCGCTGGAGATTCCGCGCATCTCGCAGCTCGACGGGCTCGAGACCATCCCGCTGGAGGAGCTCGACATCGACGAGCTCTACTCCCAGGGTCTGCCCTGGTACGAGGCGGAGCGGGAGCTCCTCCTGCGAGCCTGTCGGAAGATCGGCGTCCAAGAGGCGATCACGCCCCGCAGCTTTCCGCTCGACGCCGCCGACCATCTGCGCGCGAACGGCGTGGCGCTGGAGGCTCGCGGTGAGCTCTTCGACGAGCGGCGCCGGGTCAAGAACGACTCCGAGGTCGCCGGGATCCGCCGCGCACAGGCGGCTGCCGAATCCGCGATGGAGAGGATTCGCACGCGCCTCGCCGAGGGCGACGTTTCCTGCGAGGAGCTGCAGGCCGTTGCGCTACAACGTTTCAGCGAGGCCGGGGTGATTGCCCCTGACATGCTGATCGTCTCCCACGGCGCTCAGACCGCCGTCGGCCACGAGACCGGACACGGCAGCATCGAGGAGGGCGAGCCTGTGGTCGCGGATCTGTACCCGCAGGACCCGGCCTCCGGTTGCTATGCCGACATGACTCGGACGTTCTGCCTCGGTGAGCCTCCCGAGGAGCTCCTCCGGTATCACGCTCTCGTCAAAGAAGCGCTCGATCGTGCCTACGACGCGGTGCGGCCGGGCGTGCGTGGCTCGGACCTGCACCGGATGATCTGCGAGCTCTTCATGGAGCACGGGTATCCGACGCAGCTGAACAAGGATCCCTCCAAGCCCCTCGAGGACGGCTTCTTCCACAGCCTCGGCCACGGGGTGGGCCTCGACGTGCACGAGCTTCCTAGCCTGGGACGGCTGGGGACGGAGCTCGTGGCCGGCGACGTGCTCGCTGTCGAGCCCGGCCTCTATCGCAAGGGCTTCGGCGGTTGCAGGCTCGAAGACCTCGTCCTCGTCACGGACGACGGGTGCGAGATCCTCACGGACTTCCCGTACGACCTCGCGCCGAACTAAGCGGAAAGGGCCAGGAGCTTCTCGAAGCGCTCGGGGTCGTCGAAGGGGCCGATGAGCGCGAAGTTGAGGCGGTCCTCGCGGATGATGTCCTGCGCCACCCGCTGCACGTCCTCGATCGTCACGGCGTCCAGGCCCGCGAGCACCTCGTCCGGCTCGCGCAGGTTGCCCTCGAGCACCTCGTTCCTGAGGCCGAACATGATCATCCCCTTCGGATCCTCGAGCGAGAGCACGAGGCGCCCCTTGGCGAAGTTGCGCGCTTTTTCCAGCTCGTCGGCCTCGATCGGCTGCGCCGCGATGCGCGCGAACTCCGCGACCACGGTCCGAGCGGCGTCGTCGATCCGATTGATGTCCACGCCCCCCTGGGCGAAGAGCGTGCCGGTGTCCGTGTAGCCCTGCTGGTGCCCGTAGATGTAGTAGGCGAGACCGCGACGCTCGCGTACTTCCGTGAAGAGCCTCGAGGACATCCCGCCCCCGAGCACCGTCGAGAGGAGGGAGAGCGCGTACCGGTCCGGGTGGACGAGGGGGTAGCTGTGCACGCCAACACGGATGTGCGCCTGGTCGGACTGTTTCGTGTGCAGCTTCACCTGGGGCGCCTCTTGGTGCCATTCGGCGGGCAGGGGCTGGCCGGAAGCACCGTCCGGCACGTCCCCGAGCAGCTCCTCGAGTCGCGGGATGAGACCCTCGCCGAGGTTGCCGGCGATGCCGGCGACCATGCGCGGCGCCCGGTACCAGCGCTCCAGGTAGTCGAGGAACGTCTCGCGCTCCGCTCCGCGGACGGTCTCCTTGCGGCCGATGATGTCCCACCCGAGCGGGGTGTCGCCGTAGAGGAGCTCGTCGTAGACGCCGTCCACGTAATCCCGCGGGGTGTCGTAGTACATGTTCATCTCCTCGACGATCACGCCCTTCTCGCGCTCGATCTCCTCCGCGTCGAACTTCGAGTGCCGGAGCATGTCGATGAGGACGTCGAGCGCGATGTTGCGGTGCTCGGCGGCGCACTTGACGTAGTAGCCCGTGTACTCCTTGCCGGTGAACGCGTTGAACTCTCCGCCGATCGAATCGATCTCGCCCGCGATCTCACGGGCTGTCGGCCGCTTCTCGGTGCCCTTGAAGAACATGTGCTCGGCGAAGTGGGCGATCCCGTTCGTCTCCCTCGTCTCGTAGCGGGACCCCGCCGCGAGCATGACGAAGCACGCCACCGACTTCGCCTGGGGCATCGGCGCCGTCACGACCCGGAGGCCGTTGTCGAGCGTCGTCTTCTCGAACGCGTTCGGCATCAGGCTGCGGCGAAGTCCCTGGCTTCGTAGGCCTCGATCCGCTCGCGCCAGAGCTCCGGCACGGGCATGGTCGAGTCGCCGCGGTAGTCGAAGGTAACGAGCGTCGTCGAGGCGGAGGCGACGAGCCGGCCGTCGGCGCCGCGCACCTCGTGCTCCATGTCGAAGCTCTTCGTTCCGATCCGCGAGACGCGCGCGCCCACCTCGAGGGTCTCGCCGAGGGAGGCACGAGTGCGGAAGTCGATGTTGACGTTGGCGACGATCACGAGCAGGTCGTCCGGGGACTCGATCCCCAAGACGTCTCGCATGTACCCGATGCGCGCGTTCTCGATGTACGTGAGGTAGACCGCGTTGTTGACGTGGCCGAAGACGTCGAGGTCGCGAAAGCCGACCTCCTGCGGGCAGACGAACCTGAACCCCTCCATCGCCGGGATGTTACCTTCGCGCTCTCGGATGGCAGGAGAGCTCACGCGCAAGGCGATCCACGACCAGCCGGAATGGCTGCGCGGCGTGCCCGAGCGCGTCGGCGACCGCCGCCTCCCCGAAGGCCGCGTCGTCTTCACCGGCTGCGGGACCTCCTACCACGCCGCGCAGACGGGCGGCGAATCGCTGCAGGCGCTCGAGGCGGTCCTCTCGCCGCCCGAGGCCGATCTGCTCGTCTGCATCAGCCACGAGGGCGAGACACGCCTCACCCTCGAGGCGGCCGAGGCGTTCGACGGCCCGGTGTGGCTCGTCACCGGGAAGGCCGAGAGCCCGCTGGCCGAAGTCGCCGACGAAGTCTTCGTCGTCACCCCGGAGGTGGAGGAGAGCTACTGCCACACGGCAAGCTACACGTGTGCGGTAGCCGCGCTGGAAGCGCTCCGGGGTGAGGACGTTCGCTGGCTGCGGCTCGCCGTCGAGCAGGCGCTGCTCGAGCCCGTGGAAAGCGTCGACTGGGGGCGCCTGGCCGTGGTCGGCGCCGGACGCGACTGGCCCACAGCCCAGGAAGCCGTGCTGAAGCTCCGAGAGGGCGCCTACATGCCCGCCCAGGCCCGCCACACCGAGCAGATCCTCCACGGCGACCTGGCTGCCATCGACGAGACCGTGCAAGTTTTCGTCCTCGAAGGCGAAGGCCGCGCGGCCGAGCGCGCGGCCGATCTGGTGCGCGCACTCGGGGAGATCGGGTCGCCGACCACGCTCATTCCAACAGTGCACCCCGTCGTCGACATCGTGCGCTTCCAGCTCCTGACGCTCGATCTCGCCGTGCGGAAGGGTGTCAACGCGGACAAGATCCGCTGGGACGACCCCCGCTGGGACGCGGCCCGGAAGTCGTACAGCTAGTCGGGAAGCAGCATGTCGGCGCCCCACGGGGTGCTGCGACAGCCGGCGACGAGGTCTACGAAGGAATCAGACCCATCCACCCCGTATGCGGTCCGCACTCTGTCGCGGGCAAGATCGTCGAAGCCTTCGGCGTCGAGCGCCGGAACGGTGGGGGCAATCCCCTCGCAGATGAGCTTGCCCTTCTCGAAGGCGCTCTCGGCGTCACGGACCGCCTCCACTGAATAGCCGACGACGATGAGTCCAAGGCGCGGATCGACCGTACAGGTCGGCGCTGTTGCCATCTCCCGCTCGAGCTTTGCACGTTCTTCCGGCGTATCCAGCTCATCCGCGGAGAATCCGTCGTCCGCCACGTTCGTCGGGCAGAGCAGGGCCGCGGGTGGTACCGGATCGACGCGGATTCCGAGCGCACGCGCGTGGTCGTAGTTGTAGATCCCCTGCGCCGGATCGTCCTTGGGCTGAGTCGGCCCAGCTGCCTCGCGCCCGCCGCAGGCGGCCAGCGCGATGACCAGCAGCGCGAAGACGATCCGTCTCATCGCACCAGCAACCCGCCGTTCACCGAGGCGCCCTGGAGAAAGGCGAGCCAGTCGCTCCAGAGCTTCGCGTCGAGCGAGATCGGCTCCAGAGCGGCGCTCTCGAGGGCGGCGTCCACCTCGGCGACTGTCACGTGGATCCCCGGCTCGAGTCGCGGAAAGCCCAGTCCCTGCAGGTCCATCTCCCGCTCGAGCGCGGAGCGGTCGAGCGGGTCCAGGAACACGTGCCCGCTCATGCCGTCGTTGCGGGCCCAGTAGAGCCGGACGCTCAGCCGAGCTCCTCGAGCGCAGCGAGCAGGCGGTCGACCTCCTCGGCGTTGTTGTAGTGGACGAAACCGATGCGGAGGGTTCCCTGCGGGAGACCCAGCCGCTCCATGACGTCGACGGCGTAGAAGTTCCCGGGCCAGGTCGCGATTCCCCGCGCACCGAGATCGCCTCCGAGCTCGTTCGGTGAGCGCTCCGGGTGTGTGAGCGAGAAGGTGGGAACCCTGCCTTCCATCGTCCGGGGCCCGTGCAGGCGGTATGCGTCCGGCAGCCCGTCGAGGAGGCGCTGGCCCAGCTCGCGCTCGTGGGCGCGGATCGCGTCCCAGCCCAGGGACTCGACGTACTCAATCGCAGCGGTCGTCCCGGCCAGCGCCTCGTGGGAGAGCGTCCCCGTCTCGAAGCGATGAGCGACCGGTTCGTCCGCCGACGGACGCACTTTGTACGGACGCCAGCGCTCGAGCAGCTCTTTCCTCCCGAAGAAGAGACCGAGATGGGGGCCGAAGAACTTGTACGGGGAGCAGATGAGGACGTCGGCTCCGACGGCGGCGACGTCGATGGGCCCGTGCGGTGCGTAATGGACGGCGTCCACCCACGCCAGCGCACCGGCCTCATGCGCGAGCTCGGCGATCTTCCGCACGGGCGTGATCGTCCCGAGCGCGTTCGAGGCCCACGGGAAGGCGACCACGCGGGTCCGCTCCGAGAGCTGGGCCGCCAGATCGTCGAGGTCGAAGGTTCCGTCCTCTTCGTTGAAGTCCGCCCGACGGATGATCAGGTCGAGGTCGTGAGCGAGCTCGAGCCAGGGCGCGACGTTCCCGTCGTGGTCGAGTCGCGTGACGACGATCTCGTCGCCGCGGCGCAGCTCCCTCCCGAGGGTGCGCGTGAGCGCGAAGTTGAGCGTGGTCATGTTCTGACCGAATCCGACCTCCTCGGGCGTCGCCCCGAGGAACCGGGCGGCAGCCTCATGCGCCTCGGCGATGATCGCGTCGGCGCGGCGGCTCGTCTCGAAGGGGCCCTCGAGATTCGCGTTTGAGTCCCGCAGGCAGTCCGCGACCGCGTCGATCACGGACTGGGGCACCTGGGTCCCTCCCGGGCCGTCGAGGAAGACAAGGTCGCTTGCCAGTGCTGGGAACTTCGCACGTGCGGCGGCGACGTCGAAGGCGACGGTGCTCACGCGACGACATCTCCGTTGACCCGCCACGCGTAGTGCGGGGGCGCCGTGAGCGAGGCGCCGATGAAGCAATCTCGTTCCGCCAGGGAGAGAAGCTCTTCAACCCCTTCAGGGTCGGGCAGTGGATCGAGCTCGACGTCGAGCCGGCACGAGACCTCGACGAACGCGTAGCGGCCGTCCTCCTCGCGCTTCGTCACGAGGCCGTCGGCCGAGGCCGACCCCTTGGCCGTGATGTCCATCCTCTGGGCGTGGAAGTCCAGGCTCGTGAGCGAGCAGCGCGCGAGCGCCGCCAGGAGCAGGTGCTCTGCGGTCCAGTCAGGCTCCGCGTGCGCCGGCTCGCCGAGCCGCGAGGTGACCGCATATTCCAGCCGCTTGGCGCTTACCAGTGACCCACCCGGCAACATTCGCCGGCCTCCGAGCGGCTGCAACGCGTAGCCGCCACGCTTCGTCCTCGGTCGCGCACAGGCTGCAAAGCCTGCACGCTCCCTGCGTCCTGCCTTGGCTCGCTTTTCGCGCGCCGGAGGCTCGGCAACGTCACCGGGAGGATCACTCCGGCCAGCGGGTGATCACGACCTTCTTCTCGGTGTAGAACTCGATCGCGTCGCGCCCGTGGGCGTGGAGGTCGCCGAAGAACGAGTCCTTCCAACCCGTGAAGGGGAAGAAGGACATGGGAGCGGCGACGCCGATGTTGACGCCGATCATGCCCGCCTCCGCGTGGTAGCGGAACTTCCGCATCGCGCCCCCGGACGTGGTGAAGATCGAGGCGGCGTTCCCCTTCGGCGATGCGTTCATGATCTCGAGGGCGTGGTCGAGATCCCGCGCCCGCACGAGGGT
>JBKPFG010000120.1:0-5080 GCA_046728735.1 Actinomycetota bacterium
AGATTGGGGCCCTCCTGCTTGTGCTGCTCGGCCACGGTGATGATCTCGGGCTGGATCAGGTTGAGCCCGTAACGCTCGACGATCCGCTCGCGCGTCTCGTAGGTCTCCTTGAAGAAGAGGTGCGTGTCGAGCTCGACGACGTCGATCTCGAGGCCGAGGTCGTTGACCATGTGCACAAGCACCGAGGACTGCTTCTGCCAGGAGCACGTGAGGCAGAGGCGGTCGCCGAACTCCTCGTACGCCCAGCGGAGGACGTCCTCCGCGGAGAGGGCTTCGAGCTCAGAGTCGGTCAGCGATGGCTGTGCGCTCACTGAGCAGGATCTCCTTGAGGGTGTCGGAACGGAGCCCGAGGCGGAGCGTCTCGAGCGGAATGACCTCTTCAGGCGGAATGTTGCCGAGGTTGACCTCGGGCCCGAAGCGACGGACGAACCAGCCCTGAGCTGCCTCGCGCGGCGCCTCGAAGATGATGTCGCCGACGTCGATCTCATGGACGATCTCGTCGATCAGGCCGGTGCGCATCTCGCCGGTGGGCCGGAAGATGCCGGCGGTGCCGCCCTCACGCGCCTCGGTGATCACCTTCCAGGCCCCCGCCTCGAGCTCGTCCTTGATCCACTCGACCCACTGGTACGGGGCGTAGACGACGTCCGCGTTCTTGGAGCCGACCTCGGACATGACGACGAAGTCCTTGGCCAGCTCGGCGATGAACTCGAGCTTGCGGGCGTGCGGGAGGTCGATCGTCCCGTCCGAGACCTCGACGTGCGTGAAGCCCTTGCTCGCGAGCCAGGAGCGGTACTCGTCGAGCCGGTCGCGGCCGATGACCGCTTCGAAGAGGGTGCCGCCGCAGACGATCGGGACGTCGAACGAGCGGTAGAGGGCGATCTTCTCCTCGAGGTTCCGCGTCACGTAGGAGGTCCCCCAGCCGAGCTTGACGATGTCCACGTAATCGCCGGCACTCTCGAAGAGGCCCTCGATCTGACGCAGGTCGATCCCCTTGTCGATGACGTGAGTGAGGCCTTCGGTCCGCGGCTTCGAGGAGCGCGCGGGCAGGTCGAGGAACTCCTCGTGACCACCGCTAGAGCCGTGCATAGAGATCCTCCAGTCGCTTACGAGCCTGCTGTTGGACGTCGTGGTAGAGCGAGTTGCCGTGCGCGTCGATGGCGACCGTCAGCGGGCCGAAATCCTTGACGCGGAACTTCCACAGACACTCAGGCATGAGCTCCTCCCACGCAACCTCCTCGATCTCCTCGATCTGCTCCGTCTCGAGCGCCGCCGCGCCGCCGACGATGGCGAAGTACACCATGCCGTAGCGCTCCATGGGCTCGATGGCCTCGTCGGGAAGCCCACCCTTGCCGCAAATCGCCCTCACACCGTAGTCGCGACCGAGCGGCTCGGTGAAACGGACCATCCGCGCGCTCGTCGTCGTCCCGATGGAGACCTTCTCGTAGCGGCCGGGCCCCACCTTGCGGACGCCCGGCGCCGTGTGCAGGAGGAAGGCGCCGTTCAGGTCCATGGGCGGCTTCTGACCCTGGTCGAAGATGCGGATCTGCGTGCGGTCGCGGATCCCGATGACGTGACCGTCGACGAGCACCGAGTCGCCCGCCCGGAGGCTGCGAATCGTCTCCTCGTCGGTGGGAAAGGTGACGTGACGCTCGGCCAACCCTAGACGCCTCCGCGTTCGGTTAGCACGGTGGTCAACTCATGCCTCTCGGTCATACGCGACCGAGCCGTCCGCCGAGATGTGCGCCGTCGCGCGGCGCGCGGCCCAGCACTGGTAGTTGACGGCCACCGGGTTGAGGGTCATGTGCGTGTCCGCGTGCTCGACGTGGCAATGGAGGACTGTGACGTCGCCGCCCAGGCCCATCGGGCCGATCCCCGTCTCGTTCAGGAGCTGGGTCAGCTCCTCTTCGAGCTTCGCCACCTCGGGATCGGGGTTGCGGGTGCCGACCGGGCGCGCGATGGCCTCCTTGGCCAGGTGCATCGCGTAGTCGGCCGAGCCGCCGATGCCGACGCCGGCGATGCCGGGCGGGCAGGGCTTGCCGCCGGCGCCGACGATCGAATCGAGCACGAAGCGCTTGATGCCCGCGACGCCGTCGGCGGGCGTGCACATCTTCAGGAAGCTCATGCTCTCCGAGCCGGAGCCCTTGGGCACGCACTTGACGTCGAGCCCGTCCAAGTCCTTGACGAACGCCCAGTGCACGATCGGCACGCGATAGCCGACGTTCGGCCCCGTGTTCTCCCGCGTCAGCGTGTGCACGGTGTTCGAGCGCAGGGGGTGCTCCTCGGTCGCGCGCGCCGTCCCGTCGTAGAGCGCCTCGTAGATGCGGGCGGGGTGGAGCGGGAAGTGCTCGCCGACGCGGCAGTAGTAGACGGCGATTCCCGTGTCCTGGCAGACGAGCTTCTCGCCCTCGTCGGCGACGGCGACGTTACGGATGATCGTGTCCAGCACGCGCTGCCCGGTCGTGGTCGTCTCCTTCTCGCGCGCGTCCGCGAGGGCGTCGCGAAGGTCTTGCGGGATGTCCTTCAGGGCCCAGACGTAGAGGTACGCCGCCGCGTCTTCGACGGCGCTCTGGATGTCGGTGGCGACGACGCTCATCGGCGGGCTCCCGGCCGATGAGCGTGTGGAGGGTGTGTGAGGGAACCGGGAGGTTCCCTCACTGCATCAAAGAACGGGGTCCACGGGGGAAACACGGTTTCCCCCGTGAGAGCGAGCGAAAAGCGAGCGACGCTCATGCGGCGGCCCTTTCCGTAGCGGTGCGGCCCGCGCGACGGCCGAACACACAGCACTCGAGCAGCGAGTTCCCCATCATCCGGTTGCGGCCGTGCGTGCCGCCGGCGATCTCTCCGCAGCCAAAGAGGCCCTGAACGGTCGTCTCACCGTGCTCGTCGATACGCAGGCCGCCGTTCTGGTAGTGGAGAACGGGATAGGTGAGGATTGGCTCGGCGAGTGGGTCGATGCCGGCCGCGCGATACCGGCGCAGCATGTAGGGGAGCGAGATCTGGGCGTCGCGCTCGGAGATCCGCGTCGTGTCGAGCAGCACTGCTGGGCGACCGTCCGGCGTCTCGACGCCCTTCCCCCGTTCGACCTCGTCGAAGATCGCCTGCGAAACCTGGTCGCGGGGCCCGAGCGAGTCGGTGAACTCCTCACCCTCGGCGTTCAGCAGGACGGCGCCGTACGCACGAGTCGTCTCCGGGATGGAGTAGCCCTGCATGTTCGCCGGCCAGGCGCCTCCGTTCGGGTGGTACTGCAGCGCGTCGAGGTCGCGGGCCTCGGCTCCCAGGTCGAGTGCCATCCGCGTCGTCTCACCAGTCGCCCCGGGATGGTTCGTGGAGAGCTCGCCGCGCTCCTTTGCCTCGCGGTAGCAGCGGCCGCCGGCGGCCAGGACGACGGCACCCGCCTCGAGGACATGGTCTCCGCAGACCGCTCGCCACCCGTTCTCGATCGGCTCGAGCGAGGTGAGCGGGGACTTGGGAAAGGTCTGCGCGCTCGACGCCTCGAGCGTCTCACGGAGCGCCGTGGTGATTGCGAGACCCGTGCGGTCGCCGACCTGAAGGAGGCGCTGGCGGCTCGCCCCTCCGCAGCGGGCCAGCCTGTAGCCGCCGTTCTCCCGCGTGAATTCGACGCCGTTCTCCTCGAGCCAATGGATGGTGTCGGGGGCCTCCGAGGTGAGGATCCCGACGAGGTTTCGGTCGGCCGTCTCGTGGGAGCTCGTCCAGACGTCCTCGGCGTGCTGCTCGGGGGAATCGTCGTCGCCGAAAGCGGCCTGGATGCCGCCCTGCGCCTTGGCGGAATTGCAGGACTGGAGCGCGCCCTTGGTCGCGAGCGCGACGCGGGCGCCGGCCCGCTCCGCGGAAACCGCGGCTGCGAGCCCGGAGGCTCCGCTGCCGATGACGAGCACGTCGAATCTGGCCGTCTCCGCCACGGGCAGAATCCTACCCAACTTCGCTAATCCAAGCCATTAGTGCGTCTTATGCCTGTATCAAGGCGCCGGGTGGGCGCGCCGATAGGTCCGAGATGCGCTCGTTCAGCCTCGTCTCGCTGCTCGTCACGCTGGCAGTCGTCGCCTTCCTCTGGAGCCGATCCGCCCAGAACAGCGGGCTCGCGTCCTCGTCCGGGGCACAGAACGACGCAGCGCGGGTAGCGGCCGCCTTCAACCTCCAACAGGCGGGGCCGGCACTCGAGGCCTGGCGCGCCGAGCACGGCACGTATGCCGGCGTCGTGCTACCGCCCTCGAACGGCGTCACGCTCGTCCGGGCGGACGCGGGGTCGTACTGCATCCAGGCCGGAGCCGCCCCCGACGTCCAGCATCTCGTCGGCCCGAGCGGCAACGCTCCGGTCGACGGTCCTTGCTAAACCGTTACTAGGTCCCCAGTCCGCCGAAGACGGCGAACGGGTTCTCCGGCGCGACCTCCCACACGAGGCCGCCACCCGGCTCGACCGCGATCCGGGCGCCTTGCGGAGCTTCAGCTTCGAGCCGCTTCGCCAGCGCCTGCGCGTCGTCCTCGCTGAGAGCGCCGGCCAGGAGAAAGTTGTGACGGCGGACGACTGGTACACCCTCGGACTCCAGCCGCTCGGCCAGCGCAGTGGTCTCCTCATGGCTGCGGAGCTCGATCCTGACCTCCCACTCAGCCCGGCCCTTTTCGAGCGACTCTGTCGCCTCGCGCTCCTGCAACCGCTCGTGCTCGGCGCGCAGCTCCTGCTCGTTCTGGGGCAGCGGCACGGACGGGTCCTTCCAGGCCTGTTCGATCGGATGCCAGCGCTCGAGGGCGGTAACAGCCGACCGCCCCTCGCTCTCGATGCGCGCCTGGGCCGTCTGGTAGACGGATCGGGCCTGGTCCTCCGAGTCGGCGTAGAGAAACACGCGCGGCCCGTCCCGGCTCACGACGACACGCTCGCCGATCTCCTCTCGTTCCTCGGCCTCGAGCCGAATGGCCCCGAGCCATTCCGTGAACTGGGTTCCGTCGCCCTCGTCGTCGAAGTCGATCGTCACTCTCCAGTCGTCGGTCATGGCGCATTCCTACCAGACGCTGCGATAGAGCTCGGCGATCTGCCCGGCGCTCGCCGGCCGCGGATTCGCCTTCG
>JBKPFG010000202.1:0-8022 GCA_046728735.1 Actinomycetota bacterium
GTGGTCTGCGTAGTAGGCCTCCACACCGGGGATGGCGGCGCGAACGTCGGCCTGTGCGGCCGACTTCTCGGCGCGCCCCCGGAAGCTGAGGTACGAGGGGATCGCGATGGCGAGCAGGATCCCGATGATGATGATCACGACCAGGAGCTCGATGAGGGTGAAACCCCCATCGCTCTGCTTCTGCGTGATCCGCTTGCTGAGCCTCTGGATCATGAGCGGACTTCCTCCTTTTGGACCAATAGGCGTACGTGGCTCAGCCAGAGGTATCGGCCTTTCGTCCGCGTAGTGCGTCCCCTCGTTCGGGGGATTTTGCAGGCCTCTTTAGAGAAGGGCGGCCGCTGCCGATGAGAGGCGACGAAGGGACATGGAAGCGTCTCGGCCCGACACTGCCGCATTCTCGATCGACGACCTGCTCGAGCACATGGTCGCGCTCGGCGCTTCCGACCTGCACGTCACCACGGGGTCGCAGCCGGTCATCCGGCTCAACGGCCGCCTTGAGCGGATCGAGGAATTTCCCCGGCTGACCCCGGAGGACACGCAGAGGCTTCTCTACCGCATCCTCTCGACCGAGCAGCAGAAGCACCTCGAGATCAACCGGCAGATCGACGTTTCCCATTCGATTCCCGGCCTGGCACGCTTCCGCGTCAACGTCTACTTCCAGCGGGAGAGCCTCGGGGCCGCCTTCCGCATGATCCCGACCGACCTCAAGACCCTCGAGGACCTCGGTCTCCCTTCGCAGCTCCACGAGCTTGCCACGAAGCCGCGCGGGCTCGTCCTCGTCACCGGCCCGACCGGCTCGGGTAAGTCGACCACGCTCGCCGCGGTGATCGACGAGATCAATCGCACGCGGGACGACCACATCATGACCATCGAGGATCCGATCGAGTTCCTCCACCGCCACAAGCGCTCGCTCGTCAACCAGCGGGAGATCGGCCCCGACGCGACGAGCTTCGGTGAAGCGCTGCGCGGCGCCCTTCGCCAGGACCCCGACGTGATCCTGCTCGGCGAGATGCGCGACCTCGAGACGATCTCCACCGCACTCACCGCCGCCGAGACCGGCCACCTCGTCTTTGCGACGCTCCACACCCAGGATGCCCCGTCGACGATTGACCGCCTGATCGACGTCTTTCCGGCCGCGCAGCAAGAGCAGGTGCGCGTCCAGATCGCCTCGACGATCCAGGGAGTCGTGACGCAAACGCTCGTCCCGACGATCGACGGCTCCGGCCGCGTCGCCGCCTGCGAGATCCTGCTTCCCGACGACGCCGTCCGGAACCTGATCCGCCAGGCGAAGGTCGAGCAGATCTACTCGGTCATGCAGACCGGCTCGGCCAAAGGCATGCAGACCCTCGAGCAGGCCCTCGTCGACCTCGTCAGCCGCGGGATCATCACGCAGGACACGGCCATCTCCCGCTCCAGCCGGCCCGACCAGCTGCTCGGCCTGCTGCAGCGCTCCGGACTCGTCACCCCGGAGGCCGCCGGCGCGGGCCTGAGGGTGGCAGGGAGCTAAATGCCCGCCCCGGCAACATTCTCCGGTCTCTGGACGGCTGCAAAGCAGCGCCAGGCCGCGTCCTCAGTCGCCCCCGTATCTAACTTCGATACGGAGGCTCCTTGCGTCCTTGCCTGGCTTGCTTTTCGCGCGCCAGAGCCTCGGCAATGTCACCCGGGAGGGCATTAGCGATGGCCAAGCAGATCGTCGGCCTGAAGATCGGCGCGTCCCAGCTCTCCGCCGCTTGCCTGGAGGTGAACGGATCGGCGAAGCTCATCCAGATCGCCCAGGAGCCCATCCCGCGCGGAATCGTCCTCGGGGGCGAGGTCCGCGACATCGTGGCGCTCGGAAACGAGCTGAAGGCGTTCTTCAAGAAGCACAAGCTGCCCAAGCGGGCTGTTCGGGTCGGCATCGCCAACAACCGCATCGGCGTCCGCACGATCGAGGTCACCGGGATCGAGGACGAGAAACAGCTCGCCAACGCAGTGCGATTCCGTGCCCAGGAAGCTCTGCCGATTCCGGTCGACGAAGCCGTGCTCGACTTCCAGGTCCTCTCCGAGTCGGTCGAGGACGGAGTCGCCAAAAAGCGCGTGCTCCTGGTGGTCGCCTACCGCGAGCTCGTGGATTCCTTCGCGCTCGCCTGCAAGCAGGCGGGCCTCCGACTGGTCGGCGTCGACCTCGAGGCGTTCGCGCTTCTCCGCTCCCTCACTCCGCCCTTCGAGCTCCCCGGCGAGCGCAGCGCTCTGGTGGCGGTGACGATCGGGGCCGAGCGCACGACCCTTGCGGTCTCGGACGGCTACGCCTGCGAGTTCGCCCGGGTGATCGAGTGGGGCGGGACGACACTGACGGTCTCCCTCGCTCGCGCGCTCGAGATCGAGCCCGAGGCCGCGGAGATCCTCAAGACTCAGCTTTCGCTCGACGGCTCGACCGTCCCCGAAGGTCTGAGCCCCGAACAGGCCACGAAGGCGCAGGAGGCGCTCCTCACCGCCCTCCAAGGATTTTCGAGGGAGCTCGTCTCCTCGCTCCAGTTCTACCAGAGCCAGCCCGACTCGCTCGGAATCCGCGAGGTCGTCCTCGCCGGGGGAACCTCTCGCCTCGGCGGTCTCGCGCCCGCGCTGTCCGGCCTCGTCGGAGTTGCCGTTCGCGTGGGCGACCCGCTGGTCGGCGTGTCGGTCGGCACGAAGCTTCGGGGCGGGGCGCCCGATCCGTCGCACGCGGTATCCATCGGCCTCGGCATGGCCCTCTGAGGTGACCTGAGCCATGGTCGACTTCAAGAAGGAGATCAAGCTCTCCGACCTGTTCAAGCGAGGCTCGAAGGCCGAAGGCGAGACCAACGGAAGCGAGTCGAAGCCGGAGAAGGCGCAGAAGCCCCCAAAGGAGCCGAAGCCGCCCAAGGAGCGGCGCCAGTGGCGCAGGGAATGGAAGCAGCAGGCGTCGAACGGCGCCGCGCTCGCCGGCCACGAGGCTCCGCCCCCCGCGAATATCCCGCTCATGCGGGCTTTCAACCTTCTGCCCCGGGAAGAGGCGCGAGCGGACAAGGAGGGTGCGCCGAATCCGCTGCCGTACGTCCTCGTCGCGCTCATGGGCGTCCTTGTCTTCGCCGCCCTGGCGGCCTTCTACCTGATGGCCGGAACCGATGTGACGAAGAAGAGGGGCCAGGTCGAGGATCTACGGGCCGAGCTCGCGGCCTACCAGGCGGCGTCGAAAGGCCCTTCCATCGACGACAAGTCCGCCGCCCTCGCGAACGAGCGCGTGAGCCGCACCTCCGCCCTGAGCGGCGCGTTGACCAAGCGCCTCGCGTGGGATCGCGTCCTGCGCGAGATCGCGCTCGTCGTCCCTGACGAGGTCACCCTCGCGCAGATCCAGGGCACCTCGCCAACGGTCGGGGGCCAGGCGACCAACGCCGACGGCAGCGCCGTCACGAACCTCACGATCGTCGGGACGACCGCCAGCCAGGCCGGCGTCGCCGAGTTCATGGCACGACTCGCCTCCATCCGCGAACTGAGCGCCGTGCAGCTCAAGGAAGCCGGCGAGTCGCCGACCGACGCCACCCAGGTCTCGTTCACCATCACCGGGACTCTCAGGAGCGGCTCGTGAAGAAGCAGATGCCGCTCTGGCCGGTCGTCGCGGGTGTGGTCTTGATCGTCGCCCTCGTCGCGTACTTCGTGCTCATCCGGCCCAAGCGGGCCGAGGCGGGCCGGCTCGGTGACGAGATCGCCCAGCTCGACTCCGAGGTGCAGGCGGCCAAGCTGGCCGCCAGGCCGAAGGAGGCCTCCACCAAGCTCCAGGTCGCCGACCTCTTCGAGCTCTCCAAGGCGATGCCCGACCGGGACGACATGCCGGGGATCATTCTCGAGCTGAACGCCGTGGCCGAGTCCGCAGGCGTGCGGTTCAAGGCCATCGCCCCGCAGGCCGCCGTCGCCCAGGAGGGCTACCGCTCGATCCCGATCAGCCTCACGTTCGTGGGCAACTACTACGACCTCACCGACTTCCTCTTCCGCCTGCGCAACCTGGTCGCGGTCGAGGACGGAAAGCTCTCCACCTCGGGACGCTTCTTCACGCTCGACACGCTCGACCTGCACCAGGCGGGGCTGCCGCAGATCGAAGCGCTGCTCGTGGTCTCGGCCTATGTGTACGACCCGAACTCGCATTCGACCCTGCCTGCGCCTATCGCGCCCGCGCCGACGAGCACGGGGACGAGCACAGGGACGACGACCGACACCTCGAGCGCGGGGTTGCCGTGATGGCCAGGAAACAGTCCGAAGCCGCCCTCCGCGCCGCCAAGGAGGCCAAGCAGAAGAAGCTCCTGCTCCTGCTCCTCATCCCCTTCATCGCGTTGCTCGCCTGGCAGGGGCCGAAGACCTACAAGGCGCTCCAGGGTGGTTCTCCGCCGCCGCAGAGCACGCCCCTGCCGCTTCCGACCGCGACGGCCCCGGCGGGCACGTCAACGCTGCCCGGCCCGGGGAGCCAGCCCGGAGAGCTGCCGGACACCGATCCTCAGCCCGAGCTGCTCGAGGGCCAGCTCCTCTCGTTCAGCCGCTTCTCGGGTCGTGATCCGTTCATTCGCCGGGTCCCGGTCGACGACAGCGCTTCCGCGGCCACCGGCGCGACGATAGAGGTCAACGGCGAGTCCGAGGACGTCGGCATCAACGATCCGTTCCCGGCGAGCGATCCCACCTTCAAGCTCGTCTCTGTCACGGAGACTGCCGCGAACATCGGCCTCGTCTCGGGCTCCTTCTCCAATGGGGCCGAGACGATCACGATCAGCGTGGGTGAGACGCTCGTGCTCTCCGCGGACGACGGCGCTCGTTACGCCATCAAGATCGTCAGCGTCGCAACTTAGCCGACTCCTAGCCGGACTCCCAGGTCGCCGCTGGCAAGGGAGGCCCGACCGAGGGGCGCATACGCGCTGAACGCGCGTCTAGAGAGACACGAGCCCAGCCCCGAGGTCGACGCATCCTGCCGCCAGCGAGGTCACGCGGGGGCCGTAGCCCGGGCTTCGCCCGGCGGAGCACCCGCCGCCCGGGGCCGGCTAGGTGCCCGTGGACTCGTCGAAGGCGGAGCTGTTTCGCGCCCAGGTTCGGTACGGCGACGCGTTGTCCCGCACGACCACGGTGACGAGCTTCACGAGCCGTCCGGTCGTCGAGCCCGACGTGGCGATCTGCATCCAGGCGACATAGGTGTCGACGCGATAGCTGCGCCCGTCTGCGCCGGCCACCGTCTTGGTCGGGATGGAGTTCGTGCAAGGGGACGAGCCGCACTTCGTCACGGTGACGCGTTGGATCTGGGTCACGGCTGCGCCGGCCGAGTGCGTCGTCGCTGTCGAGCCGAAGAGGCCACGATCGGTCGTCTGGTAGACGGTCCACGTCGTCGTTCCCGTGCCGCCGCTCACCAGGACGTATTCGTTGTCGATCTTGACCACGAACGGCGAAGTGGTGGGAAAGCCCGAGTTGGACGTGACCGGGATCGTGAGCTGCGTCGCGCTCGTGATGCCCGAACCGCTGAGGGTCGTCGTGGGCGACGTGTCGGCCTTGTAGGCCCTGTCGGCCTTGTAGGTCGTGTCCGCAGCGGCGACGTCGGTGTTCGCGAGCCCGATCGAGTCGTAGCGGATGGCGCGAAACTTCTCCATCTCCGCGTCAGCGACGGCTGCGGCGGTCGTGATCGTGCTCGCCCGGCGGAGCTGGACGATCCCGGCCTGGAAGACCGCGAAGACGGCGAAGATGCCGATGAGCATCACTGTCATCGCGGCCAGGAGCTCGATCATGCCGAAGCCGTGCTCCGACCGGGCACGCGCGCTGAGGACGCTTCGTCGCCGCAACACGCTCAAGTAATCGGCACGCGCGGCGTTCCCCTCAAGGCGAGGGCGGGGGATGCCGATTTCACGCGTGGGAATGGCCTCCTACGCCTACACGGCAATCAACGCATCGGGCCTCGAGCTCGACGGGCAGGTCCACGCGCCAGATCCGAACGCGGCGCGCGAAGCCCTGCGTCAGCGCGGCCTGGTAGCCCTGTCGCTCGAGGAGCAGGCGGCCGCCTCCGCGGGGATGGCCCTCGCGGTCAAGAAGGTCAAGCCGAAGTCGCTCCAGGTCTTCTCGCGCCAGTTCGCGACGATGATCGAGGCGGGGCTGAACGTCGTCACCGCGCTCGTAATCCTCGAGGAGCAGACCGAGGACAAGAAGCTCGCGAAGGTCGTCTCCGAGCTCCGGGCCGACGTGGAAGGCGGGCTCCTCCTCTCGGAGGCGATGGCCCGCCACCCGCGGATCTTCTCCAGGCTCTTCGTCTCCATGGTGGAAGCCGGCGAGGCAGCCGGAATCCTGGACGTCGTGCTCGACCGCGTCGCCTTTCAGATCGAGAAGGAGACCCGGATCAAGCGCCGCGTCAAGGGAGCGATGATGTACCCGCTGATGGTCATGAGCTTCGCCTTCCTCGTGCTCATCGGCATGCTCATGTTCCTCGTCCCGATCTTCGTGGACATCTTCGCCCAGCTGGGCGGCGACCTGCCGATGCTGACGCAGATCGTCGTGAAGATGTCGAACATCCTCCGGGGCTACTTCTACATCGTCTTCCCCCTGATCGGCCTCATGATCTTCGGCTTCTTCAGGCTCAAGAAGACGGAGAAGGGGCGCCGGGTTTGGGACGCCTTCCGCATGCGCATCCCCTTCGGCGTCGGCGCGATCGTGGTCAAGGTCGGCATGGCGCGCTTCTCGCGCACGCTCTCGACGCTCGTCGCGGCCGGCGTCGACATCATCCGCTCGCTCGAGATCACGGGCTCGACGGCGGGCAACAGCCTCATCGAGGACGCGACCGCCGTGGTCCGCGAGCGGGTCCACCAGGGCGTCCCGATCGCCATCCCGCTCGAGGAGGAGAAGATCTTCCCGCCGATGGTCTCCCAGATGGTGCGCGTCGGCGAGGAGACCGGCGAGCTCGAGAAGATGCTGGGAAAGATCGCCGACTTCTACGAGGACGAGGTCGACAGCTCCATCGCCACGCTCACCTCCGTCATCGAGCCGCTGATGATGATCGGAGTGGGGATGGTCGTGGGCGTGATCATCATCTCGATGTACATGCCCATGTTCAAACTGCTGACGCTGATCCAGTAGCGGCTCGCTCGGGTGGGCCAGTGGCTATCGCCCACGCCCGGCGGGGTTGAGTTTCTCTCGTGCGCCTCGCGGGCAGACAATCACTGCTGAGGCCGGTGCGATGACAAATCTGCCCGCGGGAACTGTCACCTTCCTGTTTAGCGACATCGAGGGGTCGACGGGTCTTCTCAAGCGCCTTGGCGAGCGCTATTCGGACCTGATCGCCGACCACCGGCGCATCATCCGAGACACGTTCGGCGACCACGACGGAATCGAGATCGATGGGCAGGGGGACTCCTTCTTCTTCGCGTTCACCCGGGCCCGCGAAGCCGTCGCGGCAGCCGTCGCCGCGCAGCGCGCGCACGCAGGTCACGAGTGGCCCGACGGAGAGAGCGTTCGCGTACGCATGGGCTTGCACACCGGCGAACCGGCCGTCGGGGCGGAGGGCTATCTCGGTGTCGATGTCGTCCGCGCCGCGCGTCTTAGTGCCGCCGGTGCCGGCGGGAACGTTCTGCTCTCGGAAACGACGCGCGCGCTTCTTGGATCGAGTCTTCCCGAAGGCGTCTCCGTCCATCCGGTGGGCGAGAGGCAACTGAAGGACATCGAGGAGCCCGAACGCGTCTACCAACTCGCGATCGAAGGGGTCGAGCAGCCGGAGGCAGAGCCCGCTTCGGCGGCCGCTTCCGCAGAGGACTGGGAGCGCCGCCACAAAGAGCTCGTCGAGCGGATGACCGCGAGAATCAACGAGCGGGTCTTTCGGACCCTCGAGCGTTCGTTGGGCGGCATTGACGAGCCGCGTTGATCAGCCCTTAGACAAGCAGCCCAGCGTCGGAGGCCTTGTCGATCAGGCCTACACTCGTCGGCAGCTGGCTGCAAGCACACGGCGGCGCCTTCTGGGACCACCTTCCTCGTCTACGGCCCAGCCGGCGGAAGCCCTCGCCTCTGGCTCCCGCTCCC
>JBKPFG010000287.1:0-5205 GCA_046728735.1 Actinomycetota bacterium
CGCGTCGTCGTCACCAACGGATCGCTCCAGGGCTTCTCGTTCGTCGCGCGTCATCTCGTCAAGAACGGGTCGCGCTTCTTCGTCGAGGCCCCTTGCTACGACCGCTCGCTGTCGATCTTGCGTCGCATCGGCGCGGAGGTCGAGCAGGTCGAGCTCGCGGACGACGGGCTCGACGTCGACGCGCTCGCCGAGGCCCTCCGAGCGGGCGACGTCGTGTACACGATTCCGACCTTCCAGAACCCGAGCGGCCGCACGCTTTCACGTGAGAACCGCTTCCGGCTCGTCGAGCTCGCACGCGAGCGAGGGGCGCTGATCTTCGAGGACGATCCCTACGGCGAGCTGCGCTTCGACGGGGAGACTCTGCCGCGACTGCTCGAGATCTCCGACGGTGAAGGTCTCGTGTTCCTCTCGTCCTTCTCGAAGACGGTCGCGCCGGGAATTCGCACCGGCTACGTCATCCTCCCCGAGGAGCTCGTGCCGGAGATCGAGGCGCTCGTGCTCGAGCACTACGTCTCGCCGGCGATCTTCGTCGAGGCCGCGCTGTTCGAGTTCGTCACGAGCGGCCGCTATGAGCCGAACCTGGAGCGCGTCCGCAAGGGTCTGCGCATTCGGCGGGACGCGATGACCGCCGCACTCGAGCGGGAGCTGGGAGAGAGCGCCGCCTGGAGCCGGCCCGAGGGGGGCTACTTCCTCTGGCTCGACCTGCCGGCGGGCGTGCGCGGGGAGGAGCTGCTGGCGCGGGCCACGGAGGAGGACATCACCTTCATCAAGGGCACGGACTTCTTCTTCCACGGCGGAGGCGACGAGGCGGCGCGCCTCGCCTATTCGTTCGCGACCGCACCCGAGATCGAGGAGGGCATCGGCCGCCTCGGCCGTCTCGTCCGCGAAGCCTCAGCAGTCGCCGCCTAGGAGGGTTGGTGGAACGTCGGATCCTCCTAAGGTGAGCACCAGGCCGTACGCCATCGGGCGTCTGGAGGACATGGCGCTCGTCAAGAGCTCCGCGGCCTTCGGCATCCACCCGGTGCGCCTCCACTTCGGGATCGAGTCCTTCGGGATCAACGCGTATTCGGCCGACAAGGCCGGGGAGCATGTGATCGAGGAGCATGACGAGCTCGGGTCGGGCGCAGGGCGTCACGAGGAGCTCTACCTGGTCATGAGCGGCCGGGCGACGTTCGAGCTCGCGGGGGAGCAGGTGGATGCGCCGGCCGGCACGCTCGTCTTCGTGCGGGATCCCGCCGTGCGTCGCGCCGCGATCGCGGAAGTAGGGGGGACGCGCGTGCTCGTCGTCGGCGCGGTATCGGGCCGCGCTTTCGAGCCCTCGCCATGGGAGGCCTGTTTCGCGGCCAAGCCCTTGCTCGACTCGGGACGGCCCGAGGCCGGAATCGACGTCTTCAAGGAGGCGCTCGAGCGCCATCCCGGCAACCCGAACGTGCTCTACAACCTGGCGTGCTTCGAGGCGCTCACCGGCCGCGCGGACGACGCGCTCACGCATCTGCAAGAAGCCGTCGAGAAGGATCCGCGCACCCGCGAATGGGCGCAGACGGACGAGGACTTCGCGTCGGTGCGGGACGATCCGCGCTTCCCGCGCGCGTCCTGATAACTCGGCGGGCGCTAGGCCGCGGCAGTGACGCTGCGAAGCGGGCGCTGCACGAGCTGGGGCTGCCGCGGCGGGTCCAGCGTGGCCTTCGCGTGGCGAAAGGTGGGGCAGACGCAGTTCCCGGGGATGGCGCAAAGATCAGCTCGGCGGAAGAAGCAGTCCTCGCAGGTGATCTCTCGTCGCTTGGCCATCCGGGCCGAGTGACTATAGAACGGCCCGGCTTGAGGTTGTAGGACGGCCATGACCAAATTCATGCAATTTCCGACAAGAACGTGGGGGTTGTTGCCAGTTGTGGAAACTCCTACTTTGTCAAGGCTGACAACGCCTCGCGGAAGGTCGAGACCGGGATGACGTCGAGCCCGTCTGCGTAGCGCCGAGCCTCGGCGGCGTTGTCGTCCGGAACGAGGAAGAGGTTCGCGTGGGCATCGCGCGCGGCGATGGTTTTCTGCTTGATGCCGCCGATCGGCTGGACGGTGCCGTCCAGGTCGAGGGCACCTGTGACGACGATCTTCTTGTCATCGTCGAGATCCTTTGGGCCCAGCTCGTCCACGATGTCGAGAGAGAAGGCGAGGCCGGCCGACGGGCCCCCGATTGAGCCCGTGTCGATCTTGATCGCGACCGGGAGGTCGATCGTGGCCGCCTGGTCGATCTGGATGCCCACGATCGCTCTGCGGTCCTGATCCGTGCTCGCGGCCGTGTCGAGGCGAATCTGCTGCAAGCCTCCCGAGCGCCGGACGCCGAACGTGACCTCGTCGCCGGGCTCCACGTCCTGCATCAGCCGCTGCAGGTCGGCAGTCGTCTCGACGGGCTTGCCGTTGACCGACACGATCAGGTCGCCCACCTCGAGCTTTCCGTCGGCGGGGGCGCTGGGATAGACCGCGGTCACGTTGACGCCGTTCGTCTTCACGGGCACCTTGTAGCCGAGGTAGCGGAGCGCCACGGCGGCGGCGATCTTCTGTGACTGGCTCATCTCGTCCCGGCTCTGCTTGATCCGCTGGGATTCGCTCACCCCGATCGGATTGACCTCCTTCGCCGGCACGAGAGAGGCGCCGTCGTGCAGCCCGGGAATCAGTTGCTCGAGCAGGCTCGCCTTCCGGACGAAGATGTCCACCATGTAGATCCCTCCGTTCTCGTCCGTGTCGTTCTCACCGGGAATCTGGACCAGCGGCTCGACGGCCCTCGGAGGATCCGGGAGGTAGATGTACTCGTTCGAGGGCACGAACCAGAGCACGCCGAGGGTGACCCCCAGAACGACGAGCACGATGAGGAGGGGACGGGCTCTCAGGAGGATCCGGCCAGCACGCCGACGACCTCTCGAACTGCGTCTGCCGAGCGGGCGAGTTCGCTCTGCTCGTCCTCGGAGAGCTCGAGCTCGACGATCTCCTCGATGCCCGCGGACCCGAGCGTCACCGGCACCCCCATGTAGAGCCCGTCGATCCCGAACTCTCCCTCGAGGTAGGCCGTGCAAGGGAGCACGCGCTTCTGGTCGAGCGCGACGGCGTGCACCATCTCCGCGACGGCCGCTCCCGGCGCGTACCAGGCCGACGTCCCGAGGAGCTGCACGCACTCGCCGCCCCCTTTGCGCGTGCGCTCGACGAGAGCCTCGATGCGCTCGCCGGAGACGAGCTGCTCCAGGGGGATGCCTCCCACGGTCGTCGCCGAGACGACGGGCACCATCTGGTCGCCGTGCCCGCCGAGGACCATCGCCGTCACGTCCTCGGGCGCCGAGCCGGTCTCCCAGGAGATGAAGGTCCGGAAGCGGGCGGTGTCGAGGATCCCGGCCATGCCGAACACCCGCTCGCGCGGCCAGCCCGCGACGTCCTTGGCCACGTGGCACATGGCGTCGAGCGGGTTCGAGACGACGATCAGGATCGCGTCCGGGGAGCGCTCGACCGCTTCGCGCGTGACGGAGGAGACGATGCCCTCGTTCGTGGTCACGAGGTCGTCGCGGCTCATGTCGCCTGTGCGGGGGACGCCCGCGGTGACAACGACGACGTCCGATCCATCGGTCTCGTCGTAGCGGTTCGTCCCGACGATCGCGGGGTTGTAACCGAGCACCGGGCCGGCCGAGTTGATGTCGAGGGCTTTCCCCTGCGGAAGGCCTTCCTTGATGTCCACGAGCACAATGTCTGCGTAGTTGGCGCGGACGATCTCCTGCGCCGCCGTGGCGCCGACGTTTCCCGCTCCGACGACCGTGATCTTCTTTCTCACGCCTCTGGCCTGCTTCGGCTCGCGCCCGGCGGAGCCGGGCCCCAACGCATCCGCGTTGAGTTAGACGCACCCGCCCGACGCTCCGCTCGCCGCGCCCGCTTGATCAGGCGCGCGTTCAGCGCGCTCGTCTGCGCGCCGCTCGCTTGCCTGCTTTGCCAGCGACGCCCCGGAGGCGCGAGAGCGCTCACACCCTCACTCCCATCTTGTCGATGACGGCATCCGCGACGTTGCTCGTCCCCACCGCCGTCGGATCGTCGCGGGCCGGCTTCATGTCGTATGTGACCGCGCGGCCTTCGGCGATGACGGCCGCGATCGCCGCCTCGACGCGATCGGCCGCGTCGCGTTCCTCCAGGTGGCGGAGCATCATCACGCCGGAGAGCATCATCGCCATCGGGTTGACCCGGTTCTGCCCCTTGTACTTCGGCGCCGAGCCGTGCGTGGGCTCGAAGACCGCCGCGTGCGTGCCGAAGTTGCCGCCGGGCGCGAGGCCGAGGCCCCCGATCAGGCCCGCGCAGAGATCCGAGACGATGTCGCCGTAGAGGTTCGGGCAGACGAGGACGTCGTACTCCTCCGGACGCTGGACGAGCTGCATGGAGAGGTTGTCCACGATCCGGTCCTCGAACTCGAGGTCGGCGTTCTCCTCCGCGACCTCGCGGGCGACGCGCAGGAAGAGCCCGTCGGTGAACTTCATGATGTTGGCCTTGTGGACGGCCGTGACCTTGCTGCGGCCATTCCGCCGGGCGTAGTCGAAGGCGAACTCGACGATGCGGCGCGAGCCCTCCACCGAGATCGGCTTCAGCGAGATCCCCGAGTCCTCCCGGAGCCGCGGATGCCCGTGGCGCTCGACCCAGTCGATGAGGTCACTCGCGTGCGAGGTTCCCTCCTCGAACTCGATGCCCGCGTACAGGTCCTCGGTGTTCTCGCGGACGACGACAAGATCGACGTTCTCGTAGCGCGAGCGGACACCGGTGTAGCTCTTGCAGGGCCGGACCTGGCCGTAGAGGTCGAGCGTCTTTCGGAGGGCGACGTTGACCGAGCGGAAGCCGGTCCCGACCGGGGTCGTGATCGGGCCCTTGAGCGCGACGCCGTTCTGCTTGATCGAGTCGAGGACGTGGTCGGGAAGGGGGTTGCCGCCGTGCTCCTCCATCACGTCCGCTCCGGCCTGCTGAACGTCCCACTCGAGCTCGGCTCCGCTCGCGTCGAGCACGCGCCGGGTTGCCTCGGCGATCTCCGGGCCCGTCCCGTCCCCGGGGATAAAGGTGACGCGATGGGCCATCTGCTTGGACTCTAGCGAGCTTCGCTCGAAGGGTTCCGGGTAGATTTGAAGGCGTGAACGAGTTCAAGCCAGGGCTCGAGGGGGTCGTCGCCTTCGAGACGGAGATCGCCGAGCCGGACAA
>JBKPFG010000122.1:0-50794 GCA_046728735.1 Actinomycetota bacterium
AGAAAGGTGGGGTCGAGCGTGGGTCGGATCGCGAGCGGGCCACCCCCGTGCAGCATCCCGCGGAGCCCCTCGCGGATGATCCCGGGAGCGGGGAGCGGGTAGCTGAAGCTGGGGCAGACCCAGCCCGTGTTCCCGAGGGAAGCGCCTTGTCCGACCTCGTTCCGCTCGAGGACGACCACCTCGGAGCCGGCGCGGGAAAGCTCGTAGGCGCAGCAGAGCCCCACGACTCCTCCACCGATCACGAGCACCCGCACGGTCGCTACCGTACCGCCCTGTGGAAAGAGGACTGCCCCTCCTCGAGCGCCTCGAGACCGACGTCGTGCTCGGCGCCGAGGGTTATCTCTTCGAGCTCGAGCGCCGCGGCTATCTCCAGAGCGGGCCCTTCGTCCCCGAGGTCGTGCTCGACTACCCCAATGCGGTCCGGGAGCTCCACCGCGAGTTCCTGCGCGCCGGAGCGGAGGTCATGGTCGCCTTCACCTACTACGGCCACCGGGAGAAGCTGCGGATGATCGGGCGGGAAGGCGACCTCGAGCCGCTGAACAGGAACGCGCTCAAGCTCGCCAAAGAAGCCGCGGAGGGAGGCGACGCGCTCGTTGCGGGCAACATCTGCAACACGTGGGCGTACGACCCGGACGATCCCGAGCGATCGGGCGAGGTCGTCCGCGCCATGTACGAGGAGCAGGTCGGCTGGGCCGTGGAGGAGGGCGTCGACTTCGTCATCTCGGAGACGAACGACTATCTCGGAGAGGCGCTCCTCGGGGTCGAAGTGATCCGGGAGAGCGGCCTTCCCTCGGTCGTCACCTTCGCCTCCACGAGCGAGACGACGATCGACGGCTTCGAGCTGGACGAGGCCTGCAAGCGGGTGGAGGACGCCGGCGCCGATGTGGTCGGCCTCAACTGCTCGCGCGGGCCGGCGACGATGATGCCCATCCTCGAGCGCGTCCGTGCGGCAGTGTCCTGCCCGGTAGCGGCCCAGCCCGTTCCCTACCGGACGACCCCGGAGGAGCCGACCTTCGTCTCCCTGCACGGCGAGGGCGGGTCACGCGCGTTCCCCGTCGCACTCGATCCGTTCGTGCTCACGCGCTATGAGATGGCCGAGTTCGCGGTCGCCGCTCGCGATCTGGGTGTGAGCTACATCGGAATCTGCTGCGGCGGCGCACCGCACCACGTGCGTTCGATGGCCGAGGCCCTGGGAAGAACCGTGCCCGCCAGCCGTTACTCGCCCGCCATGGAACTGCATCCGGTGCTGGGCGAGAACGTCGAGGAGCGAAACCGACGCTTCACGGGCTGGCAGGGCTGAGCGCCCCCGAGCGAATCAGCTCGCGAACCGGATCGAGGTCGGCCGGCACGCCGTCGCCCTCGTCCATGAACGGGACGAGCTCCCGTACGAGGTCATAAGCTCGTTTCGTCCCGGCGCCAAGCCGTTCTGGACGCCGTAGATCGACGGCCTGGCAGGCGATGACGAGCCCGATCGCCAGGACGCGCTCGCCGAGATCGACCATCTCCGCGACCCGGCGCGCAGCGAGCGGCGCCAGGGTCATCCGGTCCTCGATCCCTTCCGCGTGGGTGGTCGTCACGACCTCGAAGGAGACCGGGTGCGCCAGCAGGCGCGCCTCGCCGGTCAGGCCCTGCAGCGGGACCCCGAACTCGCCCAGCGAGTTCTCGGCCAGGCCCTGGCGCGGGGCCAGGGCGTCGGGCAGCCCGCTCAGCCATCCCTGCAGGAGCTTGAGCGAACGTTCGGCTGCGCTCGTAAGCGCCGGCGCGAGCGCGATCCGGAGGAAGTCGAGCGCCGCGGCCAGCGGCAGGACGTCGAAGTTCGCGATCGACACGATCCGGTCTTCCTCGGGGAGGACGAGCGGGTTCTCCTGGGAGGCGTTCAGCTCGGTCGTGACCTGACGCTGGGCGAACTCGAGCGCGTCGCGGAGGGCGCCGTGCACCTGCGGCAGGCAGCGGAACGTCAGTGGATCCTGGAGATTGCGCGCGGCACCCGGTTCCCACAGGTAGCTGCCCTCGAGCAGCACGTGGAAGCGCTCGAGCGAGGCAACGAGGCCCGGATACGGCCGAACCCTTCCGATCTCCTCGTGGAGCATCGTCACGTTGGCGGCGAACGCCTCCAGATCGAGCGCGCCGCCGGCGTCGAGTGCCGCGAGGAGGCGGGTGGCGTCCGCAACCGCGAGCGCGGCCATCCCCGTCGAGAAGGCGTTGGAGTTCAGGAGCGCGAGGCCTTCCTTCGCCTGGAGGTCGGTCTCTCCGAAGAGCGCGTACGCGAGGTCCGCCATCGGAGGCAGGTCGGCTTGCCCGAGCGACCCGAGCATCCGCACCTGCGGACGCTCGTCGTCGTTCAGCGCCATCACGAGCCGTTCGGCGAGCTCCGGACGAGCGCCCGAAGTCCCTTTCGCGAGCGTGTTCGCCAGACGAAGCATCGTCGCGCGCACGATTTCCACGGGCGCGTCCGGGCCGGTCGCGGTGCGGTGATTCGCGATCAGCGCGCGATTGAAGGCCGGAATCTCCTCGACCGGGACGGGAGTCTTCTTGCGCGCGCCAACGCCGGTCGTCATGCCGTAGACGGAGTCCCCGCGCGCGACGACCCGTTCCACGAGCGCGCGCGTCTCGCGCATGCGCTCGGACGCGGAGGCCTCGACCTCGACCGCCTCGCCGCCGCGTGCGACGCGGACGACATCTTCCACGGTCAGCCCTTCGCCCGTTAGGCGGACGGTCACCAGACCGTCCGGGCCGTCTCGGCGATCGTCTGGAGCTTCGCGCGCTCGTCCTCGATCGTGAGCGCGTTGCCGAGGATCGAGGTGGCGAAGCCGCACTGAGGCGAGAGCGCGAGACGCTCGAGCGGCACGATGCGTGCAGCCTGGCCGATCCGGCCTGCGAGCTCCTCGACGGTCTCCTGTCGTGCGCTCTTCGTCGTGACGAGGCCGAGCACGACCAGCTTGTCCTCGGGCACCTCCCGCAGTGGCTCGAAATCGCCTGAGCGCTCGTCGTCGTATTCGAGCAGGAGCCGCTCGGCGTGGACGTGGGGGAAGATCCTGGCCGCCAGCCAGTCGTACCCGCCGGAGACGAGCCAGCGACTGGCCTGGTTGCCGCGGCAGAGGTGGAGGCCGAACGTCACCCCGGGATGGTTGCCGATCACGTGGTTGTCGAGCTCGATCCCGAAGTCGAGCCAGCGCTCGGCCGGCCAGCCCCGGCGTTCGTAGAACTCGCGGTAGGAGGGATCCACGAGCAGGGGATACTGGGGCGCGTCGAGCTGGATGTAGCTCGCCCCCGCCCGGACGAGCTCGTCGACCTCCTCGCGCAGGATCTCTGCCACGGCGCCGAGGAACTCCTCCGCGCTCGTGTAGGCGCCGCTCGAGCGATCCGGTTCCCAGAAATTGGCGAATAGAGACGGGCTCGGCAGCGTTACCTTCAGCACGCGATCAGTTCGGCCGAGTGCGTACGTGAGCTCGTCCACCGAGAGAAACCGCTTGCGACGGAGCTTTCCCACCACAGCGATCGGAGGGCGCTCGACGACGAGGTCGCCAATCTCGTCCGAATGCCATTCGCCCCAGAGGAAGGCGTCGAGGTCCCAGTCGCCGAAGCCCTCCACGGCCGCGGTCATCTGGCTCTGGAAGGAGAGCCGGCGCATCTCTCCGTCGGTGACGACGTCGAGGCCGGCCTCCTCCTGGAGTCGAATCGCCTCGTCCACGGCTCGGTTCTCGACCTGCTCGAGCTCGGCCTCGCCGAGCTCTCCACGCTCGAACTGCTCGCGGGCCGCGAGCAGCTCCGGCGGCCTCAGCAGGCTGCCGACGACGTCGGTGTGGGCTTCGAGCACGGGTGTAACGGTAATACCCGCCCCGCTACCATTCCCCGCGCGCGACCCGCGCCGAGGCGCCCCTCGATGAGAGACATCCTCGTCCTCTGCCCGCAAGAGCGGGATCTGAATGCCATCAGGTCGGCGCGGCTCGCCGACAGCTACCGCATCCACTACGAGGGCTCCGACCTCGACCAGCTGCAGGATTTCGATCCCGTCGCGTTCCTCGGGGACCTGAACGAGGTACCGGCGGACGGTGTCATCGGCACGAAGGATCAGTCCGCTCTGCTCGCGGCCGTGCTCGCCGAGCGGCGCGGGTTGCCGGGCCCGACACCCCAGGCCCTGATCGCTTGTCAGCACAAGCCGACCTCGCGTGCTCGGCAACGGGAGGCGGCCCCGGAGGCGGTCCCTCGGGTTGCGCTCCTCGAAGACGGCGCTCCGTTCGACGTGCCCTTCTTCGTCAAGCCGGTCGTGGGGCGACTTTCGCAGAACGTGTACCGGATCGAGGACCCGAGCGACCTGCTCGGCCTCAACGAGATCGACAGCTACACGACTCGTTATGCGCAAATCGCGGCGCTGGCGGGCGCCGATCCCGAGTCCGTGCACGGCTTCCTCGCCGAAGGGCTCCTTTCGGGGGACGAGGTCACCCTGGAGGGCTACGTCAGCGGGGGACGCGTGACGACGATCGGCGTGACGGATTCCGTCAAGTACCCCGGCACGTTCAGCTTCGAGCGCTTCGAGTATCCGTCCAGCCTCTCGGAGGCATGCCAGGACGAGCTCGCGGACGTCGCCTCACGCGTCATGCCGGCACTCGGCTTCGACGACGGGTTCTTCAACATCGAGTTCTTCATCACGGGGACGGGGCCCGCGCAGATCATCGAGGTCAACGGGCGGATCGCCTCGCAGTTCGCCCCGCTGGTCGAGGGCCTGCACGGACGCTCCACCTACGATGTTCTCTTCGAGCTCGCCTGCGGCGAGGATCCCAGGTGGGAGACCGGCCTGCCCGAAGGAGTCGCGGTCAGCTACGTCATGCGCGTCTTCGAGGACGCCTTCGTCGAGCAGGTCCCGGACCCCGAGGAGGGCGTCGAGCTGCTCGTCCGTCCGGGCCTCTTCCTCTCGGAACAGGGCCTGAACGACGCGCAGAGCTACCGGCTCGCGATTCTCTACGGGTTCGGGGAGACCCGGGAGGAGGCCGTGGAGCGCTGCCGGGCGCGGGCCGAGTCGCTCAACTTCCGGCTGGCGCCGGCGCCTGTGCGCTGACGTTCCCGGGAAGCCCGCGCGCCTCCCGATTCGAGATTCCGACGGCACCGACGACCGCGCCCGCGAAGGCGAGCCCCGCGACGACGAGCATTCCGGCCCTGAAGGCAGCCGTCGAGGCATCGCGAAGCTCGGGGCTCGTCTGACCCTTTGCCAGGGGAACGGCGCCGGGCGCGTCGACCCGCGCGTGGAAGACGACCGAGATCACGAGCCCGATGAGGGCGATGGCCAACAGGCTCCCCAGCCGGGAGACGGTCGAGTTGACGCCCGAGGCGATGCCCGCGTATTCCGAAGGCGCCGATTTGAGCGCGGTCGCCGTGATCGGCGCGACGAGCATCGCCAGACCGAGCGAGAGGAGCGCGAGGGCGGCGATTCCGGCCGTCCAGAAGTCGCTCTTGTCCTCGAGCAAGAGCATGCACAGCGAGCTGAGCCCGAGAAGGATCGGCGCGAGGGTGAGATAGAGCCTCGGTCCCTGCCGGTCGGCGAGCGCGCCGAATCGGGCCGCCAGGAGGAACATGACGAGGCTCGTCGGCACCTGGATGAGGCCCGCCTCGAACGGCGTGAAGCCGAGGAACTGAACGTAGAGCGTGAAGAAGACGAGCAAGCCGTAGAGCGCCGCGTAGACGATGAAGGTCTGCAGGTTGGCGGCCGCGAAGTTGCGACGCCTGAAGAGCGCGAACGGAAGCATCGGCTCGGCCGCGCGCCGCTCGTAGGCGACGAACCCGCCCAGGGCGACCACGGCGACGGCAAACGCCCAGGCATGGTCGGCGAACCCGGCGCGTGCACCTTCCACGAGGCCGTACGTGAGCGCGCCGAAGCCGAGCGCCGCGAGCACCGCGCCCGGGATGTCCAGCCGGCCCACGCGCAGCTGCTTCCCCTCGTCGCAGCGCCCGATCTGGGCCAGGAAGACGGTGACGGCGGCGAGCGGGATGTTGAGGAAGAAGATCCACCGCCAGGAGGCCCACTCGACGAGCGCGCCCCCCGCGGGCGGGCCGGCGAGTGTCGCGACGCTCGTGAAGGCCGTCCAGAGGCCGACTGCCCGGCCGGCGTTGTCACCGTAGACGCCGCGCAGGAGGGCGAGCGAGTTGGTTGTCAGGAATGCCCCGGCGACGCCCTGGAGGAAGCGGGCGATGATCAGGACCGATTCGTTCGGCGCCGCGCCGGCGAGGATCGAGGTGAGGGCGAAGCCGGCGGCGCCGAGGATGAAGGCGTTGCGCCTCCCGTAGCGGTCCCCGATCGCACCGGCCACCAGATAGAGCGCCGCGAGCGAGAGCGAGTAGGCGAGGAAGACCCACTGCTGGCCCGCCAGCCCGAGGTCGAGGTCGCGCTCGATCGTGGGGAGAGCCACGATGACCACGGTCGCGTCGATGAAAGCGAGGGACGATCCCAGGATCGTGGCGACGAGCGTCAGCGTCCGACGCTGCTCGAGGCTCAGGGCCGCCATGCGCGGAGCATAAGGTGCCGCCATGAGGAGAGGGACGCTCGCCGGGATCGCCGCCGCCGCCTTGTGGGCAGCCGCCGAGCCCGCGCTGGGCCGCGCGTTCCGCACCTCGTACTCGGATCTGAGGCTTCTCGGCGGTCTCACGGGCACGGGCCCCCGGGCGGCGTTCACTCTTCATCTCGTGAACGGAGCGGTCTTCGGCGCCGTGTTCGAGATGCTCGGAGGCCGGGGGCCGCTACGGGGGGTGCTCGCCGCTGAGGCGGAGAATCTCGTGCTCTGGCCTGCGACCCTCTGGGCCCACCGCGTCCATCCCTCGTGTACGTCGGGAGAGTGGCCGCCACTCTTCGCCGACCGGCGGGTCTTCGCCTACGAGGTCACCGCGCACGGTCTCTTCGGCGCGGTGCTCGGCTTCCTGCTGCCTCAACCGCCCGGCGAGTAGGGCTGCGCCTCGGCGACGTCGAGAGGCTGGCCCCCCCGCGACCGCGGCCGGCGCGTCTCTCTAGTCGTCTTCGGCGTCTGGTAACGCTGCGTTGACGGACCCCGTGATGTCCTCGTCGATCGGTGGCGTCGAGGGCTCCGTCGCCCCGGCATCATCGGCTTCCGGCTCTGTGTCGGTCGCCACGTCTCCCCGGCTCCTCGTGGGCCCTCTTGCTGTCGTCTCCCCGCTCACGTAGGTGGCGCGGTCAGAGCGCTGGACGCTGCGCTGCCGACTGCGTGTGGAGACGTGTGCCCGCGAGTTTCTCTCGTTGACGTTCGCGGCGATCACGGCGTTCACGTCTCCGATCCCATTAGCGCCCTTCCCCGCATGGCGGATACGCCGTTGGAGGATCTTCCTGATGTTCACGAAAAGGGTGTTCCCCCTTTGAAAATGCGGAAACAAGGGTCCGTTTCGGGCTCAACCGGGTATCTCTCGGTGCGTGGGAATCGCCTATCCCACTCCCGGTGCGAAGGTCGTGCGCCTCCTCGACGTCGCCGTCCTCGTCTGGATCGCCGGCTGGCTCGTGCTCGCCCTGCTCGTGGCGCGCGAGGTCCGGAACCTCCGCGACCTGAGCGACACCGTCGTCGTCGCGGGCGTCGCGGTCGAGGACACGGGAGACCTGGTCGATTCGCTCGGCAGCGTTCCGCTCGTCGGCGGCCAGGTGGGGGAGGTAGCGGATCGCGTTCGCGAGGCCGGACGGAGCGCCCAGGTGAGCGGCCGCGAGAGCCGCTCGAGCATCGACGACCTGAGCGTCCTGCTCGCGCTGGCCATCGGGCTCGTCCCGACGCTGCCTCTGCTCGGCCTCTACGCGCCGCTTCGAATCGCGTGGACACGCGATGCCAGGTCGGTTCGAAGAGCCGTCGAGTCGGATCCCGCCGATCCTGTGCTGGCCGAGCTCCTCGCCAGGCGGGCGCTGCTCACTCGTCGCTACGAGGAGATCCAGGCGGTGACGAGCGACCCCTTCCGGGATCTCGAACAGGGCCGTTTCGGCCCGCTGGCCGACCTCGAGCTCCGTCGATTGGGGCTCTCGCGGCGTACCGTTTCCGCCCGGGTCGAGCCGGGGAGGCCACGGCTATGACCGAGAAGAAGGGCGAACCCGCCACGAGGGAGGAGCTCGAGGAGCAGGACCACGAGGAGCTTCCCGACCGCGAGGTCATGTCGATCGTCCCGATCCTCGATGCGACCGAGCCTCCGATCACCGCGGCGATCACTCCCGTCCCCGAGAAACCGCCCGAATAGCTCAGTCCGTCCATCCCGGTACCCTGATGGACGATGAGCGCCGAAGAACTGCCCGATCCGCCTGTCGACGGCGAGGCTGACAGCGGCATCGGAGAGCGCGTCAACGCGGTCTTCACTGCCGCGGAAAAAGCCGCGCAGCACATCGTCGCCATGGCGCGGGAGGAGGGTGAGGACATCCGCAGGCAGGCCCGGGCGGAGGCCGACGCTCTCGCCAAGCAGCTCCGTCTCGAGGCCGATCGCGAGGTCGAGAGGATCCTGGCCGAAGCCAGGGAGCACGGGGAGGCCGTGATCGAACAAGCCAGAGCCCAGGCGCACAAGGTCGAGGACGATGCCCGCATCCGCAAGGACCGCCTCCGCGAGGAAATCCGCCTGCTCGAGGATCGCATCTCGTGGGCGCACGACGGGCTGCGAGAGGTGACGCTCCGACTCTTCCCCGGTGAGAGCGAGCCCTCCTCGGAAGAGGGCGACGCCGACTCAAACCAATAGTCGCTACTAGAGAGGCTCGGTCGGTGCGGCCGCTGCTTCGGCGGCTGACGCCAGAAAGCGTGCCACCCGTTCCGCCTCTTCCTCTTCCAGCGACACAGCCGCCTCCACCCGAGACCGGCCGGGAGCCGCTTCGCTCCAGACGCTGAAGCGAACGTGCCTCTCCTCGGGTCGAGCGCCGAAGTAGCGAGAGACCCGTAGCGCCCGGCGGTCAGCGCCCTCGATTTCCTCGTGTCCTGAGAAGAACTCCGTCACCTTCAGGCGCTGGGCCTGGCCGCACCAGGGGCAGAAGCGAAACGCCGTTTCGACTTCCCCAGCACACCGCGAGCACGTCGCCATCCCGCCTCCTCAAGCCGTATTGAACCACTTTCTGCCCGAAGGCAAAACGTAGAATCGCCGGGCCTTGCCTCGCCTCGCGGTCACGGTGCTCCTGCTCGCGCTGCTGGCCGCGACGACGACGGCTTTCGCGTTGACCGAGGTGCTGAAACTCGAGCGGACGCCGATCTCGCGACCCCGCTTCAACGTGGTCTTCTCGCCCGGGTGCTCCTGCAGCCGCGACAGTGCCCGGCTTCCGATCAGGTTGAAGAAGGCGGAGACGATCGACGCGGCGATCGTCGACTCCGAGGGCGAGGAGATCCGGGCGCTCGCGGCGGCGAGCCCACGCGAGCCGGGGCGCACGGTTCTGCTCTGGGACGGGAAGGATGATCGCGGCGCGGTCGTCCCCGACGGGATCTACCGCCTGCGACTCCACTTCGAGCGCTCCAACAGGTCGATCGTCGTCCCCAACCCGATCCGGGTGGACACGCGGGCGCCGTCGATCGAGCTCGTCAGCGTGGCGCCCCGCGCGCCGATGCCGGCCGAGGAGGTGACCGTCGCGGCGCGCTCGGACGAGAGGGCACGGCTCCTGGTGTATGCGAACGGTGAGCTCGTCGCACGGAGCCGGCTCGGCGACCCGGGCGTCTTGCGTCTCACATGGGACGGAACCGCGCGCGGGAGGCCGCTCGCACCGGGCGACTATGCCCTCACGCTGGCGGTGCGGGACCGCGCGGGCAACATCTCCGACCAGACCGTCGCAGTTCCCGTCCAGCTCGGTCCGGGATCGTGAGTGCCGAGCTCCTGGCACGGCTCGCGGGCCCGGTCGCCGCCGGCGGCCTCGCCCTGCTGCTGGTGGCCTCACCCCGGTGGGCCCGCCTTGCGGGTTTTGCCGCGGCAGTGATCGGCATGGCTCTGTTCGTGCCGCTTCTGCTTCCCTCCGGCGGCAGCCCCTTGCTCGTGGCCGGAGGCGGTCTCTTCGCTCTCGGGCTCGCAGTCGCCCTCGCGTTCCTCTTTCAGAGGCGACCCTGGGCGCTGCCGCTCCTCGCTCTGCTCCTGGCGCCCGCGCGTATCCCCATCCCGGTCGGCGGCGAGACGAACAATCTGCTCGTGCCGCTCTATGCGATCGTCGCGGGCGCGACGGTGTCGCTTGGCTGGAGCCTCTGGCGGGGCACGCCTCGTAGCCGCGAGTTCGGAATCCTCGCCTGGCCGCTCGCCGCCTTCGTCTCCTGGATCGGCCTCTCGATGGTCTGGACGAACGACCCGGACCGGGGCGCCGTCGAGCTGCTCGCCTTCTACTTGCCCTTCGGCCTCCTCGCGCTCGCAGTCGTCCGCCTGGACTGGAACGCGCTCGCCGTCACCTGGCTCTTTCGGCTCCTGTTGGCCATGGCGGCGCTCTTCGCCGCCGTCGGCATCGCGCAGTGGGCGACCCACACCGTTTTCTGGAACCCCAATCTGAAGGCGGACAACGCCTTCGCGACTTTCTACCGGGTCAATTCGCTCTTCTGGGATCCCTCGATCTACGGGCGCTTTCTCGTCGTCGCCATCCTCGTCGCGCTCGCCGTCCTCGTCTTCGGGCCCTGGCGGCACTACGACGTGCTCCTGAGTCTCGCGGTCGTCCTTCTCTGGGTGGGGCTCTTCCTCTCGTTCTCGCAGTCGAGCTTTGCGGCCTTGATCGCCGGGATCCTCGTCGCCTCCGTGCTCGCTTGGCGGCGTCGCGCCCTCGCGGCCGCCGGGGCCGCAGCCGTGCTGGTCCTGACGCTGGGCGTGGTGTTCTCACATCCGCCCGGAACGCGTGAGGCGCTGGATGCCTCGTCGGAGCAGAGGCTCAACCGTGCGACGAGGGGACGGTTCGACCTCGTCAAGAACGGCGTCCGCATTGCGCTCGACCATCCGGTCGTCGGCGTTGGAGTGGGGGGATACACGAAGGCCTACCGTGACCGGGTGCAGCTACCGCCGCGCGCAAAGACCCCGGCGTCCCACACCACTCCGGTGACGGTCGCGGCGGAAGCGGGGATCGTCGGCCTGGGCCTCTTCGGCTGGCTCGCGGTGTCCGGCGCGCTCATCCCCTTCCGGCGCACGCGCTCGCCCATAGCCACCATCCGGGTGACCGGCGTCGCCTCGGGCCTCGCCTTGACCGGCATCTTCGTGCACAGCCTCTTCTACAACGCTCTCTTCGAGGACCCGCTCACCTGGGGCTTCCTCGCTCTGGCTGCCCTCGCGATGCGAGAGTGAGCGTCGTGCGACCACTTCCTCGAAGGGCCTGAAGGCTTGCGTAAGCGCGGGCTGGGAATCCGTCTACTCCTGTACGGCTACTGGCTGGCCGCTGCGCCGGTCCGGGGCGCGCTTCGGATCTACCTCGCATCCCGACCCGGTGCCGAGGGCGACTCCCGCCGCGTGACCTTCCTGATGCTGAGTGCCTGGGGAATGGGCGGGACGATCCGTGCCACTCACAATCTCGCCCGCTACCTCGCGGACAGCTACGACGTCGAGCTCCTCAGCGCCTTCAGGAAACGTGACGAGCCGTTCTTCCAGTTTCCGCGGGGAGTCGAGGTCACGGCGCTCGACGACAGGCGCGCCGGCTCGTCGACGGGGGGCGGCCGCCGTCGGGGGTTCCTTGCCCGCTTGCCGAGCATCCTCGTCAATCCCGCGGACGCCGCGGCCTCTGCGTGCAATCTCCGCATGGATCTGACGCTCGTCCGGAAGCTCCGGCGGCGATCCGGCTTTCTGATCGGAACGCGCCCCGGCTTCAACCTGATAGCGGCGCGGCTGCGCGTGCCCGGGCTCGTCAGCATCGGCCAAGAGCACCTTCACCTGAGCGCTCACAGCCGGTTCCTCAGTTGGGACATCGGGCGGAACTACGGAAAGCTCGACGCGCTCGGAGTGTTGACCGAGGAGGATCTGCGCGAGTACCGGGCCTTTCTGGGCTCCGGCCCGCGCATCGTCAGCATTCCCAATGCCGCCGAGATCGGCGGAGAGGCGGCCGACCTGAGCGCGCGCACGGTCCTGGCGGCAGGCCGGCTCAACCCGCAGAAAGGCTTCGACCTCCTCGTCTCGGCGTTCGGCCGAGTCTCGAAGGAGCATCCGGACTGGCGACTCCGAATCTGCGGACACGGCCGCATGCGGGGAAGCCTGGACCGGCAGATCCGGGAGGAAGGCCTCTCGCACGTGATCGAGCTTCCAGGCGCTTGCGATCTCGCAGAGGAGATGGCTGGCGCATCGATCTTCGTGCTCAGCTCGCGCAAGGAAGGCTTACCCGTCGTGCTGCTCGAGGCGATGAGCAAGGGGATGGCGGTCGCAAGCTTCGACTGCCCGACTGGCCCTCGGGAGGTCCTGGAAGACCATCGAAACGGGCTGCTCGTTCCCGCTCGGGACACCGATGCGCTGGCGGCCGCAATCCTCGAGTTGATCGAGGATGACGACCTCCGCCGGAGGTGCGCGGCGGCGGCGGTCGAGACCTCGAAGGCCTATACGATGGACTCGATCGGTCCGCAGTGGAAAGCCCTCCTCGCAGAGCTCGCTCGCGCCTCCGATCGCCCGCAGCCCACATCCGAGACGAATGAGACAGGCCGTTAGACGTGTGACCGCGCCCTTGAAGCGGTCGTTCAACGCGACCCTTGGCAAGCTCACCGGCTACGAAGTCCGTCGGATCGAGGACTTCGACCGCCGGCGAGACGGGGCCGAGCGGCCGAAGGCGCGACCTGCCCCGCAGCCCGGGGACCGACTCGTTTCGGCTCCCATCTTCATCCTCTGCACTCTCCGTTCGGGATCGACGCTCCTGCGCGTCCTCCTCAACAGCCACAGCCGGATTCACGCCCCGCACGAGTTCCATCTGCGCAACGTGGCGGTCCGGGTGACGTCCAAGTGGGCCGGCAGGGCCATGCTCGCCCGGGGCCTGGACCGCACCGAGCTCGAATACCTCCTCTGGGACCGGATCCTCCATCGAGAGCTGACGAGGAGCGGTAAGGAGCACATCGTCGTCAAGACGCCGAACGACGTCTTCAACGTCGAGCGAATCGTCGAGTGCTGGCCGGACGCGCGCTTCATCTTCCTCCTGCGCCATCCGGGGGCGATCGCCCGCTCACGGGCCTCGCTGTGGGCCACCGTGGACGAGCGCCAGAACACCGCGCGAATCAAGCGCTACTGCGAGGCGCTCGAAGCGGCCCGTCGAAGTTATCCGGGGCACACGGTCCGGTACGAGGAGCTCACCGCCGATCCGATCCCGGTGACCCAGGGACTGTGCGAGTTCATCGGGGTGCCATGGGAAGAGCAGATGCTCGAGTACGGGCGCTTCGAGCACGGGGAGTATCGCTCGGGCCTGGGCGATTGGCGCCGGAAGATCAAGAGTGGACGGATTCAGAGCGCCGAGCCGCTCCCAGCACCGGAAGAAGTGCCGGAGGCCTTGCTGCCCATAGCGAAAGCGTGGGGGTACGTCCCCCTGCGGTAACTCAGGGTAGCCCCGAGAACTACACTCGCCCCGTGCGAGGGCGAGCGTCTCTGCATGAGCTCTACAGCACCTGGCATGTGCTCGTTCACGAGATCGCCAAGTTCGGGGTCGTGGGCGCAGTCAACTACGCGCTCGACGTCGGGCTCTTCAACGCCCTCGTGCTCGGGCCCCTCGACAACCGGCCGCTGACGGCGAAGACGATCTCGACGGTGGTGGCCGTGACGAGCTCGTTCTTCATGAACCGCCACTGGACGTTCAAGCACCGGGTGAGCTCAGGCGTTGCGCGCGACTACGGCGTCTTCTTCCTGCTCAGCGCGATCGGCCTCGCCATCACTCTCGGCTGCCTGGCCTTTTCCGAGTACGTCCTCGACCAGAACAGCCTCCTGGCGCGGAACATCGCCGGCAACGTCGTCGGAGTCGCGCTCGCGATGATCTTCCGCTTCTGGTCGTACAAGCGCTGGGTCTTCCTCGCTCCGGAGACCGAAGCCGAGCGCTCGCGCGAGGCGGCCGAGGCCGCGGTGAGGACGTCGGTATGAGCGAAGTCCTGGGCGACGTCGCTCTCCAGTCGCAGACGCTCGAGGACCTCGCCTCGGCCGTCAACTACCGCCGCTGGCTGGCCTCGTTGGCGCTGCCGTATCTCGGCGAGCATGCGATCGAGATCGGCTCCGGCCAGGGCGACTACGTGCAGGAGTGGATCGAGGCAGGGGCGAGGATGACCGCGAGCGAGGCGGAGCCGGGTCGCCTCGAGCTCCTGCGACGGCGCTTCGGTGGAGACAACCGCGTGGAGGTCGTGGAGTACACCGCGCCCTCCGACCTCGAGGGCGAGTACAGCTCAGCGGTCGCCTACAACGTGCTCGAGCACATACCCGACGACGTCGCTGCTCTTCGTGGGTTCGGACGGCTCCTGCGCCCCGGAGGCACCGTCGTCCTGATCGTGCCCGCTTTCGAGTTCGCCATGGGGAGATTCGACCGCGCCGTCGGCCACCAGCGCCGCTACCGGCTGCGGACGCTCGGGGCCGCCCTCGAACAAGCCGGCCTGCGGATCGAGAGGCTCGACTACGTCAACTCCCTCGGGCTCCTCGCCTGGTTCGTGGGCATGCGCGTCCTGCGCCTGACCCCTGGAGAGGGGCCGATTCTGACGGTCTGGGATCGGGCCGTCATTCCCGTCCTCCGCAAGATGGAGGCGCGGTGGCGTCCGCCGTTCGGGCAGTCCGTCTTCGCGGTCGCCAGGACGTGACCGAGGCCCAGGCAACTCAGCCGGGAATCCGAATCGGCTCAGCCAACGCCCGCGTGGGGGCGCTTGTGGGCTTGCTGCGCCGCCACCTCGCCCTCGTCGTCCTCCTCGCGGTGGGGACCGCCCTGCGGGTGATCGCTCTTGTGGCGATCTATCCGGGCATCTGGTTCTCGGACACGAACAGCTACATGACCACCGCGGCGACGGGCACGCTGTCCCCGGTGCGCGTCCAGGGCTACGCGCTCTTCCTCGCGCCCTTTCTGCACGTCGGCGGTGCGCCGGCGTTGATCGTGCTGCAGCACCTTCTCGGCCTCGGAACGGTCGTCGTGCTCTACGCGCTCCTCGTCCGGCGTGGCCTCGACCCGCTGATTGCAGCTCTCGCCGTCGCCCCTGCCGCGCTCGACCTCTACGTCATCGACATCGAGCACATGGTCATGTCGGAGACGCTCTTCCACCTCGCGCTCGCCGGAGCCTTCGCGTTCTTGCTCTGGAACGATCGTCCGGGCGCCACGACGACGGCCGCGTGCGGGCTGCTGCTCGGCTACGCGGCGATCGTCCGGAGCGTCGCACTGCCGTTTCTCCTCCTCGTGCTCGTCTACATGCTCGTGCGCCGCTTCGGGCTCTACCGGATGGCGGCGTTCCTCGGGGGCTGGGTCGTCGTGATCGGCGCCTACCTGGCCATCTACGACGTCCAGCACGGCCAGGTGGCGTTCACGAGCTACGGCGGTCGCTTCCTCTACGCGAAGGTCGCGCCCTACGCGGACTGCTCACGCCTCTCCGATCTCCCCGCCGACGAGAGGACGCTCTGTCCAAGCGGGCGACGGCTCTCGTCCAACTCCTATCTCTGGACGAAAGCCAGCCCCCTACATGGGCTGCCGCTCTCCGCCGACCCACGGATCGGTGATTTCGCGCGCCGGGTCATCCGCGAGGATCCGATCAGATACGCGAAGATCGTCGTCCGGCAAACGCTTCACTACTTCGAGCCAGGTCACCGACGGAGCAAGAACGACTACTTCGTGAGCGTCTGGCAATTTCCGCCCGATCCGCGAACGTGGAGCTATCCGGGTTACAGAGGACCGATCCGCCCCGGGACGCCGACGTCCGCGCGCCTCATCGACCCGCACGCAGTCGTGACGAGATCGTTTGCAGGCAGTCCCTCCGTCCACGTGCTGCCCTCTCGCCTGCTCCACGATCTCCAGCGCTTCGTCTACACGCCCGGGCCCTTGCTCGGCGCCCTCCTCGTGCTCGTTCTGGCCGGGCTCGCCTGGCGGCCTCGGCGCCACTGGCGTCTCCGCCTGGATGCCGCTCTGCTGGCCGCCTGCGTGCTCAGTGCGCTCGTCTTCACCTCGATGGTGTCGATCTTCGACTACCGCTACGGGTTGATCGCCGTCATCTTCTTGCCGCCCGCAGGAGCCATGGCCGGAACGGCGCTCGTACGAGCCCGCAAATCGTCCTAGCTACGACAGGAGCCGCGCGGCCGCACGGCGAAAGCGCAGCGGCACCCGGCGCCGCACCCGCTTCGGAACGGCGCGAACGACCAGTCGCGAAGCTGCTCGGGATCCCGTCCTTGGCTGGCCCTTCGCCGCCCAGGCCGATGATTGGGCGATCGCCTCGGCCTCCTCGTACAACTGGACGTAGCTCACACGGGCCCCGTCGAAGTCGGCCAGCAAGGCATCGGTCTCCGTCTCGTCCTCACTCGCCAGTCGGCTGAGGAGCTCCCACACCGCCTCGGCCTGGGCGCGAAGCGTCTCCGGGATATCGAAGCCGTCCCAGCTCTCGCGCGAGCGGCTCAAGCTGGGCTCGATGAACTCCTCCACTCCCCGCAGGGAGGTCCAGGAAGCATCGCGCACCGGGTCGAGCCCGAGCCTCTCCCCGAGTCGGCCCACCGCGAGCGCCCAGTCGGCGAGCAGCTCGTCGTACCGGATGAAGGCTCGCTTCGCGTCGCGGGTCGCCCGCTCGGTGAACAGAACCTGGTTCAGCCAGCCGGCCGTGCGGCTCGCGTCGCCTTGCCACGTCCCGTACCAGCGCTGCTTACTCCCGATCACGGCTGCGGGGTGTCGCAAGGTGGTCGCGAAGCAGGGCTGGATCCCGAGGTCCTCCGCGCAACGCTGCCAGAGCGGGAGAAACCACGAAAGGCGCGGGTCCTTGATCACGATGTTGTCCGCTTCGGCGAGCTGGCTCTTCAACCAGGACCGCAGGCGCCGCTCGGCGGACGGGTCGAAGGACACCTCAGCCGCGAGGCTCCAGGCCGCGGGCCTGGCGTCCGAGGTCTGGACCCGTGCCCGCGTCAGCAGGTCGATATGGAAGTCGACGACCCACTGCGACTCTGCGAACCCGCGCGGATTCGTCTCGTCGGCCGGCACCTCGGGCTGCGGAACGTGGAAGCCGAGCCGCTGCAAGATCCCTGAGAGGACGCTCGTCCCGCTCCGGCCCGAGCCGGCGACGAGCACGAGCGTCCGTCGCGGGCTCTCAGGCGCACCGTCCCGGGCCCCTGTCGGCGTCAGCTGTCTCTCCGGCGTGTCGACCATGCGGGCTCGATGGAGGATGGCATTTTTGACCGGCTTGCGTCTTTCCTCGTGACGTAAGCTGGCTCGGTGCGGCGACGGAGGTGACTGTGACCGGAGCCCTCGAGGCCGTCCTGAAGAACCGAGAGGGTCACGAGGATTTCGACGCGCGGCGGGGCTGGTCGGAAGGCCCACTCCGCGCGGGGCTGACCGCGGTCGTGCGGGCCAAGGACGAGGCACGAACGCTCCCGTGGGTGCTGCCCGCCCTCCTGCGAGCGGCGGACCACGTCGTGCTCGTCGACAACGGCTCCACGGACGCCACGGCGGACGTCTCCCGAGGGATCGCGCGGGAAGAAGGAGTCGAGGAGCGCCTCGAAATCCGCTCCTATCCGTTCCAGGTGTCCCGCTGCGGCCCGGAGCACCTGGCGACGCCGGCCGACTCCGTCCACAGCCTGACCTACTTCTACAACTGGTCGTTCGCGCACGTGCGAACGACGTACGTGCTCAAGTGGGATGCGGACATGGTCCTCTCGGAGGCCCTCGTTCGCATGCTCCGCGACCTGGCGTGGCAGCTGGAGGCTGCCGAGGCGGTCGTGCAGATCCCGCGCCATCCCCTGTACGTCGCCGACGAGCACCACGGATTTCTGGACACTGTCCTCGCCAACTCCGAGCCGTGGGTGTGGCCGAACAGGCCGGGGTACGGCTTCGCGAAGGGATTCGACTGGGAGCTGACGGTTTTTTCGCCTCGAGCCCGGTGGCTCAGCCTGCCGCGCTGGACGTGCGTCGAGTTGAAGCACCTCGATGCGGACGAGTTCTCCCACTGGTCGCACGCCGACTTCGAGCAGAGCGCGCGCACCCGGCGAAAGCTGCGTGAGCGGACGGTGTTCGAGGCCCTCGCAGCCGGAATGGAGCCGCCCGAAGGCGTCGTGCCGATCGAGGCACCCCCGGACCGGCACATCATCGAGCTGGTGCGGTCGAGCTGGCTGCGGGAAAGAGCCGCGGAGCCTGATCCGGCCGGTAGGGTCGTGGACCGATTCACGCGCCGCGCCTCCTGACGTAGTCGGGCTGACGGCGTTCGTTAGCCTGACGAGTCGTGTCCGAGCCAGGGCTCACCGTTGTCCAGCCGCAAAGTGGCGGGCTCGAAACGGCCCGGGGTGAGTACGTGTGGTTCGCCGAGACGGACGACACCGCCCCGGCCGAATTGGCGGCGATCTCCACGCGGCTCGAGGAAGCTCGTCCCGACGTCCTTCTGCTCGACGCGGGACCGCGCGCGCCGCGCGAGCCGTTCACGGTCGAGGAATGGCCGCCGGCGCTCGATCTCGCGCCGGGACTGGGCGGCAAGGTCTTCCGGCGGGCGTTCCTTCGCGAGCTCGGACTCGGGCCGGCTCAGGGCGATTTCGGTGAGCTACCCCTCACCTATACGGCCTTGCTCGCCGCCGAGAGGATTGCGGCCTGGGAGGGTGGGGCGCCTCCCCCTGCACCCGAGCGGCAACCGGATCCGATTGCCGTCTTCGCCGCCTACGACCTCGTCTTCGAGGCCGCCGACGAGCTTGGCTCGGCCTTCGAGGCGAGGCGCCGATTGCTGCCGGTTTCGATGCTTCTCCACTACCTGGCCCTGATCGAGACGCTGTCGGACGACCGGCGGACGGAGTTCTTTGCCCTGATGTCGCAGAGCTACGCGAAGCGGGCGCGGGGCGACGAGAGGGTCTCCCCGGACCGGCGCACGGAGTTCCACGCGCGGCGAACGTCCTCGGGGCGAGGCCGCGACGGGGCCCGCGCTCGCCCGATCCAGGCCCTGCGCCCTGCCAGGCGCACGGCGCTTCGTGCCTACTACGCGTTCCAACTTCGGCGACCTGTCGACAGCGATCTCGCCGTCTTCGCCGCCTACTGGTACGCGAGCGTCGCCTGCAATCCGCGCGCGATCTTCGACCGGCTGCGCGAGCTTTGCCCACGCGTTCGAGGCGTCTGGGTCGTCGACCGCGAGCACGAGGGCGCCGTCCCCGCGGGCATCCCCTACGTCGTCGCGGGGTCGCGCCGGTACCTGCGCCTGATCGCGCGTGCGAAGTGGTTCGTCAACAACGTTGGCTTTCCGGAAGAGGTCGTCAAGCGCGACGGGACGGTCCGCGTGCACACCCACCACGGCACGCCTGTGAAGACCATGGGCCTCGATCTCCGTGACGCCTTCGTGGCCGGCTGGCGCACCGACTTCGCGCGACAGCGCCGCCGCTGGGCGCGCTGGGACTACAGCGTCACCCAGAACCGATTCACGAGCAGGGAGTGGGCCCGTGCGTATCCCGGCCCGTACGAGACCCTGGAGGTCGGCTATCCGCGCAACGACGTGCTCGCGAACGCGACCGAGGAAGACGTTCGGCGCGTTCGGCAGGAGCTCGAGATCGATCCGAATCGAATCGCGATCCTCTACGCGCCCACGCACCGTGAGTACGTGCCCGGGTTCGTCTCCCCACTCGAGGTCGAACGGTTCGCCGAACGGCTCGGTGACGAATACCTCGTCCTTGCCCGGACGCACTACCTCCAGGCCAGGCCGTCTTCCGAAGAGCCGCAAGCAGACCGAGTCCGTGATGTGAGCGGACATCCGTCCATCGAGGATCTCTTCCTGGCCGCGGACGTGCTCGTCACCGACTACTCGTCCGTGCTTTTCGACTACGCCGTGCTCGACCGACCCCTCGTCGTGCACGCGCCGGACTGGGAGGTCTACAGCGCTCTGCGCGGCACCTACCTGGACCTCACGGCCGAGCCGCCCGGCGTCGTCACCCGCACGGAGGACGATCTCGTCGACGCCTTTCGAAGCCGGCGGGTCTGGGGGGAGGAGGCCTCCGCCCTCCGGGCGGCCTTCCGCAGGCGTTTCTGCTCGCGCGAGGACGGCCATGCCGCCGAGCGGGTCGTGCGCGCCGTCTGGCTCGCGGAGGCAGTCGCGCCAGTCGAGGCGACCGGCGAAGCGACCCGCCGGGAGACGATCGGCGCGTGAGGGACACCCAGGAAGGCTTGGGGCCGAAGCGGCTCGTGCTCGTGGTCGGGGGCGGGCGCGGCGCGAGTCTCCTCTCCGGCATCCTCGGCCGCTTGGGCTTCCACGTGCCCCAGCCGGAGGTCGGGGCCCGAGATACCGATCCACCTGGATTCGGCGAGCCGCGCTGGGTGGTCAGGTTCCACAGGCGGCTGCTGCGCGACCGAGGCGTGACCGTCTTCGATCCTCGCCCCTCCGCGTGGGAGAGCCTCGCCGCGCTGAGCGAGGACGAGCAGGTGATCGAGGAGCTGACGTCCTGGCTCGCGGTTCAGTTCGTCGGCTCGGAAGGAGTCGTGGTCAACGATTCGCGCAACGCCCGGTTCCTCCCGCTCTGGCGGCGCTGCGCGGACGGGCTCCGCGCGGAGAGCTCGTTCGCAACCCTGCTGCGCCACCCCGCTGGGGTCATCAGGAGCGCTCGCACCTCCTACGGCATCTGGCAGAGCGACGCGAGCAGAGCTGCAGCGTGGCTCAACGTCAACCTGCACGCCGAGCATTCCACGCGCGACTCCCGGCGTGCCTTCGTTCGCACGGAGGACCTGCTGGAGGACTGGGCGCGGGAGCTTTCTCGCTGCGGCGAGCTCCTGGACGTTCCGTGGCTCGCCGGGGTCGACCCGGCCGACCATCCGGACGTGGAGGACCTCGTCGACCGCTCGGCCGGGCACTCCGCTCCGGACTGGGACCAGGTCGAGGTGCCCACCCCCTTGCAGGAGCTGTGTGAGGACGTCTGGGCGAAGCTCTGCGCGCTCGCCGCTCCGGGCGGTGACACGGGAGCGGCGCGGGAGGCGCTCGATGCTGCCCGTGCAGCACGCGGCGACCACCACGCCGAGGCGACGGCGCTACGGTCGCTCACGGCGGTGAGGCCACGCCTGGCAGCCGGGCCCTCACCCCAAGCGAACGGGCGCGGGCGAAGCGAGCCGCTGATGAAGCGGATCGTCCCGCTCGGCATGCGGGAGTCGTTACGGGCGAGTGACGGGCTTCCGGTGGCGGTGCGGCTGATGCTCCTCGTTCCCCTGCGTTACCGAGAGCGCATGCCGGTCCCCGCGGTGGACGCCGCGCGTCGAGTCGTGCGAGCCCTCCGGCGCTAGTGATGGCTCCGCGCGTCAGCGTCGTCGTCCCGATCTTCAACGTCGCGCCCTACCTCGAGGCCTGCCTGGAATCGCTCGCCGCCCAGACGGCCGGGGACCTCGAGGTCATCATGGTCGACGACGGCTCGACGGACGAGAGTCCCGTGATTGCGGAGCGGTTCGCAGCTCGAGACGGTCGCTTCCGGCTCGTTCGGCAGCCGAACTCAGGTCTCGGCGCCGCACGAAACACCGGCGCCCGGCACGCGACCGGGGAGTTCCTCGCCTTCGTGGACAGCGACGACGTCGTGACCGCTAACGCGTACGAGCTCCTCCTCGCCGCGCTCGAGGAGACCGGCTCCGATTTCGCCTCCGGCGCGGTCTTGCGCCTGACGGCCTTCGGGACCGCTTCGGTTCCGTTCCTCGCTCCTGCCTTCGAGCGCACGCGCCTGCGAACGCACATCACGCGCTTTCCCGCGCTGCGGGCCGACCGCACCGCCTGGAACAAGCTCTTCCGGCGGTCGTTCTGGGACCAACACGACCTGCGGTTTCCCGAAGGCGTTCTCTACGAGGACACCCCGACCACGCTCCCGGCTCACTACCTGGCCGGCACGGTCGACGTGATCGAGGAGCCCGTCTACCTCTGGCGGATGCGCGAGGGCGGCGACCTCTCGATCACCCAGCGTCGCACCGATCCGAAGTCGCTGCGAGATCGAGTCGCGGCCGTCGAGTACGTGAGCCGCTTCCTCGCAGACCGGAAGATGACGGTCTCCAAGGCGCTCTACGACCGCACCGTCCTCCGACACGACCTCCGCTTCTTCCTGGCGGTGCTGCCGAGCGCCGACGAGGAGTACCGGGAGCTCTTCCTCGAGCTCGTCAACGGCTTCCTCGACCGCGCGCATCCTTCCGCGATCGAACAGCTCTTCGCCATCGACCGCCTCAAGTGGCAGCTCGTCAGGCTGAGGGCGGTGCCGGAGCTCCTGGAGGTCATTCGATTCGAGATCGAGGAGCTTCCCGGGAAGCTTCCGCTTCGGAGCGGCAGACGATGGTACGGCGACTATCCCTACCGGGACGACCCCCGGCTCGCCATCCCGCAAAAGGTCTTCGAGCTCCGCGACGAGCTCGGACCGATCGTTCGAATCGAACGGCTCGCGTGGGAGGGGGAGGAGCTTCGCATCGAGGGATACGCCTACATCGACATGCTCGGAGCGCCGGAGCCCGGATCCCGGAAGCTCGAGCTCGTCGCGAAGCACCTCGGCTGGCCGCCGAAGCGGATCCGTCTCCACACCGAGGAAGTCCATCGCCCGGACCTGACCGCGTCGAGCGCTCAGCAGCTCGTCTCGCTCGATTACGCAGGATTCGTGGCCACGCTCAACGGTGAAGGCCTCAAGCGCGGAGGCGCCTGGCGAGAAGGATCGTGGGAGCTTCGGGCTGCGATTTCCACCGAGGGGCTCGTGCGGAAGACCGAGCGGATCGATCGTGCCCCCTTGCACCCTGTCGTTCCCGCCGAGGTCGCCGATCGGGACGGCGTCCGGGTGCGCGCGGCAGTCGGTTCTGCGGGAGAGCTCGGGATCCGGGTACGACGGCAGCGCTCGGCAGCATCCGCCGTTCGCCTGGCTGACGGCATCGTCGAGCTCGAAGGGGAGCTCGCGCATGGGGGCGGGGGGAAGATGGCGCTCCACGTCCGCGGGCCGCAGTCGAGTCGCTCGTTCCCGGTTCACGTGGACCGCTCCAGGCATCCGGCGAGGTTTCTCACCCGCGTGCCGGCGACCGAGCTCGGCGACGCGCGCGTCAGTCTTCACCTCGCCAACGGCCGCCGGCGTCTCCCGCTGCAGCTTCCCGAGGCGGCCACGAGGGCGATCGAGGGCCTCGGAGCTTCCGTGCTCCGGGACGCGACCTGGTCGTCCGCAGACAGGCTTCGCCTCACTGTTCTGCTCTCGGGGACGAGCGAGAAGCAGGAGCTGTTGCTCGCCGGGCTCGGGACTCCGTGGCGCTACGTCGTGCCGCTCGTGCGCGAAGGTGAGAACGCGATCGTCGACGTCGAGCTGACCCCCGGCGCCCTGGAGTCTCCGGGGGGTCCGCGACCGCTCGCCGAGGGCATGTACGAGTTGCTCCTCGGGCCGCCCGGATCGAGGCGAGAGGAGGCTACGCCTCTGGGGTTGGCGTCCTCGGTGCTCGAGCGGCTTCCCCTCTCGTCGCCAAACGGCCCCAGGCGCTTCCACCTCGGGGTTTCCGACGAAGGAGCGCTGGCCCTCGCCGTCGAGCGCGATCTCGAGGACGGCGAGCGGGGCGGATTCGCCCAGCGCCGACTGCGGACGTCGTTCTATCCCGGGCGGCGCACGGAGGAGCTTCGTGACGCGGTTCTCTACGAGTGCTTCGGCGGCAGCGAGTACTCGGACAGCCCGCGCGCCCTCCACGAGGAGCTCGTCCGTAGGGGCGCCCCGCTGGAGCACCTCTGGGTCGTCCGTGACGGCGCGTTCGACGTGCCCGCGAGCGCGGTCCCGATCCGCGGGCAGAGCCGAGACTACTACGAGGCGTACGCCCGGGCTCGCTATGTCGTGGCGAACGACCACTGGCAGCCATGGTGTCGACGACGCCCCGAGCAGGTCTGGCTCCAGGTCTGGCACGGAGCTCCGCTCAAGTTGCAGGGAAGGGACCTGGAGGACCGGCCGCTCGCCGTCAAGGAGTACCGGCGAGCGATCGCCCAGGACCCGGAAAACTGGCAGTACGTCGTCTCGTCGGGCACTTTCGCGACGCCGATCCTCGAGTCGTCCTTCTCGCCCGCGGGTGAGATCGTCGAGACAGGGCTCCCGCGAACCGACCTCCTGCTGGCGCCCGAGCGGGAAGGGATGGCGGCCGAGGTGAGGCGGCGGCTCGGTCTGGGAGAGGAGACGGTGGTGCTGTATGCGCCCACCTATCGCGACGATCTCGATTACGCCATCGGGTACAAGCCGGGCCTCGTCCGCGATCGGCCGACGTACCAGTCGGACAAGGCGTATCGCGACGGCTATCGCCTTGGATCCACGCTGGACGTCGCTGCTCTGGCCGCCGAGCTCGGCGAGGGGCACGCCGTGCTCTTCCACAAGCACGCTCGAGTCGCGGACTCGACCCCGATCCGGCTCGGGAAGGCGCGCGACGTCTCCTGGTATCCGGACGGCATGGAGCTTCTCCTCGTCGCCGACGTGTTCGTCACCGACTACTCCTCCTGGCTCTTCGACTTCGCGGCGACCGGTCGCCCGATCGTCCTCTTCGCCCCAGACCTCGAGCGATACCGCGACGAGGTTCGCGGGCTGCACGTCGACCTCGCGAGCGAAGCCCCCGGGCCTGTCGTGGCGACCACCGACGAGGTGATCGAGGCCGTGCGCGATGCCACAAGCGTACGCGCCCGGTTTCAGAAGCCGTATGAGGCGTTCGTCGCCGCCTACTGCGAGCTGGCGGACGGGCGGGCCTCCAGCCGGGTCGTCGAGCGGATCTTCGGCTTGTGAGCTGTTGCACGGGGCACTACCGGTGAGGCAAGCTCATATACTTGCGCCCGCTTCTCGTCCTCTCGCCCCCACGACCGACGCCATCCAGAAGACATGAACAGCAGGTCTGAAGTCACGGCCGGCGAACGCCGTCTTCCGGAACCTCCCGTGGTCGACGTCTCGCTTCCAGCTGCAGCCGACGGAAAGCCCCTCGATGCCCTCGAGGACTTTCGCGCCCGCTATCCGGAGCACCAGTTCGCGCCGGTCGTCGTCGTCATCCCTGCGTTCAACGAGGAGGAGTCGATCGGGCCGGTCCTGGATGCCATTCCGAGCGAGGCCTGTGGCCTCACCGTCGACACCCTCGTCGTCGACGACGGGAGCAGCGACGAGACCGCGAAGGTGTCCTCGGCGCACGGCGTCTACGTTGCGACACTGCGCGAGAACTCCGGACAAGGAAGCGCTCTGCGGGTTGGCTACGAGCTGGCCCGCGAGCACGACGCGGCGTACATCGTCACGCTCGACGCGGATGGGCAATGGGATCCTGAGGTCATCCCCCTCGTGCTCGAGCCGGTCATCTCGGGGGAGGCGGACTTCGTGCTCGGGTCGCGAGTGCTCGGCCGCGCCGAGACTGACGACTCGTTCCGTCAGGCGGGAGTGCGGGTGTTCGCCATGCTCGCCAGCCTGCTCACGGGCGTGCGCGTGACCGACACCTCGAGCGGCGTGCGCGCTCTGCGTGCGGAAGTCACCGCGACCGTGAGGCAGGAGGAGGCGCAGTACCAGGCCTCCGAGCTCCTCGTCGGCGCGATCCTCCAGGGGTACCGCATCGTCGAGCGCCCGGTGGTCATGCGCAAGCGCACCGCGGGCGAGAGCAAGAAGGGTCACAACGTGTTGTACGGCTTCCGCTACGCGCGCGTGATGCTCCGCACGTGGTGGAGAGAGCGCGGCGCCCGGGACCGCGCGGCCCGCCCGCCCGCGAATTAGCTCCCTTCGCGGCGCCCCTTGTTCGCGATGAGGCCCCGGCGGCGAAGGTAGTCTCCGGAGCCGTGTCCGTGACGACGAGGCCCGACGCGCCCACCGCCGTCGACCACCCGAACGCGGGCCGGCGACGGGAAGCTCGCTTCTTGACCGCGGCTCTGGAGCTCCTGAGACGGCACTGGGCCATCGCGGCCGTCCTCCTGGCCGGCCTCGTCGTCCGTGTGCTCGTCGTGCTCACCTACAACCCGTTCTTCTGGTTCACGGACACGCCCGGGTACCTGAAGGGGGCCGAGATCCTCAAGCCGAACGGCACGCGGCCGTGGGGCTACTCGGCTTTCCTCCTGGTTTTCCAGCATCTTGGACTCAGCCTGCGCGAGATCGTGGTCCTCCAGCACCTTCTCGTCCTCGGCCTCGGAGTGTTGCTCTACGCGTTCCTCGTCCATCGGGGAGTCGCTCGCTGGCTCGCGGCGCTGGCGATCGTTCCACTGGCGCTGTCGCCCCTGATCGTGAACATCGAGCACCACCTGCTCTCGGATCCTCTCTTCATCATCCTCTACGCGGGTGCAGCGGTCACGCTGGCCTGGTCGGACACGCGGCCGGGGACGTACATCTGTGCGCTCGGAGGGTTTCTGGCCGCCTCCGCCGCCATCACCCGCCAGGTGGCCCTCGTCATGGCGCTCCTGCTGGTGGCGTATCTCCTCGTGCGACGCGTCGGAGCCGTTCGAGTCGCCGCCTTCGTCGTCGCATTCGCGATCCCCGTCACCGCCTACCTCTTCTGGATGCACGAGACCTGGGGGGTCTGGTCGTTCTCGACCTGGCGGGGGAAGCATCTCTACGCGCGGGTGGCGCCCATCGCTCAATGCGACCGCCTGGGGACCCTCACCGCCCAGGAACGGCTGCTCTGCGACCCGCGTCCCCTCGACGAGCGGCCCGGGCCGGAGGGTTACCTCTGGGTCGGCGAGGACGCGCCGGCCCGTTCGCTCCCGGACAAGGTCGATCTGGCCTTCGCCCGCAAGGTGATCCTCCACCAGCCGCTGGACTATCTCCGGATGATCGGGACGGACGCGAGCCAGCTCTTCTATCCGGGCCAGCGCCAACGTCGGGGGGAGCCGTGCGTCGCGTACTGGGCCTATCCGGACCCGCTGCCGCGCGGCTGCCGCACCGACGCAGTGGGCAAGAAGATCTGGGCGACCCATCCGTTCCGGACGAACGAGAGCCTGAGCCCGCTCCTGCGGAGGTACCAGCGCACCGACTATCCGGTCGGCCCCCTGTTTCTCTTCTGCCTGCTCGTCACGGCGGTCGCTCTTCTCTGGCGCATACAGGAACCGGGCTGGCGGCTTCGCCTCGATGCCGCGTTGTTCGCCGTCTACGGGTTCGGCGTGATCCTGGCGTCGATCGCGACGGCCAACTTCAGCTATCGCTACAGCGTCCCGCTCTATGCCACCCTCCCGATCGCCGCGGCCCTTGCGGTGACGCATCTCCTGTCCTTGCGCCGCCGGACGGCCGAGCCTCGGGGGGAGTCCGCGTGAGCCGGCTCGAGGTCACCGTTCTCCTCCCTTGCCTCGACGAAGCCGAGACGGTGGGAGCGTGCGTGGAGAAAGCGCTCGGGTCCCTTCGCGAGCTCGGGGTGGAGGGAGAGGTCCTGGTCTCGGACAACGGCAGCACCGACGGCTCCCAGGAGATCGCCCGCCGGAGCGGAGCCCGTGTCATCTCCGCGCCGGAGCGGGGCTACGGAGCAGCGCTGCTCGCGGGGATCGAAGACGCCCGCGGCCGCTATGTGATCATGGCCGATGCCGACGACAGCTACGACCTGGCGAGCCTCGGCCCCTTCGTGGGGGCGCTCAGAGAAGGCCACGACGTCGTGATGGGAAACCGGTTTCGGGGCGGGATCTCCGAGGGCGCGATGCCCTGGTTGCACAGGTATCTCGGCAATCCGGTGCTCTCATGGCTCGGCCGCAAGCTCTTCGGGCTGAAAGAGGTCGGAGACTTCCACTGCGGCATTCGCGGCTTCGACCGCCGGCGGATTCTCGCACTCGACCTCTCGATGCCCGGCATGGAGTTCGCGAGCGAGCTGGTCGTGCGGGCGGCTCTCGCCGGGTACGACATCGCGGAGGTTCCGACGACCCTGCGTCCGGCCGGCAGAACCCGTCCTTCACACCTGCGAACGTGGCGCGACGGGTGGCGGCATCTGCGCTTCCTGCTCGTCTTCGCGCCGGCGAAGACGCTGATCTATCCCGGGGCCGCCCTCGCGGCGATCGGCCTCGTGGGCTCGGTCCTGCTTGCCATCGGACCGAGGTCGATCGGCAGCCTCACGTTCGACATCAACGCACTCGCCTACGCGTGCATCGGCGTTCTCGTCGGCGTCCAGATGATGCTCCTCGGCGGCCTCGCGACCCTCTACGGGAGCGCACACGGAATGGCGCCCGGCCGCGGCCTCAAACCTCTCCTCGCCACACTCCGCTTCGAGACGGCCGCCCTCATCGGGCTCGTGGCCATCGTGGTCGGCCTGGGAGGGTCGGTGGCCGCCATCTTCAACTGGGGGTCCGTGGGCTTCGGCGAGCTCGATCCCCGCGGGACGATTCGAATCGTGCTGCCTTCGGCGACTCTCGTCGCGCTCGGTGCGCTCTGGATCTTCACGGGGCTCGCGGGGAGCCTCATCACTCTCGGCCGGCCGACGCGTCGTACTGCCCCGCCCGGTGCACGATCTTCGGCCGCCGAGGATCCAAGCGACGAGCTCGTAGAGCAGCGGTAAGAGGGGGAACCTTGGCTGCGAGTCGACTCCGTGTCGCGCTCGACGTTGCGAGCGACTGCGCCGTTCTCTGGTTCGCGGTGTGGACGCTCGCCGCGTATCTGGGGATGCTGACGGACGCTCGGGTCCCCCTGCTTGTCGCCCTCTGGCTGGGGGGTTCGATCCTCGCCACGGCGGCCCTCCTCGTCCGGCGCCGCCGGTCTGCCTCCGAGCGGAGCGAAACCGTGCCTCCGGCCGGCACACCTGGTGTCCTCGGCCGCTGGCTCCCGTGGCTCGCCGCCGTCGGTGTCGCCTCCGGATTGGCGGCCGGAGTTCTCGCCGCGGCCTCACCGCCCGTGAGATGGTCGATCGCCTCGCTTGCGACCCTCGTCGCGGTCGGCTGCCTGGTTGTGGCCGGACGGTTCCGCTCGCGGGCCGCGGATCCGCCGGAGGTCGAGCGGGACGGACGCAACGCCGACCTGCTGGCGTTCGGCGTCGCGCTCGGGTTCGCGGTGCTGTCGCTCGTGATCCGCAGGGGGAACCCCGACGACGTCTTCTACGTCAATCGCGCGACCGCGGTAGCGCAGCTCGATCGAATCCCCGTTCTCGACGTCATCTTCACTCACGAGGAGGCTCCACGCGGCGGCGGGGCCGGGCTCCCCGTGGACAGCTATTCGGCCCTTCAAGGCGCCGTGGCGCACGTCGTCGGCGTCCAGGCCCCCTCGGTGGCGTACTACGTCTTTCCGCCGCTGTTCACCTTCCTGGCCATCTGGAGCCTCTGGCGGTTGCTGCGCGCCTGGGCGCCTCAGCGGGCACTCCTCTGCTTCGCGCTCGGCTCGGCCTTCTGGCTCTTCAGCGCGCAGGCGCAGTTGAGCTCCGGCAATTACTTCCTCACACGGATCCAGCAGGGGAAGGTCGCCTTCGTGGTCTGGCTCGTGCCGACGATCTACGTCTACCTGACCAAATGGCTGGAGGGACGAGACCTCGTCACCGGCGCGCTCTTGATCGCTGCCGGGATCGGCGCGATCGGCATGACCGGGTCAGCGACCTTCGCGGCCCCGCTCGTCTTCCTCACGGCGTTGATCGCACTCGTCGCCTGCAAGGACTGGCGCGGGCTCCCCGCACCTCTCGTCGCCGGCGCAATCCCGCTGGTCATCGGGGCCGTCGTCCTCTCGCGATTCCCGCTCTCGAAGACGGTGGGAGTCGGTCCGATGCCCGGCAATTCGTGGTTCTACCACCAGCTCTTCGGCTTCGGCTTCGTCTGCGCCGTGGCCGGGACAGCCGTCTGGCTCGCCCCCTGGCTGGCGCGACCCGGACCGCCCGCGAGGCTCGCGAGCGGGATCGCCGTCGTCACCGCCCTGCTCCTGGCGCCGGGCGTCCTCAGCCTGCTGCACGACGTCTCCGGGCTCACTGAGACTCTCCGCCGAACGCTGTGGCTGATTCCGATCCCGACCGTCGTGGGACTGCTCGCCGCGGCGCCGATCCCTCGACGGTTCGGCCGTGTTGCCCCAGCGGCGGCGACGGCCGTCGTAGCTTGCCTGCTCATCGCATTCGGCCATCCGCTGTGGCGCTCGAGCTCCGGCGTGGAGCTCTGGGACTTCCCTCCGGCGTGGAAGGTCAGCAAGTCGCGCATGTCTACCGCGCGTGCGCTCCTGGCCCGCTATGACGGGAGCGGGCCTATCCTCGCGCGCAAGGGAATCATGCAGATGATCGCCGTCGTGACCATTGAGCCGAAGGCGGTGAACGCACGGACCCTCTACCTCATCCGCACCCGCGAGCCGCAGACGCTGACGACGGAGCGCCTCACGCTGACCGCGTTCGTGACGGGCCTGGAGCCCATGCCCGCGGACAGCGCCGTTCGAGAGGCGCTCGCAGATCTTCGGGTGGGACTCGTTTGCCTCGCGAAGACGCGTCCGGACCTCAGTGCGCGCTTCCAAGCGTTCGCTCCTTATCGCAAGAGCTTCTCGACGCATGGGCAGGTCTGCTACGTGCCCCGAGCGAGCGTGACGGGCTAGCTCGCTCGTGTCGGCCAGCCTGCTCCGGCGAACCCTCGACTTCGTAAGCGATTGGGCGGTGCTGGCCTTCGCGGCCTGGACGTTGATCGCCTACGTGGGAATGGCCACGCACGCCCGCGTGAGCCTCATGACGGTCGCCTTTCTCATCATCGTGCCGATCGTCGGTTGCTGCTTGTTCGCGCTCGGTCGCCGCGCCCCGGCGGCCACGGAAAAGGTCGAGCGCGAGGAGGCTCCCCGACCACGCCGTGCGCTGCCGCTCTGGGGGGTCGCCGGAGGCTTGACCTCCGCCGTGCTCACGGCGGCCGCGCCCGGCCTCCCTTGGCCGGTTCTGTGGCTTCCGGCTCTCGCAGGAGTCGGGCTGGCGGTCGCCGACGGTCGCTTGCGCCTCGCGGAGCAGGCCTGGACGGAGAGCGTCAGCGGCTGGGCGGCGGACCTCGTCGCGGCCGGCGGCGGCGTGGTCTTCTCGGTGATGTCGCTCTTCATCAACGACCAGAACGCGGACGACGTCTTCTATGTCAACCGAGCGACCGCGACCGCGCAGCTCAACCACATCCCGGTCCGCGACGTGATCTTCACCGATGAGCGCGCGTCCCGGCTCGGAGGCACGGGGCTGCCCGTCGAGGCTTACGCGGCGCTCGAGGGCGCCATCGGACGCCTGTTCGGCGTCCACGCCGCCTCGATCGCGTACTACGTCAGCCCTCCGGTGATGACGTTTCTCGCCACGTGGGCGCTCTGGCGACTCCTGCGGTCCTGGGCCCCCGCCCGGGCGCTCGTCTGCTTCGCCCTCGCCTGTGTCTTCCTCGTGTGGAGCGCTCAGGTCGACCTGAGCGCCGGCCACTTCTTCCTGACCCGCCTCTGGCAGGGGAAGGTCGTCTTCGTCGCCTGGCTGGTTCCCACGCTCTACGCCTATCTGACGCGCTGGTTGGGACGGCGGGAAGCGCTGACGGGGGTCTTGCTCGTCGGGTCCGGTGTCTGCAGCATTGGTCTCACGAGCTCGGCGACGTTCGTCGTGCCCCTCATGGTCGCCGCTGCGGCCCTTCCCCTGCTCGCCGCGAGGCGCTGGCGCGGGTTCCCCGTGCTCGCGGCGACGGCCGGCGTTCCGTTCGTGATCGGCTTCGTCGCCACGCGGACGCATCCGCTGGGCGATCGGTTCCCAGGCGGGGTGCTGCCGACCGAGTGGTACTACCAGGCGATGTTCGGCGCCGGGGTCGTGAGTGTCATCGCCGCGGCAGCTCTCTGGTCGGCGCCCTGGCTCGCCCGTGCGGGCCCGGCGCGGGCGGTCACGACGGGGATCGCGATCATCGCGGTCGTCCTGCTGGCCCCGTACGTCTTCCGGGGGCTGAGCGAGGTCTCGGGGCTGACGGGGAGCCGCGCCCTGCGCAGAGCGCTCTGGGTGATCCCCTTCCCGCCGCTCGTGGGCCTGCTCGGGGCCGTTCCGGTGCTGACGCTCGTCGAGCGTCTGAGACCCGTGCCGGCAAGGCTGCGCCCCGCGGCCGCTCTCGCACCGGCCCTGCTCGTCGCGGTGGCGCTCGTGGCCTTCGGGGCGCCGCTCTGGGCGGGAGACGCCCACTGGGAGTCGCGGCCCACCTGGAAGACGAATCAAGCCGCGTTGCGCACGGGGCGGGCGATCCTCGCCCGCTACGACGGTGCGGGCCCTGTCCTCGCCGACCAACGAGTGATGAAGGCGATCGCGTTGCTCACGGTCGAGCCGAAGGCGGTCAACCCGCGCACCTGGTATGCGCTGCTGACGAAGGAGCCCCCCGAGCGGACGAAGGAGCGTCTTGCCCTGACCCGCCTCGTCATGGAGCCGGACGACCCGCCGCCCGCCGCGGAGGTTCGCGCCGCCCTCGCCGCTCTCCGAGTCGGGCTCGTCTGTGTCCCCGAGCAGCACACGAGCATCGTGGACACGGTGGAGCAGGCCGGCTACGAGGAGGTCTTTCGGGTCCGCAGGCAGGTGTGCCTCGCACGGACGGCGGGAGTACCTGCTTCGTAACGGCTTTGGTACTATCGAACGCCTGCGCGCTAGCGCGCCATTTTTCTTGACGACCGGAGCAGAGGGGTACGTGTGCGCGTTCTGATCTTGGGTGGAGACGGGTTCTGCGGGTGGCCGACGTCGCTGCATCTGTCGCAACGCGACCACGACGTTCTCATCGTCGACAACTTCGCTCGCCGCAACGCGGACACCGAGCTCGAGGCCTCCTCGCTCACCCCGATCGCGCCGCTCGGCATTCGCCTCCGCGCGTGGCAGGAGCTCACGGGCCGTGAGATCGGCTTCGAGCGCCTGAACGTCGCCGAGGACTACCACCAGCTCCTCGATCTCGTCGCCCGCTGGAAGCCGGATGCGGTCGTGCACTTCGCGGAGCAGCGCGCGGCGCCGTACTCGATGAAGAGTTCCTGGCACAAGCGCTACACGGTCGACAACAACGTCAACGCGACGCACAACCTGCTCGCCGCGCTCGCCGAGTCGGGCGTGGACGCGCACGTCGTGCACCTGGGCACGATGGGCGTCTACGGGTACGGCGCGGCGCCCGGCGTGAAGATTCCCGAGGGCTACCTGGGCGTGAAGATCGAGGCGGACGACGGCACCGACATCGAGCAGGAGATCCTCTTCCCTGCGAACCCGGGCAGCGTCTACCACATGACGAAGACGCTCGACCAGCTTCTCTTCGCCTACTACAACAAGAACGACGAGGTGCGGGTCACCGACCTCCACCAGGGGATCGTCTGGGGCACGCAGACCGAGGAGACCCGCCTCGACGAGCGTCTGATCAACCGCTTCGACTACGACGGAGACTACGGGACCGTCCTGAACCGCTTCCTCATGCAGGCGGCGATCGGCTACCCGCTCACCGTCCACGGCACGGGGCGGCAGACGCGGGCGTTCATCCACATCCAGGACAGCGTTCGCTGCATCCAGCTCGCCGTCGAGAACCCGCCGGCACACGGCGAGCGGGTCCGGATCTTCAACCAGATGACCGAGACACATCGCCTGATCGATCTCGCCGAGCTCGTGTCCCGGCTCACCGGCGCGCAGATCGACTTCGTCGAGAATCCGCGCAACGAGGCGCCGGAGAACGATCTCTTCGTCGAGAACCGCCAGCTCCTCGACCTCGGGCTCGTGCCGATCACGCTAGAGGAGGGCCTTTTGAACGAGGTCGCCGAGATCGCGCAGACGTATGCGCATCGCTGTGACCGCGACAAGATCCCGGCCCGGTCTCTCTGGCGTCCCGTCCAGCGTGAGGGCGAGCGAGCGGGGCAGCCCGTCTACAGCGCGAACGGCGACTCTGGCGAGGACCAGGTCGTCATCGACGAGCGCTACCCGGTCTCCTCGTAGACATTCCCGCTCGAGCTCTCGTCACCGGTGCGTGCGGCTTCATCGGGGCGAACCTCGTCCCCAGGCTCCTGGCCCGGAACGTCGAGGTGCGCGCGCTCGACAACTTCTCGCGCGGGAGCAGCGACTATCTGAGCGGGATCGAGGCCGAGATCGTCGAGGCCGACATTCGCGATGACCAGGCTGTCGCGCGCGCGCTCGGGGGGGTCGACACGGTCGTGCACCTCGCTGCGTTCGGCTCCGTCGTCGAGTCGGTCGAGGATCCCGTCGAGAACTTCGACGTCAACGTGCGCGGGACCCTCGTCGTCCTGCGGGCGGCCGCGGCAGCAGGCGTCCAGAAGCTCGTCTTCGCCTCCACGGGCGGGGCGATCATGGGCAACGCGCCGCCGCCGGTGGACGAGACCACGATGCCCTGGCCGATCTCGCCCTACGGGGCCAGCAAGCTCTGCGGGGAGGCCTACTGCCATGCTTTCGCCGGCTCGTTCAGCCTGCCGATCGTCGCTCTGCGCTTCGCGAACGTCTATGGGCCGATCTCCGAGCACAAGAAGGGTGTCGTCACCAACTTCATCAAGCACGCCCTGCGCGGCGAGCCGATCGTCGTCTACGGGGACGGGACGGCCAGCCGCGACTTCCTCTACGTGGACGATCTCTGCGACGGAATCTGCTCGGCAGTGGACGCGGACCTGCAGGACGAGGTCGTTCACCTCGCTTCCGGCGAGGAGACCACGATCAACGACCTGGCGCGGCTGATCCTCGACCTGACGGACGCTCCCGGGACGCCGATCCTCTACGAGGAGCGCCGACGGGGAGAGGTGGAGCGCACCTTCGCGCGACCGGAGAAAGGGGCCGAGCTCCTCGGCTTCGAGCCTGCGCACACGCTGGCGGAAGGGCTGCGGAAGACCGTCGAGTGGTTCGCCGAGCGGGAGCGCACGCCCTCGGCGGTCAGCTAGGAGGGGTTGGCGGAGTGTCGCTCGTCGCCGGGACTCGCTGGTCGTTCTGAGGCTGCGGACGCCGGGCGCCCTCGTATCGACTCTAGATACGGGGGCGACTCGTCTATCTGAACGCGGATGCGTTAGGGCGATCCGGCGCGCCTCCGGCGGCACAGCCGATGTTTCGTCAAACCTTCCTACTAGACGAGGCTCTTGCCTTCCATCTCGGCGGGCACGGGCTCGCCGAGCAGCTCGAGGAGGGTGGGGGCGATGTCGAAGATCGCTCGCTGCTCGCCCTGGCCTGGCTCGACTCCGTCCCCTGCGAGGACGTAGACGCCGTCGGGCGCGTGGTTGGCGTCGTCCGGGCCCGTGTCGTTCTCGAACACGTGGATGCTCCCCGTCCCGACCTGGCCGATGCTCCGCCAGGCGAGGTCGCCGAAGTAGACGAGGAGGTCGGGCGGGATCCCGTTCCGCTCGTCGTAGAGGTCCTCCGGTCGGTAGGCGATCGTGCCGATCGGCCTGCCCTGGTCGTCGCCCAGGGCCTCGAGCTTCTCCTTCAGCTCCTCGCGAAGCGTGTCGAACTCGTCGGCCTGCACGGTGCCCGCGGGCTCTCGGCCCGCGACGTTGAGGTTGAGGCGGCAGTAGTAGCCGCCCTCGCCCCAGGCCCGGGTCCGCTCCCAATCCACGAGCTCGGGCCGTAGTGGCGCGGGCTCGGCGGGCTCCTCCTTCAGAGCCAGATATCCCTCCGCGCGCAGCCACTCGTTGATGCAGATGCCTCCGTCGATGCGCTTGGCGCCGTGGTCGGAGACGACCAGCACCGCCGTCTCGTCGTCGGCGAACCGGAGAAGCCTGCCGATCTTCTCGTCGAGGGCGCGGTAGTAGTCGAGCATCGCCCCTTCGAAGGGGTTCCCGGGCTCGTGCAGCCGGTGCTCCGGGTCGCTGTAGCGCCAAAAGGCGTGGTGCATCCGGTCGGTGCCCATCTCGACCATGAAGAAGAGGTCCCAGGGCCTCGTCTCCAGGAGGTGCTCCGCGACCCGGAAGCGCCGCTCGGTCATCTCCTCGATGTCGGCCAGGAGCCGGTCCTTCTCCGAGGTGCGGAAGTTGTCGACGTCGACCATGTAGCGGCCGACGAGGCCCTCGATCTCCTCCTTCAGCTCGGGAGGATGCGTGTACTGGGCCTGCTCGGTGTCGGGAGTGAGGAAGCACGAGATCATGACGCCGTTCACGGGCGTGACCGGGTACGTGGGCGGGACCCCGATCACGATCACGGGTCTCCCTCGCGCGGAGAGGAGATCCCACACGCGCGGAGCTCGCACGGAGCGCGAATCGGCGATCGAGAGCCCCTTGTAGGAATGGTCGCGCCGGTTGCGGAACCCGTAGATCCCGAGCGCGCCGGGGCTCCGCGAGGAGGTCATGCAGGCCCAGGCAGGCACGGTGATGGGCGGGTCGCAGCTGCGCAAGACGCCGTAACGCCCGCGCGAGAGGAGGGAGTCGATGTGCGGGAGCTGGTCGCGCCAGCGCTCGAAGAGGAACTCGGGCGGAGCGCAGTCGAGGCCGATGACCATGGCTCGGGAGGCCATGGAGCGCGATGCTAGCGACGGGGAGGCCGGTGCCGCCTCGTTATCCTTCCGCCGGGCATGGCCAATCGAGCACTTGTCGTCGGCTGGGACGGCGCCGACTGGGACATTCTCGACCCGCTGCTCGCCGCCGGCGAGCTGCCGACCGTGCGCGCGCTCGTCGAACGGGGACGGAGGGGCATCTCGCGGTCCTGCATGCCGTCCCATTCCTGGGCCGCCTGGCCCACGTTCCTGACCGGTCGCGATCCCGGCGGTCACGGGGTCTTCGACATCCTCGAGTACCGCCCCGGGGCCTCCCGCCGCCTCCCGGTCTCATACGGGTCGATCCTCGCGCCGACGTGGCCCGAGCGGCTCTCGCAGGCCGACAAGACCTCGATCGTCATCAACGTGCCGCTGACGTATCCGGCGCCCGAGATCCGCGGCGCCCTCATCGCGGGCGGCCCGATCCCGCCGGGCACGACGTACAGCCATCCGGCGGAGCTCGGGCCGCGCCTCGGCTGGCCGATCAACGGAGGCTCGTGGACGACCTTTCGCAACAAGCCCGTCGAGCTCGTCGACGAGCTCGAGGAGCTGACCCGGAAGCGGGCCGCCGCGGCGCGCACGCTGCTCGACGAGGAGGACTGGGACGCGGCCTGCGTCGTCTTCGTCTCGCCGGACCGGGCCCAGCATTGCCTGCTCGAGTACGTCCACCCGGGCCATCCCGGCTACTCGGAGGCGGCCGCCACCCCGGTCGCCGAGCGCGTCCGTGGCCTCTATCGGCTCCTGGACGCGGAGCTCGCCACGCTGCTCGAGCGCGCCGACGAGAACGACCTCGTCGTGCTCATGTCCGACCACGGCCATCAGCCCGTCACCCGCTCGGTGTCGATGAACAAGATCCTCGAGCAGGAAGGGTTCCTCCGCTTCGGAGCCGGCTCGACCCTCGTCAACCTCCTCTCCTGGGGACGTGTGCGGGCCGTTGCCCGCGTCGTCTACGACAAGCTGGGCCTCCACGGGCGGGTGGCCGTACCGACGCCGCCGCTCGATTGGTCGCAGACGCGCGCATACACGAGCGTCGTCTCGACGGGAGAGGGCGTGTCGGTCAATCTCGTCGGGCGCGAGCCGCACGGGACGGTTGCCCGCGCGGATTACGAGCGGGTTCGCGATGAGATCGCGGACGCGCTGCTCGCCTTCGAAGACCCCGACACCGGCACCCGGCCGATCGGGCACGTCGTCCGCAAGGAGGAGGTGCTCTCCGGTCCCTACCTCGACCGGGCGCCCGACCTGCTCCTGCAGCCGGCACCGCTCTACAGCCTCGCGCGGGCACGTCATCTCGTCGCACCGGCGGACTGGCTCTCGGGCGATCATCGACCCGAGGGCATCTACGCCATGGCCGGTCCCGGGATCCCCGACGAGCTCGGGCCGGAGATGTCGCTCGCCGGCTTCGCCGGGCTGATCGCGGGCGCGGTCGGCCTTCAGCCGGACGAGGAGTGGAGCAGCACGCCGTCCGCCGAGCCGGTCGGCGTCTACAGCGAGGAGCAGGAGCGGCAGGTCGAGGAGCGGCTCCGCGGCCTCGGGTATCTCGAGTAGCACCCCTGAGAGCCCGCAGGAGGCCCCTGCTGTGAGGGAGGAGCGCACGATCCTCACGGGCACGGCCGTCAACGTCGTCGGCCTGGTCGTCGGCGTGTTCGCCGCGCTCGGCGTTCAGATCCTCCTCGGACACGCGCTCGAGCCAGGCGCGTTCGGCCTCGTCACGGTCGCGGTGCAGGTCGCCTTCGTCGCCTCGGCGGGGAGCCGCTTCGGCATGGACATGGCCGCGGTGCGTCTCGTCGCCATCGGGCGCGGAGCGAGCAGCGTCGACAACCTCAGGAGCCTCGTCGAGCGCTGCGCCCTGGTCGCGGTCGCGGCCAGCGTGGTCGTGGCGGCGCTCCTGGCCGCCTCCGCGCCGCTCTACGACGGGTACACGCGGGTGATCGCACTGGCCTCCTTGAGCGTGCCCTTCATCGCCGTGACCAACGTCTATCTGGGGGCGACCCGCGGGCTCGGGCAGATGCGCCAGACGCTCTACGTGTTCTGGATCGGCCAGCCCGTCGTCTGGATCGCGGTTGCGGCGGCGGCCGTCGCCGTGGGCGGAGCGACCGATGCGGCGGTCCTCTCCTACGACTGCTCGTGGATCGCGGCGGCGGTGGCGGCGCGAGCGCTCTGGCGGCGGGAGGCAGCGCCGTACAGCGGGCGCGCCGCAAGCCGTGAGGAGGTGCGAGGCGCCCTCCGCTACGGGCTGCCGAGAGCGCCGGCCGCATTGCTCGCCCAGGCCGTCTTCTGGGCCGACCTCTGGGTGCTGGCGGCCTTCGAGCACGGCAACGAACTGGACGCCTACTCCGCGGCGGCTCGCATCTCGCAGGTGCTCCTCCTCTTCCTCACTTCGCTCAGCCTCGTCTTCTCGCCCTTCGCGGCCGACCTCCACGCGCGCGGGGAGCGTCAGCGTCTGGACGAGCTCTTCAAGCGCAGCACACGCTGGGCGCTGACGGCCACGCTCCCGCTTCTGATCGTGCTCTTCGTGGCGGCCGACGACGTTCTGCATGCGTTCTCGGCCAGGTTCGAGATCGGCGAGAACGCGCTGCGCATCCTCCTGCTCGGGCAGACGGTCAACGTCGCCACCGGAAGCGTCGGGTTCATCCTCATCATGACCGGCTTCACCGGCGTCGACCTCATCGACAACGCGCTCGGGATCGCGCTCCTGGTCGGCCTCGCTGCCGCGCTGACGGCGGCGTTCGGGATCGAAGGGACGGCGACCGCCTCGGCCGTCAGCGTCGCCGGACTGAACGTGCTGCGCCTCTTCCAGGTGCGCCGCCGCATCGGGATCCAGCCGTACGACCGCACCTACGCCGGGCTCGTCGTACCCGCCGCCGCAGCGGCCCTTGCCGCGCTCGGGGCGCACGCGGCGCTCGCGGAAGAGTCGTGGCTGTTCTCGCTTGCCGCCACGTCCGCCTGCGGGCTCATTGCCTACGTCGCGCTGCTGCCGCTCGCCCTGCCGGCCGAGGAGCGGGCGGTCCTGCGGGCGAAGCTCCCCGCCTAGACGTCCTCGAGGGCGACCTCGCTCTCGCCGACGTCGAGGAACCTCGTGTACGCCTCGATCACGGGCTCCGGCTCGTCACGCATCCTGATCCGACCCTGATGGAGCCAGACGACCTCCGTGCAGAGGTCGCCGATGCTCTTGAGCGCATGGCTCACGATCATGATCGCCTGCGCCTGGTCGCAGAGCTCCTGGATCTTCTCGAAGCACTTGTGCTTGAAGCGGGCGTCGCCGACCGAGAGCGCTTCGTCGATGAGGAGGATGTCGGGGTCTGCATGCACCGCGACCGAGAAGGCGAGGCGGCCGTACATGCCGGACGAATAGGAGCGCATCGGCAGCTCCATGAAGTCGCCCAGCTCGGCGAACTCAGCGATCTCCTCGTACTTCGCCTCGATCTGCTCGCGCGTCAACCCGGCGGCGAGCCCACCGAGGACGACGTTGTCGCGGCCGGTCAGGTCGGCGTTGAAGCCGACGCCGAGCGCGAGCAGCGTGCTCACGCGGCCCCAGACCTCGATGCGCCCCTCGGTGGGAGGGAGAATGCCGGCGACCGCTCTCATGAGCGTGGACTTGCCGGCGCCGTTGACGCCGACGATCCCGAGGATCTCTCGCGGCGGCACCTCGAAGCTCACGTCGCGGAGCGCGTGGACCTCCCGCACGCTCCGCTCGCGCCGGCCGAGACGAATCAGCGCCTTCTTCAGCGTCGGCTTCTTCTCGTAGGTCGTGCGGTAGGAGACCGAGAGCTGGTCGACCTTGACCGCGAAGTCGCCGTATACGTCACCGTTGGTCGCGGCGATTGCGCTCTCAGATGCGGACGGCAAACTCACGCTCCCTCGAGATGAAGATGAGAGCTCCGACGAGAAACGTCACGACCGCACCGGCCACTCCCCAGAGCATGTAGCCCGCATTCGGGTTTTGTCCCTGGTTGACGACGTCGCTCAACGAGGCGATGAGTGGAAACAGCGGGTTCACGGCCATGAGCGGCTTGAACTTGTCCGGGACCTCGCTCGCGAAGTAGAGCACCGGCGAGAGGTAGAGCCAGATGCGGGTGAAGTAGGGAAGGAAGTTGGCGAAGTCGCGGAAGTAGACCTGAGCCGTGGCTGCGAGCATGGCGGCGCCGGCCGCGAAGACGACGAGCAGCGCGAGGATCGGAATCGTCCAGAGCAGATGCCAGCCGACCGGGAGACCGGCGATAGCGTGAACGCAGGCGTACACGATGATCGTCGGCACGAACTGCGCGAACGAGGTGAGCACCGACGAGAGCGGGAGAAGGGTGCGCGGAAAGGCGGTGTTGAGGATGAGGCGCCCGCCTCGTACGACGGAGCGGGCACCCTGGGAGAACGACGTGCTGACCAGCCGGAACGCGAAGAGACCCAGCATGAGATGGGCGAGAAAGCCGATCCCTCGGCTTCCTCCCCCGATGATGTAGACGAGGATGAAGTAGACGAGCCCGAGGAGAAGCGGGTTGACGACGAGCCACAGCTGGCCGAGCGCGGTGTTGTAGTGCTGAACCCGGAGGTTCGCCTTCGCCAGCTCGTACGCCAGATGGCGGCGCTCCCAGAACGTGCGCAGGTATGCGCCCATGGGCGGCAAGCCGATGGGGTGGGGCTCGTAAACGTGCCGCTCGGGCAGCGTCCCGCCGGCATCGGCCGGTGTCGCGGCGGGCTGCTCGCGTGAAAGGCTCGGCGCTTCCAAGGTCTGCTCAGGTTAGTCGCTCGAAGCGGCGTCAGATGACCGGAGGGCGGCCCGCGCGCGTCATGCGCCAGATCGTGCGCCAGCGCACCGGCTTGCGGCTTCCTGCCGGCTCCCGCAGTCCGTCGCGGTAGCCGCGAACGGCCTCGCGGGCGTCGCGCCTCGAGCGGAGGCCCGCACCGGTGCGGAGGGCCCAGACGGCGACGTGCACCGTGGCCAGCGGCCAGGGGAGGTTGCGCCGCGCCAACCAGACACGATTCCGGGCCGCCAGGTAGGGGACCTGACGCCGTTCTCGCGCGGCGGGTGCGGGATGCATGGCCAGCAGATCGCCCGCGTACCAGACGTGGTAACCGCGGTCCAGGATCCGCCAGGCGAGGTCGATCCCCTCGTGGAAGTAGAAGAACTCCGCCGGCCAGCCGCCGATTTCCTCGAACACGGACCGGCGCGCGACCGTTGCTCCCTCGCACAGCGCTACCACGTCGCTGCTCCGGCTTCGATCTCCGACGCGCAGTCGCGGAACCCAGTGGCGGGGCTCGGGACGCCCGGCAGGATCGGCGAGACGCAGCTGAAGCGCGCCGAGGGTTGCATCCCGTTCGAACATCTCGCCAACCCGCGCGAGTGTGTCGTCCTCGGCGAGGTAGGCGTCATCGTCGAGAAAAACGAGCAGCTCGCCCGCAGCCTGCGCCGCCCCCGCGTTTCTCCCGGCTGTCGCGCCGATGTTCTCCCGCAGTGCGAGCGCCCTAGCCTCGCTCGGAAGACCTGCCGGTTCGCAACCGTTGCCGACGACCACCAGGTCGGTTTCGACGCTCTTCTGGGTCAGCACGGACTCCACGGCCCGCTGCACGTCGTTCGGGCGAGAGCCCTGGGTGACCACCACGCAGCCGAAGGACGGGGTCACTGGAGACGGTTCGAGGAGAGGATGATGGCCAGGTGACCGAGAGCGACCAGCGCCGCGACGACGAGGCGGGCGCCCAGCAGGATACGAGTTGCTAGCAGGTCGTCTCTGGCCGTGTCCAACAGGGCTGCGGCGAAGGCGAGCATGGTCAGCTCGATCGGGTTGAAGAGTCGAAAGAGCGGCACCGCGCCTGCGAGGCGGCGCGCTGAGCGCAAGCTCTGCGAGCGCGGGTCACGCGAGGCGTCTGCGTCTGCCAACGCGAGCTTCCCCTCGCGACCGCGAACCGAGTGGACGAGCTCGCTCTCGAGGCTGACGAGAAGCACGAGCAGCGAAGCGAGCAGGCCCAGAGCAGTCCAGCCGCCGACCGAGCTCCAGCCGCCGTCGGCTCGAACGCCCAGAGCAGCCGCCAGCGCCGCCTGCGTGACTGCATGGCTGAGCCCGTCCAGGTAGACGCCGCGCGACGAGCGGCTCTGTCGCCACCGCGCCACCTCGCCGTCCACGCAGTCGAAGAGAAGCCAGAGCTGCAGCAGAAGCGTCGCCCCGAGCGCCGCGGGCCAGCCGGGCAGGGAGAGCACGAGGGCTCCCAGCAGGCCGCTGGCGATCATCAGACCGGTGACCTGGTTGGCCGTGATCGGGGTAGCGACGAACGCCCGGGTGGCGTACGGCGAAAGGCGGCGCATGTAGAGGCGGCCGGCCCAGTGCTCCTCGTCGCGTCGTCCGAGCACCTCGTCGGGCTGAGTCAGTGCCCGGATCTCAGCGATCGAGGGCATCGACGAACTCCTGCACGCGGGCTTCGATCTCCGCCTCCGCGAGATCGAGGTGCTCGAGGATCGTGTACCGGTCCGGACGGGTCGAGGGGGCGTGAGCGACGGCGGCGGCGAACTGGGCGGCCGTGAGGCCGAGGTCGGCCGGGAGCCGGGCGACGCCGTAGCGGGCGAGCGCGTCGTCCAGCGCGCCGAGGTTCTCGTCTTCACGGAGGAACGAGGCGAAGAGCGCGCCGACCGCGACCTGCTCGCCGTGGCTGGCCGCACCGGGGTAGAGGGCGTCGATCGCGTGGGAGATCTCGTGGCAGGCGCCGCTGCAGGGCCGACTCGAGCCCGCGAGCGCCATTGCGAGGCCGCTGAGGACGAGGGCCTCGGCGAGGCCGGCGAGAAACTCCGGCGACGCCAGCTCCTCGTCGCGGTGGAGCAGAGACTCGGCCGCCGAGCGTGCGAGGGCCGCCGCGAGACCGTCGATGGGCTCGCCGCGCTCGCGGCCTGCCAGCTCCCAGTCGGCCAAAGCGCTGAGGTTGCTGAGCGCGTCGCCGACTCCCGAGCGAAGCTGCTCGGGCGGGCAGGTGCGCACATAGTCCAGGTCGACGAAGACCGCGATCGGAAGATGGACGCCGTACGAGCCTTTGTGGCCGTCGTACTCGAGCGAGGCGACCGGCGAGGCGATGCCGTCGTGCGCGAGGTTGGTCGCGACCGAGACCATGGGCAGCCCGGTGAGGCTCGCGGCGTACTTCGCCACGTCGAGCGTGCGCCCGCCGCCGATGCCCACGACCGCGTCGTAGGAGCCCGTGCTCAGCGAGTCGGCGAGCTCCGCTGCAGCCTCCCGCGTACCGCCCTCGACCGGATAGACGTCGGCGTTTTGGAGCGCGGGGCCGATATCGGTGACCACGCGTTCCCCCTGGCCGGGGCCGACGACGACCGCTACGTGGCCCTGGGACGAGATGCGGCTGTCGTTTAGGAGCTCGGCGAGACCCTTGACCGCGCCCGAGCGGATCTCGACCGTCAGCGGGCACGCGACCATCCGCGCTAGTAGCGGCATTCGATCTCCCTCGCCCTCGCGAGATCGGCGTGGTCGTCCACTTCGACCCAGTCCACGTCTCCGATCGGCGCCGCGTGCACCTCGCCGCCGCGGTCGACGAGCTCCTGGAAGCCACCCTCGTAGTAATCCGAGGGATCCCGCCGCCAGGTCGCCTCGAGCGCATCCGCGAGCTGCTCGGCGGCCGGGGGCTCGACGAGCGTGACGCCGATGTACTCGCCCTGGGCGGCGGCCGGGTCGATCTCCTTGCTGACGGTCCGCAGGCTGCCGTCATCGGCGAGGAGCACCTTCATCTCCTCCCGGCCGAGCCGCTTCAACGTGTCGACCGCGAGCAGGACACCCGGGCCCCGGGCGGCGAGCAGGCTCTTCTCGACCGATGCCGGGTGCACGGTGTCGCCGTTCACGAGCAGCGCGCCATCGCGGAAGGCCTCTCGCGCGAGCCAGAGTGAATAGGCGTTGTTCCACTCCTCCGCGCGCTCGTTGAAGAGGAGCTCCAACCTGACGTCGTGGCGCCGCTCGAGCCCGTCCCGTTGCTCGGCCACGCGTTCGGCTGCGAAACCCGTCACGACGACCACCTCTCGGAGGCCGACCGAGCGGAGATTCGCGAGGGACCGGTCGAGGATCGTGCGCCCGTTGGAGAGTGGCAGCAGCGCCTTCGGGAGCTCGTTCGTCAGAGGCTGGAGCCGGCGCCCGGGGCCGGCCGCGAGCACGATGCCCTTCATCCTGCGCCCTCGACGGACGCCTCCCGCATGGACCGGCTCCACCTGAGCGCGGCCTCGGCCGCGTAGAGAGCCGCGAGCAACCCGGCGGCGACGGCGAGGCCGATCGTCAGCACGTCCGCAAGCGCGAGGACGACCACGAGGAGGACGTGTCCTTCCCAGCCGCCTCCCAGAGCGCGGGCGCGGGTTGCGGAGCCCTCGCCCTGCTCGAGGCGACTGAGGGTGTCGTACTGGTGGAACGCGAGAACCGCGAGGAAGGCGAAGCAGGCGGGGAGTGCGTCCGGGTCGGCCAGGTCGACGATCGCGATCACGACTCCGAATTCCAGTGCGCGCGCGAGCTGGGCCGAGAGCCAGCTCAGGGTGGCCGCGCCCATGATCCGGGCGGCGAGCGGGCCGTCGTCCCGATAGACGCCGTAGTCGCGCCTCTCGGCCCCACCGCTGAGCAGTCGCCTCGTGAGCGGGGACGCAGTCGCGAGAGCTCCCCAGGCAAGGAGGATGACGAAAGTGACCCGGGGGGTGAAGAGAGCGGCGGTGAGCGAGATGACGAGGAAACGCTCGCCGATCGGGAAGGCGAAGATCCGTGCGGGCCAGACCCGGAGGCCGCTGCGGGCCTCGAGCGCCTCGGCTCGCCCCTTCCCGGCCGCGTACGCGGCGTCTCCTAGATGCCGAACTGTCAGCAGCGCGAGGGCGCAGCACGCGAGGAGCCAGACGCCCTCGTCGTAGCCGCGTGCGGCTCCGACGGCCAGCCCGGCATAGACCAGGTGCTCCTTCGTCCTGTCGAGGACCGAGTCGAGCCACGCGCCCAGGCTCGAGAACGTAGCCGTGTAGCGCGCCAACTGGCCGTCGACGCAGTCGGCCGTGAACGACAGCTGGAGCACGAGCGCTCCAGCGACCGAAGCCCAGCGCGTCCCGACCCCGAAACATGCCGCCGCCGCGGCCCCGAGAGCGAACGAGACCAGGGTGACGGCATTCGGTGTCCAGCCCCGGACGGCGGCGAAGCGGGCGAGATGCTTGGAGTACGGGCTGACGAGGAACGTGGCGAAGAAGCCGTCGTTCGACTTCACCGCTGCGTCCAGCCTCGCCCGCTCTTCGGCCCGAATGGTCATGCCGACATCATCGCCGCCCTGCACATGATCATGGCGCGCACCGACGGCGACGCGGAGGCCCGTCGTTACGATTTCGCGCGCGATGGTGCTGAAGATCTTGTTCTGGACGAGCCTCGGCTTGCTCCTCTGGACGCACGTGGGCTATCCGCTCGCGATCGGCCTCCTGGCGGCGATCGCACGACGGCGCGTTCGGAAGGTGGACATAACGCCGACCGTCGCCGTGATCGTGGTCGCCCACGACGAGGAGGACGTTCTCGACCGGCGGCTCGAGAACCTGTCCGCGCTCGACTATCCGCCGGAGCGGCTGGAGATCGTCGTGGCCTCGGACGGCTCCCGAGACCGAACCGATGAGATCGTGGAGGCTCACGCCTCTCGGGACCGACGGATCAGCCTGCTGCGGCGTCCGCGGGAGGGCAAGCTCGCCGCGCAGGATGCCGCGGTCGACGTCGTGACGGCTGAGGTCGTCGCCTTCTCCGATGCAAACGCGATCTGGTCGTCCGACGCCCTGCGCGCGCTCGTGCGCAACCTCGGGGACCCGAGGGTGGGGTACGTCTGCGGCCAGCTCCGCCTCGAGGATTCCGGCGGGACGAATCGCGAGGGCTGGTACTGGCGCTACGAGCTGTGGCTCAGGGAGAGGGAGTCGCTGGCAGGCTCCGTCACCGGCGGCAACGGAGCGATCTACGCTGTGCGACGGGCAGATTACGTGGCCACGCAGCCGGAGTTCGCGCACGACATCGGGCTGCCTTACCTCATGGTGCAGCGAGGTCGCCGCGCCGTGTACGAGCCCGAGGCAATCGCCGTCGAGCGACCCTCACGCGATGCGGAAGACGAATTTCGGCGCAAGACGAGGATGTTCGCCCGCAGCTGGCCTCACGTCCTGCGAGGCTGGATGTTTCGGGGCGGGTCGCCCCTCTACTTCTTTCAGCTCATTTCCCACCGAGCCCTGCGCTACGGCAGCGGCCTTCTCCACCTCCTCCTGCTGGTCACGAACTTCGCGCTCGTCAGAGAAGGCCTCGTGTACGAGCTCGCCCTGTCGGCCCAGCTCGCCTGGCTCGTCCTGGTGCTCGCCGGCAGGTTGCGTCTCCCGCTTCCCGGCGCGGCGCTCGCCTATTACTACTTCCTCGTGACCCTCGCGACCATCGTCGGCCTCGTGAGCTATCTGCGCTTCGGCGTTCCGGCCGTCTGGGAGAAGGCGGGGGGGACCCGACCGGAGGCAACCTCGTGAGCAGGCCCTCGACCGACGGCTACGAGCGCCGAAAGAGGCTGCTCGACCTCGTCATCGCTGTGCCGGTAGGAGTGGTGCTCGCCCCTCTGATCGGTGCGTTTGCCGCTGCCGTCAAGCTCGAGAGTCGCGGTCCCGTCTTCTTTCGTCAGGAGCGCGTCGGCCGCCACGGTCGTCCCTTCGAGATTCTGAAGCTGCGCACGCTCCGCCACGAGCCGCCTGCGGGGCCGGCCGACTTTCTCATCCGGGCGGACGACGACCGCATCACGCGGGTGGGGGCGTTCTTACGGCGCTGGTCGCTCGACGAGCTCCCGCAGCTCTGGAACATCATCCGCGGAGACATGAGCATCGTCGGTCCTCGCCCGACTCTGCGGTACCAGGTCGACCAGTACACGCCTTTTCAGCTTCGGCGGCTCGAGGTTCTCCCGGGCATCACCGGGTGGGCACAGATTCACGGCCGCAACTACCTGAGCTGGCCGCAGCGGATCGAACACGACGTCTGGTACGTCGACCACCGCTCGTTCTCACTCGATCTCCGCATCCTTCTGGCCACGCCCAGGATCCTGCTGACGCCGCGGTCCATCTACGGCGACGCCCAAGGGGACTGGGGTGAGCGGGCGACGACCGCTAACCGAGGGGACGAGCAGGAACACCGGCAACCCGGGCCCCATCCGGAACGTCCGCGATGACCACGGCTCCAGCGGCGACGAGCGCCCCTCTGCCGATCTGAACCCCTTCGATGACGACGGCGCCGATCCCGACGTGGGCGCCTTCACCGACTGCGGCGAGACCCGCGAGCCGGACCCCGGGCGCAAGATGTACGTGGGCGCCGATCCGGCAATCGTGCTCCACGATCGCTCCGGTGTTCACGATCGTGTCCTCACCGATCTCCGCGCCGGCGTTCACGATCGCTCCCGCGAGCGCCTGCACTCCCTCGCTCAGGACGGCCCACGGGGAGACCGTGGCCGAGGCGTGCACGATCACCGGGAGCTCGAAGCCGGCTGCGAGGAGGCGCTCGAACGCGCCGCGCCGCGGCCAGCTGTCACCGATGCCTCCGACACCGACGAACGCATGTGCGGCGTGCTCCCGTAGCTCCGGAAGCTCGGCGGAGGGGACCACCCGGGTCCCGAAGATCTCGCTTCCGGCTTTCCCCGGGTCGTCGTCGACGATTGCGGCGACCTCGTAGAGGTCCGACGACCGCAGCGCTTCGAGCACCGACTTGGCATGAGTCCCGGCGCCGAGGCCCACGATCGGCATGCGTTCACGTTTTTCGGAGAGCACGCGCCGATCATAGGGCTGGTCCTCAGGCGCCATCGGTACCCTGGCCACCGGCTCTGAGGATGTCTCACCGCCTCGTGTATCCGTCCGCGCTCGTCGCCGTGCTCGCGCTCGGCGTCTCGGCGTGTTCGAGCGGAGAAGAGACGGCCACGACACCTGCGCCGCGAGCTGCGACGCCGACCGTCGAGCAGCCTGCGCCGCCCGCTCCCGTCGCCGTCATCGGCGTTCGCGACGGCGACACGTCGAAGCCCGTTCGAGACGCGACCTTGAAGCTCGGGGACGAGACCCTGGAGCTCGGGTCGAAAGGGGTCGCCCGGCTCGCGCCTCGCCCCCGCGCCACGGTGAAGGTATCCGCCCGCGGCTACGGCCCCCGGGTCGTCGACGTCAGCTTCCGGCGACAACTGGTGCAGAGCATCGATCTCTGGCGCCCTGCCGCCCAGTGGCCGGTCTACGGGGCGAATCCCGCGCGGACGCAGGCTCACTCGGGGATCAAGCTCAGGCCGCCCTTCCGGGTGCTCTGGCGGCGGGACCTTGGCGCCTTGCTCGAGTTCCCGGCCGTCGTCTGGAACGGCGTGGCCTACGTCAACAGCCTCGACGGGTGGCTGCGTGCCCTCTCGATGAAGAACGGGCACGTTCTCTGGCACAAGAGGGTGGGAAGCAGGATGGCGTCCTCTCCCGGCCTCGATCCCAAGCGCGGGCTCCTCGTGACGACGTCGATGACTCCCGGCTCCATGAAAGTGCTCACGATGAAGACCGGTCACGTCCACTGGAGCCTCTCCACCGGGCGCACCGAGCCCTCGCCGGTCGTTCGGAACGGCCTGGCCTACGTCGGCGCCGCCAACGGGAACGTGTACGCGCTCGACCTCGCTCGCAAGCGAGTGAAGTGGGTCTTCCACGGCGGATCGAAGATCACCGGTAGCCCGGCGCTCCAGGGTCGGCGGCTCTTCGTCGGAGATTACGCGGGGCGGGTGTTCGCCCTCGATGCTCGCACGGGCAGGCGTCTCTGGACGAACGGCGTGAGCGGCCGCGTGTACGGGACGACCCCGGTTGCCGGCGGCCGGGTCTTCGCGCCCTCGGTGACCTCGGGGCTGTCGGCGTTCTCCGCTCGGAGCGGCCGCCTGCTCTGGCACATCCCGGTCAGCGCCTACCTCTACTCCTCGCCCGGCGTCTATCGCGGACGCGTCTACTTCGGCGCGTACACCGGGTACGTCTACTGCGCCTCGGCGAGCTCGGGTCGCATCCTCTGGGCGAGATCCGCCGGCGGAGCGGTGTCGGGCGCCATCGAGATCGTGGACGGCCTCGTCTACGCCGGGAGCTTCGGGGGCCGCATCACGGCGTGGGACTGGCGCAGCGGCCGAAGGGTCTGGACCTTCTCGCACGGCCGGTACGTGCCCGTCTCGGGGAGCGCGGCCGCCCTCCTGCTCCACAGCGCCCGCTCGATCTGGGCCGTCACCGGTAGGAAACGGCACTGACCCTCCGACGCGTGGTAATCGGCCTCGTCGTGCTCGTGCTCCTTCTGGCCGCGGGTGCCGGCGCCGCCTGGTGGTGGAACAAGCGCGAGACGCAGGACGTGCGCGGGTCGTCGACGAGAGAGTTCGACACCACCGAGGTGGTGAGCACCCGCCCCGAAGAGGAGGTCGACACCGAGCCCTGGCCCATCTACGGGCTGACCCCTGACCGGACGCGCAACGCCGTCGATTTCGACCATCGGCCGCCGTTCCGGCGCGTCTGGGTGGTCAAGGGACGCGGTCTCCTCGAATTCCCTCCCGTGATCGCGTACGACCGCCTCTACTTCTCGAACGCGGTCGGGGTCTTCTCCGCCATCTCCGCGGAAACAGGCAAGCTGGTCTGGCGCCGGCGAATGGGCTACGTCACCGCGGCGTCGCCCGCGGTGGGCGATGGGATCGTCTACCAGCCCTTCATGAATCGCCTGGGCCAGGAGCGCGGCGCCTCCTCGGGCCTCGTCGTAGCGCTGGACGCCGAGACCGGCGACGAGCTGTGGCGCTTCAAGGCCGGAGCGGTCGAATCGTCTCCCTTGCTCGTGCAAGGAAGCCTCTACTTCGGGAGCTTCGACGGGAATGTCTACTCACTCGACGCGCGGACGGGGAAGGCTCGCTGGAAGTCCAAGACCGGGGGGCGCGTGAAGGGAGGGCCGGCGCTCTCGCACGGCGTCCTCTACACCGGCTCGTACGACGGAAAGGTCTATGCGTTGGACGCCGCGACCGGGCATCGACGCTGGGTTGCGAAAGGACAGAGCGGGCTCTTCGGGTCGGGCACCTTCTATGCCGGGCCCGCCGTTGCCTACGGGAGGGTCTTCATCGGGAACACCTCCGGCAAGGTCTACGCGTTCGGGGCGAAGTCGGGCGACCTCCTGTGGTCGAAGACGACAGCGAATTACGTCTATTCGTCGGCGGCCGTGGACGATCGCCGGATCTTCGTGGGCTCCTACGACGGCCACTTCTACGCGCTCGACGCCGCGACCGGCGATGCCGCATGGAGCTTCGACGCCCGGGGTCAGATCTCGGGCTCGCCGACGATCATGGCGGGCGCGGTGTACTTCTCCACGCTCGCCGGCAAGACGTACGCGCTCGACACCCGCAACGGGAAGGTCGTGTGGACGTTCCCTGACGGCCGCTACACGCCGCTGGTCGCGGATTCGGAGCGAACGTACATCGTCGGCAGAGGCAAGATCTACGCCTTCACGGCGCGGAAGCCGTAGGGGCTACGCGGCCTCGGC
>JBKPFG010000178.1:0-13321 GCA_046728735.1 Actinomycetota bacterium
GCGTGGAAGGTCATCACCCACATGCGCGGGGCGACCTCGCCGAGGATTCCCTCGAGACGTTCCTTCATCTCCCCGGCGGCCTTGTTCGTGAAGGTGATGGCGAGGATCTCCTGCGGCTTCACGCCGCAGGCGGTGACGAGATGGGCGATCCGGTGCGTGAGCACGCGCGTCTTCCCCGAGCCCGCCCCTGCGACCACGAGGACAGGCCCTTCGGTCGCGAGAACCGCCTCGCGCTGGGCGGGGTTGAGGTCCGCGAGGTAGGTCTCGGGCGACGCGACGGCCATTGCCTCGATGGTATCGAGTGCCCTGCTGAAGCCTCAGAAAAAGAACTGGCGCCAGGCAGTCCACCAGTCGTCCGCTCGCGAGACGAGGCGAAGCGGCCCGGTGACCTCGACTCCCAGCCGGTGCTTGTACGGATCGACGAGCTCGGGGCCCGAGAACTCGACTTCGATCTCGCAGGGCTTTCCGGGATCGAAAGGCGAAGGCTTCGGATCCTTCTCGAGAGCGCGCCGCGCCCCCTCCTCAATCAGCCGGCGGGCCCGGACGGGAGGAAGGTGCCGCGCACTGAAGCGGCCAAGGCCCTCCTTGACCTCGACCGTCTCCAGCTCGGTGCCGAGGAGCTCGCGCGCCTCTTCGCACGTGGCCGAGTCGCCGGTCACGAGCACGACCGGGCAGGCCCAGGTTCCGCAGAGGGCCGCGTTGATGCCCGTCTCGCCGACCGAGATGCCGTTGAACCTGAGGTCCCGGTAGTCCTTGCCCGAGATCGTGTGGCTCAGGACCCCCTGCGGCGTGCCCGCCTTCGCGTGCATGGCGATCAGGAACGCGGCGTCGCACCCTTCCTCGAGGAAGGAGGTGTACTCCGTCCACTCGTGCTGCACGACGAACTCGCAGTCGGGGTCGAGCAGCTCGGGCTGAAGCGAATTGAACGTCCAGCCCTCACCCGCGCCGTGACAGTCCATGACGAGGATCTCGGTCGCTCCTGCCGCCTTGGCGCCCCGCACGGCGGCATTGATCTCTTCGGTGTAGAGCTTCCTGCCTTCCTCGTACAGAGACTTGCCGCCGTCGGTCTGCTCCCACTTGGTGATGCCGGCGACACCCTCCATGTCGCTGATGACCATGACGCGCACCTCAGCGGCCCACCTTCTCCGCGAGCGCAGCATCGATCCAGGCCGATGCTGCGCTCAAGGCCCTTTCGTCGCCCGATTTGAGCACGACCGTCACCTCCGGGCCGTCCTCCAGGAAGCGGGGGTAGCTGCCCACGCTGACAGCGGGATGGCGGCGCGTCGCCTCTTCGAGGACGGCCACGATCTGCCCCTCTCCGGTCCGGTAGCTCTGGCGCCACGTGCCGATCGGCGCGCCCTCGAAGCGTTCCGCGATCGTCTCGAACATCGCCTTCATCTCACTCGGAAGACCGGGCAGGACATAGGTGTTTCGGAGGACGAAGCCCGGCGCACCCCCGAGCGGGTTCTCGAGCGGCTCCGAGCCGCCTGGCAAACACGCCCAACGGGCAGCATAGTCTGCCAACCCACGCGCCTCGAACCGCCCACGCAGCTTCGCCGCGACTTCCGGGATCTCCACACACTCCACACCGAAGGCGCCCGCCACACCTTCCCGCGTGAGGTCGTCGGGCGTGCCTCCGAGACCTCCGGTGACGAAGACGAGGTCCGTGCGCGGCGCCTCCGCGCGCAGGAACGCAGCGATCTCCTCCACGTCGTCCCGCACGGCGGCCATCAGCTTGACCGCCACTCCCAGCGCCGCGAGTCGGCGTCCGAGCCAGGACGCGTTCGTGTTCTCGATATCCCCGGAGACGATCTCGTTCCCGACCGTGAGCACGACAGCTGTAGCCATCGTCCGTGGTTATAACGTAGGCGGCAAATGCGCATTTGGAGGAGGGGTCAGTCGGCCTACAAGCGCCTGCGGAAGCTCCATCCCGTCATGGAGGCCGCGCTCGCGCACCTGACGCTCGACGAGCTGCTCGATGAGCTGCTCGAGGCAGCGCGCGTTGCCCTCGAGGCCGACACAGCCGCCGTCCTCCTGCTCGACCCGCAGGCGAACGAGCTGGTCGCGCGGGCCGCAAAGGGGATCGAGGAGGAGGTCGAGCAAGGCGTCCGGATCCCGCTCGGTCAGGGCTTCGCCGGCCGGGTGGCGGCAGAGGAGCGCTCGATCGCCATCGAGAACGTCGATCAGGCAGACATCTTCAATCCGATCCTGCGCGAGAAGGGCATCAGGTCCCTTCTCGGCGTGCCGCTGGTCGCGCGCGGGCGTCTGCTCGGCGTACTGCATGTGGGAACGCTGACCGGCCATCGTTTCGAGCGCGACGAGATCGAGCTCCTCGAGCTCGTGGGTGAGCGGGTCGCCCTCGCGATCGACCACGGAACTCTCTTCGAAGAGCTCCGCGCCGCTCGTAAGGCTGCCGAGGCCACCGCGGATCGGCTGCGCAAGGTGCAGGACGTCACGGACGCCGCTCTCGGAGGCCTGACGCTCGACGACCTCCTGGACGAGCTGCTCGAACGGATTCGCAACGCCCTCGAAGCGGACACCGCAGCCATCCTCCTTCTCGACGAGCAGGAGAACGAGCTCGTCGCCCGGGCAGCGAAGGGCATCGAAGAGAAAGTCGAGGGCGGTGTGCGGATCCCTCTCGGCGAGGGATTCGCGGGTCGCGTCGCGGCTTTGCGTCAGACCGTGGCGATCGAGAATGTCGACGATGCCGACGTGGTGAACCCGATCCTGCGCGAGAAGAAGATCAAGTCGCTGCTCGGGGCGCCTCTGATCTCACGTGGCCGCGTCCTCGGCGTCGTCCACGTGGGCACGCTTCGGCCCCACATCTTCTCTCAGGAGGAAAGCGACCTCCTCGAGATCGTCGCGGAGCGGGTCGGGGTCGCTCTCGAGCGCTCACTCATCCACGAGGAGCTGCTCGCGCTCGACAGCCTCAAGCGTGAGTTCATCTCCGTCGCCGCTCACGAAGTGCGCACGCCGGCCACCGTCATCTACGGCGTGGCAGAGACGCTCGCGCACCGACGCGGCTCGCTCGAGCCCACGGAGGTCGACGCGCTCGTGGAGGCCTTCTACGACGCGAGCGTGCGCTTGGCGAGGCTGACCGAGGAGCTGCTCGACTACTCCCGCGTCGAGAGCTACGCGCGGCAGCTCAGGCTCGAGAGCCTGAACTTGCGGTCGGTGATCGCCCAGGCTGTCTCGGGCCTCGCGCCGGGCGGGGAGAGGGGGATCGAGGTCGACATTCCCGACGCGATGACGGTGATGTCGGATCGGGAGGCGCTCGAGCGGATCGTGGGCAATCTCGTTGGAAACGCACTCGTCCACGGGGCACCCCCAGTTCAGGTTGCCGCGGAGAGCCGAAACGGTCATACGACGATCACGGTCTCCGACAGCGGACCCGGGGTGCCGGACGCATTCGTCGGGCACCTCTTCGACCCCTTCTCGCGGGGAGAAGACACGAGCGGAAAGCCGGGTGCCGGCTTGGGGCTCGCCATCGCGCTCTCTTACACACGGAGGCTGGGCGGGGAACTCCGGTACGAGGCGGGCCAACCGACCGGGACGACGTTCTCGCTCGTCCTCCCCGCTTCCTAGGAGGCTCTGGCGTCGAAGTCGAGGTTCACGGCGCGGACGACCGCGCTCTCGTCGATCCAGTCGACGATGCTGATGGCTCCATAGGGCTGGTCGAGCCGGAAGATCGCGTCGTCGGGCATCCCGAGCGCGGCCGCGAGGATCGCTCGCGTCACGCCCCCATGCGCCACGATCGCGGCGCTCTCGTGCTCCGAGCGTATCTCTGCGGCCGCCGCGAGGGCTCGCTCGCGCAGGTCGGAGAAGCTCTCGCCCTCCGGAAAGCGCGTCCCCGTCGGGTCGCTCATCCAGCTTTCGAAGAGCTCCGGGCGCTCGCGCTCGATTTCGTCGTACGTCAAGCCCTCGACGGCCCCGAAGCTCAACTCTCGGAGCCCCTCGTGGACGAGCGGCTCGAGCCCACGCGCACGTGCGAGCGGCGCGGCCGTCTCGAGCGCACGCCGAAGCGGGCTCGCAACGACGGCGTCGAGGCGGATCCCCTCCAACGCGTCGGCGATCGCGCGCGCCTGCTCGTTTCCCGCCGGTGAGAGAGAAACGTCGAGCGCCCCGTACGAGCGCCCGCGCATCGACTCGTTCGGCTCGCAATGCCTGATCAGGATCAGTCGGCTCACGAGATCGCCGCCGCCGCCAGCAGGGCGGCAGTCGTCGCGAGCTCGGTGCCTGCGCCGAGCACGTCCCCGGTCACCCCGCCAAGCCGCAGCCGCGCCACGGCGCCGACGAGGAAAATGACACCCGCGGCGGCCGCGGCGAGGACGAATGCGCTCCACCCGACCGCGAGGGCCGCGGCTCCGGCTGCGAGCAGGAGCCCACACGACTTCGCCCACACGGGCGCGTCGGTGAGCGCGCGGCCGCTCCCGCTTCCCGGACTCGCATAGGGGAGCCCCAGTCCGAAAGCGAGCGGCGCCGCGCGCCCGAGGGCGAAGGCCGCGAGCAGAGGCCAGACCGCCGTCCCGTCGACCGTCAGGCTCGCAACCGCGCCCACCTTCACGAGCAGGTCGAGAAGGAGCGCGACCGCCCCGAAGGAGCCGATGGAGGGATCCCGCATGACCTCGAGCGCGCGCTCGCGCGAGGGCGCGCCCAGCCCGTCCGCCGCATCCGCGAGGGCGTCGAGATGGATGGCGCCCGTCACCAGAGCCTCGATGGCGACCGCGACCGCTGCCGCGAGAAATGAGGTCACGAGCTCGGCGCCGCCCTCCGCGACGATTCCCACGAGGGCGCCGATCCCCGCTCCGACAAGGGGGAAGAAGAGCGAGCCGCGTCCGACGTCGACGGCGTCGAGCCGAAGCCGCCCGAGTGGGATCCGCGTCAAAAAGGCGACCGCCGCGGCCACCGGCCGGATCACGCTAGCGATCGCTGACACCGGCTCCCGCAAAGGTCGCCATCTCGGCCATGAGTGCGAGCGCCGCGTTGACGATGGGGACGGCGAGCGCAGCCCCGGTGCCCTCGCCCAGGCGGAGCCCGAGGTCGAGCAGCGGCGTCAGCCCGAGCTCGTCGAGGATCTTCCGATGGCCCGGCTCCGGGGAGCGGTGGGAGGCAACCATCCGCCCGGCGACCTCCGGGGCCACGCGCGCGGCGACCAACGCCGCGGCGCTCGACACGAAACCGTCGAGCAGGCCGATGCCCGAACGCGCTGCCGTCCCGAGGCAGGTCCCCACGAGCACCGTATGCTCGAACCCTCCGAGCGCGGCGAGCGCGGATAGTGGGTCTCCCAGCGCACCCTCGTTCGCCTCGAGCGCTCGCCGGATCACCCCGACCTTCCTGGCGAGGGTCTCGTCGTCGATGCCCGTGCCGCGCCCCGCGACGGAGGGGGGTTCCGCCGGTAAGAGCGCCGCGGAGAGGGCGCTCGCGGCCGTCGTGTTGCCGATGCCCATCTCCCCCAGGCCGACCAGCCCCACGCCTGCAGCCGCGAGCTCGTCGGCCAGCGCAATCCCGGCGGCGATTCCCTCCTCCGCGGCCGCCTGCGACATGGCCGCGCCTCGAGTCGCGTTCCGCGTGCCCGCCCCGAGGCGAAGACTCCGAACAGCCGGGTGCTCGAACGGCTCGACGACGCCCGCGTCCACGACGAGGAGCCGCAGGCCGAGTTGCCGCGTGAGCACGTTGATCGCCGCTCCGCCGGCGGCGAAGTTGGAGAGCATCTGCGCGGTCACGGCCTGCGGATACGCGCTCACGCCCTCGGCGGCGTAGCCGTGGTCGCCCGCGACGACGACCATGGCGGCCTCGAGCGGCCGCAGGTCTGCCGTGCCGAGCGCAGCTGCGATCCGGCCGACGAGCTCCTCGAGCCCGCCGAGGCTTCCCCGCGGCTTCGTCTTGGCATCGAGGCGCGCCCGCGCTTCCTGGGCTGCCGCCCAGTCGAGCGGCGGAATCTTCGGGATCAGGACCACGCGTGCAAGGGGAGCGTCCGCCCCGCGACCACGAAGAGAGCCTCGTCGGCCGCTCCGACGAAGACGGAGTTGACCCGGCCGAGCAGGTCACGGTAACGCCGTCCCAGCGGGGTTGCGGGGACGACGCCGAGCCCGACCTCGTTGCTGACGACGACCGTGGCTCCGGTGCGCCCGGCCGCGGCCCGCGCCGCCTCCGCGGCCTCGGACTCGACCATGTCCTCCGTCCTGCCGGCCTCGAGCAGGTTCGAAACCCAGAGGGTGAGGCAGTCCACCACGAGGAAAACGTCAGGGGCAGCGCCGGCGATCGCGTCGCGGAGGGCCAGCGGCTCCTCCACGGTCGTCCAGCGCCCGGGACGCTCGCGCCGGTGGCGCTCGACTCGCTCCGTCATCTCCTCGTCCAGCGCCTCCGCCGTGGCGACGAAGACGACGTCCTCGGCTTTCGCTGCAAGCTCGAGCGCCAGGGCCGACTTGCCGCTTCGCGCTCCGCCGATGAGGACGGTCAGCGGCACTAGCCGACCCGTTCCTCCGCCTCGAGGCGCGGGCGAAGCGGGACGACCGCGATCCCGGCCTCGGGATCCGAGACGACGAGCACGCTCGCGCCGTAATGGCGCGCGATGAGAGTTTCGGTCAGCACCTCCGCGGGCAATCCGCTCGCGACCTCGCGGCCGCCGTCCAGGAGGATGAGCCGGTCGGCGTACTGTCCGGCGACCGTGAGGTCGTGCATCGCGCTCAGCACCGTGAGATTGCCGTGCGCCCGCAGCCCCGCGACGAGCTCGAGCACCTGCTGTTGGGCTCCCACGTCCAGAGCGGTCGTAGGCTCGTCCAGGAGCACGAGCGGCGCCTCCTGGGCGATCGCCCGCGCGAGGACCGCCCGCTGCCGCTCGCCGCCGCTGAGCGACCCGAGACGCCGGTCGGACAGGTGCGTGGCATCGAGGCGGCCGAGCGCCGACCGGCACGCGCCGACATCGCCGGCGCCCGGAGAGCCCAGATAGCTCACGTGCGGCGTCCGCCCGAGCATGACGTATTCGAGCACGGTCATGTCCGGGGGGATGACGGGGTTCTGCGGAACGAGTGCGATACGCCGCGCAACGTTCCGCCGCGACAGCGCGCTCACCTCTTCCTGGAAGACCCGCAGGCGGCCCTCGTACTCGACGAGCCCCGCCACCGCGCGCAGGACGGTGGTCTTTCCGGCCCCGTTCGGACCGATGAGACCGACCCACTCCCCCGGTTCCACGTCGAGGGAGAGCTCGGAGACGACGCGCACGGCGTCCAGCGAGACCGACATGCGGTCGAGGGCGACCGATTTCACGGCCCGGCCACTCTCGTCGTCCGGAGGAGGAGCGCGAAGAAGGGCGCGCCGAAGAACGCAGTCACGACACCGATCGGCAGCTCGGCCGGCGACGTTACCGTGCGCGCGAGGACGTCCGCGAGCACGAGGAACGCCCCCCCGAGCATGATCGAGAGGGGCATCACCACTCGATAGCTCGTCCCGGCTACGAGCCGGATCGCGTGCGGCACGATGATGCCGACGAAGGCGATGAGGCCGCTGAGCGCGACCGCGACGGCGGTGCCGAGCGTGGCCGCTCCAAGCACGAGGAGCCGCACGCGGGAGACGTTCACGCCCAGGCTCGCCGCCTCCTCGTCCCCGACCGCGAGCACATCGAGCAGCCGGCCGTGGACGAGGAGGATGGCCCAGCTGGCCGCCATGTAGGGAACGGCGATGGCGACCTCTCGCCACCCGGACGTCTCGAGCTGCCCGAGGATCCACGCATACACCTCCTGCACGGTGTCGGTGTTGCGCTGCTGCACGAAGGTCTGCACCGCGGTCAGAAACGAGGCGACCGTGACGCCCGCGAGGATCAGAGACGCGGTCGTTCGGCCGCCAACCGACCGGCCGATCGCATACGCAGCCGCAACGCCTCCGGTCGCCCCGACGAACGCCGCGAGCGGCCGCAGCTCGCGGGCTGCGCCGCTGTCGTTCGCGTAGGCGATCACGAGCGTCGCGCCGAGCCCGGCGCCTGCAGCCGCCCCGAGGAGATATGGATCGGCGAGCGGGTTCCTGAACACGCCCTGGTAGCCGGCTCCCGCCGAGGCCAGCATGGCGCCCACGAGGGCTCCGAGCACGACGCGCGGCGCGCGGAGCTGCCAGAAAATTGCCTGCTCCGTGTCGTCGAGAGGCGAGTTGACGCCCAGGAACGGCACGTGGCTGAGGATCTCGCGGACGATCGCTCCCACGCCCAGGTCGACCGGCCCCACGGCGAAGCCGACGAGCAGGGCGCCCGCGAGCACGAGCGCCCCAATGACGGCCCAGGCGAGGGGAAGACCGGGGACGGCCGTGAGTCCGCGGCGCGAGCGCGGCGCAGCGATCACGTTGCGTCCGCCATGGCCTCCGCCACCATCCGGACGAACACGACGATACGGGGGCCCCATCTCGAGGCGATGTCGTCGTCGACCTCCACGACGTCCCCGTCCTCGACCGCGTCGATCTTCCTCCATCCGGGCCGAGCGGCCACCTTCTCGAGCGTCTGCGCGCAGCACTTCGTATCCGAGAGGACGATGACGTCGGGATCCGACTTGACGATGTACTCGGCCGAGAGCTGCGGATAGTCGGGCGCTTTCTTGCCCACACCGTCGGCGATGTTCTTCGCTCCCAGCTCCTCGTAGATCGAGCCGATAAACGTGCGCGACGTGGCGGAGTAGTAGTCGGGGCCGAGCTCGTGGTAGATCTCGAGGCCGGCCGCCGGGGACGCCTGGGAGACAAGCTTGGAGACCTCCGCATGCATGCGGGCGATCACCGCGACGGCTTCCTTGTAATGGCCGGTTTTCATCCCGAGCTCCTCGATCTCCGCGTAGGCGCCGTCGAGGTTCTTCGGCGCCTCCTGGATCAGGACGTCGACGTCAAGCTTGTCGAGCCCGTCGACGAGTCCGCCGGGGTCGCCCGAGGCGACGACCAGGTCAGGGTCGTAGCCGGCGATCGCCTCGACGTTGGGCTCGTAGCCGGAGAGCTTCGTGCGCGGCGCGTCGGCCGGATAGTTCGACTGGTCGTCAACGGCCACCACCTGATCACCGGCCCCTATGGCGAAGAGCATCTCGGTCGCCGTGGGGGAAATGGAGACGATCCGCTTGGGGGCGTTGGCGAGCGGCGGAACATACGTTGAATCCGCCTGCGGCTGGGTGCCGCTGCCGCACGCGGCCGCGAGCAGCACGAGCACGATCACTACAAAGGATCGACGAAGCACGTTTCCTCCTTCCGCGAGGGGAACGGATCGGAGGCGGACGGCAGGTCTTCTGACTCGGGGCTCCCCCTACGACCACCTTCCCGGCCCGGAGGCCAGTGGTGCTACGGCCGGAGAGCGTCTCCCCTCACAGCGGCGGGACCGTGCCGGACTTGCACCGGCTTCCCTAACCGCTCGCCTATTTGTCGGGGAAACCTACCAGGCCTCGGGAGGAGCGTCCCCGAAAGCTTCGGCGAGCGCGGCCTCGACTTCGCTCGTCGTCGCGACGACGAAGCGGACCCCTCCCGGGACCTCGGCCACGATCGCGTCGAGGCCCTCGTCGTCCGCCGGGTCCGAGACCGCGACGGTGGTCGCCGCGTCTTCGCACCGGAACGCAATCGCGTGATACCGCCTCGAGGTGCGCTCCGACAGGAGGTCAAGGGCGTTCTGGTCGAGGTCGAGCCTTCCGAGGTCGACGAAGTCGAGCCCTTCCTGGTCGGCGACGACCTGCGCCAGCTCACGCTCGCCGATCAGGCCCTGCTCGAGCAGGACGTCGCCCAGGCGGCGGCGCGACGCCCTCGAGGCCGCGAGAGCCGCATAGAGGTCGTTGGGGGCGACCAAGCCCGCTCGCGCGATCAGCTCGCCGAGAGGCCTGTCGCCTTCGTGACTTGCCGCAGGTGCCATTGACTCCTGGAAGGAACTCCCATGAACCTCATCGGCACGCCGGCCCGAGCGCCGCATCCCTCCCCCGGGCTACGCTCAGCGCGTGGTCGCCTCCCGTCTCAGCGCCTGGACGCCGGTCGTTCTTTGGGCCGGCCTCATCTTTGCGCTCTCGGCCGTCCCCGATCTCGGCACCGGCCTGGGTGCCTGGGACACCGTCCTGCGAAAGCTCGCCCATACGGCCGAGTACGCGATCCTCGGCGGCCTGATCTTCCGCGCCTCGAGGAGCGCTCCCGTCGCGTTCCTGCTTGCATCGGCATACGCGGTCACGGACGAGTTCCACCAGACCTTCGTCAGAGGGCGACACGGCTCTCCGGTGGACTGGCTGATCGACTCGGTGGGCGCCCTGATCGGAGTCATGGTCGCCGTCCGCCTCTCCGAGTGACGACGGCGGTCGCCATCGATCTGGACGGGGCCCTGGGAGACACCCGACCCCTCTGGCACGAGTTCCTCGTGGATGCGGCGAGGCGATTCGGCTCGATCTCGCCGCTCGAGCCCGCCGCGCTCCCCGAGGATCGGGGGGCAGCCGCGCTCGAGCTCGATGCGTGGGCCTCGTCTGGAATCGGGGACTGGCGGGCGGCCCTGGAGCGGTTCGCGGAGGATCGCGCCCCTGTCTACTTGCGGCCCGACGGCGAAGCCAGCGCCGCGCTTCGCTCTCTGGCCGCGGCGGGAGCACGGCTGGGCGTCTTCACGGACGCTCCCGAGCCCCTCGCACGCGTGGCCCTCGCCCAGCTCGGAGCCTCGAGGCGCGTCGAATCCGTCGAGGCGGGCGCAGGAGCACGCGAGCGCCTCCTCGCCCACCTGGGCCCCGACACCACCGTCGCGGCCACCCGCGAAGACCTCGTTAGGATCAGTCGCGATGCCTGAGCGGAAGAATCTCGACGATCGCCAGCTCGATGCGATTCTCGAGCGGCTCGACAGCCTCATCGCGGAAGTGCACGCGCTCAACCGGCGCTTCGAGACGGCCGAAGGCCTCGTGCGGATCGCGCACGAGCTGGCGACGCTGAACGAGTCGCTGCAGGCGCTGGCTTACGCTGCACTCGGCCAGCAGGGGCCGCAGGTTCGCCGCCGCCGCTCGGCTTAGCTCCTGACTAAAGCCAGCGACGCGTGTCGCGCTCGTCGACGACGCGCGAGTCCACGCCGAAGAAGTAGGCGAGCGGGCCCAAGAGAACCAGCAAGGCGAGGAGAACGATGATCATCATCCTTAAGAACGAACGAGAGGGCGGTTTTAGTCTGCTTTTCGCAGGCGAGCCGGGCTTAGCCCGGCGTGAGCCTCGCCGCCCAGGGGCGTCAGCCGTGAATCGCGGCGATGAGGGGGATGATGAGGATCGCGACGATGTTCGTGATCTTGATCATCGGGTTGATCGCGGGGCCGGCGGTGTCCTTGTAAGGATCCCCGACGGTGTCGCCGGTGACGGCTGCAGCATGGGCCTCTGAGCCCTTCCCTCCGTAGGCGCCGTCCTCAATCAGCTTCTTGGCGTTGTCCCATGCGCCCCCGCCGGAGGTCATCGCGATGGCGAGGAAGAGCCCGGTGACGATCGTCCCGATGAGGAGCCCGCCCACGAGCTCCGGCTTGATGATGCCCGCGACGATCGGAAAGACCACAGGAATCGCGGCTGGCAGCATCATCTTCTTGATCGCCTCCGCCGTGACGATGTTGACCGTCCGACCGTACTCGGGCCGACCGGTGCCCTCCATGATCCCGGGGATCTCGCGGAACTGCCGCCGCACCTCCTCGACGACCTGGCCGCCGACGCGGCCGACCGCCTGCATCGCCAGGGAGGCGAAGAGGAAGGGCATGAGACCGCCGATGAAAAGACCGGCAATGACCCACGAGTCGCTGAGGTCGAAGCTTGGACGGACGCCCTGGTTCGAGAGCTCGGACGTGAAGCCGTCGAAGAGGACGAGCGCCGCGAGGCCCGCCGACCCGATCGCATAGCCCTTCGTGACCGCCTTCGTGGTGTTGCCGACCGCGTCGAGCGGATCGGTGACACCGCGGACGTCGTCGGGGAGATCCGCCATCTCCGCGATCCCGCCGGCGTTGTCGGTCACCGGCCCGTAGGCGTCGAGGGCGACGATCATCCCGGTCATGGAGAGCTGCGCCATGACGGCGACGCCGATGCCGTAGAGCCCGGCGAGACCGGCAGCGCCCGCGATCCCCGCGGCAATGACGACCACGGGCAGCGCGGTGGCCTGCATCCCGATCGCGAGCCCCTCGATGATGTTGGTCGCGTGTCCGGTCGTCGACGCGCGTGAGATTCCCTTGACCGGCAGCCAGCGCGTCCCCGTGTAGAACTCGGTGATCGCCACGAGCAGGAACGTGACGGCAAGCCCGATCAGTGCGCAGCCGTAGAGATCCCAGTAGTGGTACTTGCCGTCGTCGAAGGCGAGGGTGACCGGGATGAATCCGATTGCGGAGAGCACCGTCGAGACGGCGACCGCCTTGTAGAGGGCGTTCATGATCGAGCCGGTGCGCCCGATCCGGGCGAAGAACGTCCCGACCACCGACGCGATGACGCCGACTCCCCCGAGCGCGAGCGGGTAGACGACCACCCCGGACGAGGGGAAGTTGATCGCCCCGAGGAACATGACCGCGACTGCCGTGACTGCATAGGTCTCGAAGAGGTCGGCCGCCATGCCGGCGCAATCGCCGACGTTGTCCCCCACGTTGTCCGCGATCACGGCGGGATTCCGGGGGTCGTCCTCGGGGATGCCCGCCTCGACCTTGCCGACGAGGTCGGCGCCGACGTCCGCGGCCTTCGTGTAGATGCCGCCGCCGAGGCGCGCGAAGACGGAGATCAACGAGCCGCCGAACGCGAGTCCGATCAGATGCTTGGTGGCCTCGTCCGGCGCCTGGTCGAACCAGGCCGTGAGGATTCCGTAGTAGGCGGCCACCCCGAGCAGGCCCAGGCCGACGACGAGGAGGCCCGTGACCGACCCCGCGCCGAAGGCGACCGCGAGAGCGGGCTTGACGCCGCCCCGCGCGGCCTCGGCGGTGCGGACGTTGGCGCGCACGGCCACGTTCATGCCGATGAAACCTGCCCCCGCCGAGAGCACGGCGCCGATGAGGAATCCGAACGCGGTGTACCACCCGAGGTCGTTCCAGAGGCCGATGCCGAGGAAGATCACCGCGGCTACACCGGCGATCGTCAGGTACTGACGGCGCAAGTACGCAGAGGCGCCTTCCTGCACCGCGCGGGCGATCTCCTGCATCCGCTCGTTGCCGGCCGGAAGGCCGAGGATCCTGACGGTGAGCACGGCGCCCCAGGCGATGCCGACACCGGCGCAGAGCAGCGCGAACAGGACGCTGTGGTTCTGGAAGAAGTCGGTCACGAGGTAGCGAGGCTTCGCGCAATCCGGCAACTGATGCCGGATCGCGGCCCGCGGATTTCTATCATATGTCCCCTAGGGCCCGTCTCCGGAGGCCTT
>JBKPFG010000195.1:0-5012 GCA_046728735.1 Actinomycetota bacterium
CCGCGACGCCTGCCGAGGCCGAGCCCGCCGAGCGCGCGCTCACAGCCGCGCCTGCGGGCGAAGCGCCCTCCGCGCCCGCGCCGCAGCCGAGGTACGAGGAACCCCCCGTCTCGCGGCTCGCGGAGACCGCGCCGCGGCTCCATCGCACGCCTCGTCCCGAGTCGGCCGCTTATCTGGCGGTGATCCGGGTCGTCGGCGTCGGCGGCGGCGGCCTCAACGCCGTCAACCGCATGATCGAGGCGGGGATCTCGCAGGTGGAGTTCATTGCGGTCAACACCGACATCCAGCAGCTCCGCACCTGCGAAGCGCCGATCAAGCTCCATATCGGCCGCGAGCTCACCCAGGGCCTTGGCTCCGGCTCCGATCCGGAGCTCGGGCGCAAGGCGGCCGAGGAGGGCTACGACCAGATCAAGCACGTCCTGCGCGGCTCGGACATGGTCTTCGTGACCGCCGGCGAAGGCGGTGGCACGGGCACCGGCGCCACTCCGGTGGTGGCGCGCATCGCGAGAGAGGTCGGCGCCTTGAGCGTCGGCATCGTGACGCTGCCCTTCCGCTTCGAGGGAACCCGCCGGCGCTCGCAGGCCGAGGCCGGCATCGCCGAGCTCCGCCAGGTCTGCGACACGGTGATCGTCATCCCGAACGACCGGCTGCTCGAGGTGCTCGAGCGCTCGACGTCGATGCTGGACGCGTTCCGCATCGCGGACGACGTGCTCCGCCAGGGCGTCCAGGGGATCTGCGACCTGATCACGATGCCCGGCCTCATCAACCTGGACTTCGCCGACGTGCGGACGATCATGCAGGACGCCGGCTCGGCCATCATGGGCATCGGCTTCGCCACGGGCGAGAATCGTGCGAAGGAGGCTGCGGGACGCGCTCTGCGCTCCCCGCTCATCGACACGGAGATCGTGGGGGCGCGCGGCATCCTGCTCTCGATCGCGGGCGGCGACGACCTGACGCTCCTCGAGGTGAACGAGGCCGCCGAGGTCGTGCGCGAGGCGGCCACCGAAGAGACGAACATCATCTTCGGCGCCACGATCGACGAGCGCCTGGCCGGCCAGATCTGGGTGACGGTCATCGCCACGGGGCTCGGGACTCCAGGATTCCGCCCGACCCCGGTCACGGACGGCGATTCGCTCGAGCCGCCGAGCTTCCTCCGCGAATTCTGATTCGCGGCGCCCTGGCGCTAACCTCAACAGCATGAAAGGCGCAGTAGCGGCCGGCCACTCGGCGACCGCGATGGCGGGCGCACAGATCCTCGAGCTCGGTGGCAACGCTGTCGACGCCTGCGTGGCGGCCGGCTTCGTCTCGTGGGTGGCGGAGAGCCCCCTGACGGGCCCCGGCGCCGGAGGTTTCATGCTCGTCCACCGCGCCTCCGACCGGAGCGACCGCCTGCTCGACTTCTTCGTCGCCCTGCCCGGCCGCGGCCTCGACGGGGCGAAGGCCGCGCCCATGAACGAGATCGAGGTGCCCTTCGACGAGCAGACGCTGCAGCTCTTTCGCATCGGCGGCGCCTCCTGCGCGGTCCCGGGAGCGGTCGCCGGCCTGGCCGAGGCGCATCGGCTCTACGGACGTCTGCCCTGGCAGGAGCTGGTCGCCCCGGCGGCCGAGCTGGCGCGGGCAGGCGTCGAGCTGACGCCGCAGCAGGCTTTCCTCCACTCGATCCTCGATGTCGCCTTGCGGGCCGAGGACGAGGGGCGGCGCATCTATGGGGCGAGCTGCCCGCTGACGACAGGGGAGCGCGTCGTCCAGGACGATCTCGCAGAGACGCTCGACCTGCTGGCCGCCGAGGGGGCCGAGGCCTTCTACCGAGGCGACCTCGCCCGGCGGATCAGCGAGGCCGTGACGGAGCGCGGAGGCCTCGTCAGCGAGGACGACCTCGCGGAGTACCGCGTCATCCGGCGGAGACCGGCGCGGGTCCCCTATCGGGCGGCCGAGTTCGTCACGAACCCACCTCCGTCCTCGGGAGGGCTTCTGATCGCCTTCGCCCTTCGGGTCCTCGACGAGCTGGGCACGCCCGGCCCACCCGGCAGCGCCGAGGCGTTCTCCGCCCTCGCCGAAGTGATGCGGGAGGCGACGCGCGCACGAAGAGACGGGTTCCTGAGCGGCCTCTACCGCGGCGGCCTCGCGGAGAAGCTCCTGTCCGAGCCCACCATCGCAGCGGCAGCGGAAAGGGCCCGCGGCGGGAGCATGGCGCCAGTCCGCGAGCCGGCCGGCATCCCCTCGACGACGCACGTCTCCGCCGTGGACGCGCGTGGGAATGCCGCGTCGCTCTCCGCGTCCACGGGGTGCGGCTCGGGCGTGATCGTGCCCGGGACCGGCATACACATGAACAACATGCTCGGCGAGACCGACCTGAACGCGGGTGACGGGCGCGCGGGTGCGGGGCGGCGCCTGACGAGCATGATGGCGCCCTCGATCGTGCTCGCGGAGGGGCGTCCACGGCTGGTCGTGGGCAGCGCGGGCTCGAATCGGCTCCGCTCGGCGATCCTGCAGATCGTCGTCAACGTCGTCGCCCGGGGGCAGGGGGCCCAGCAGGCGATTTCCGCACCTCGTGTCCACTTCGAGGACGATCGCCTCAATCTCGAGGGCGGCATCGACCCGGCTGTCGCGGACACCCTCGAAGAGGCTGGCTACGAGGTCGTTCGCTGGAACGACCTCAACCTCTATTTCGGAGGCGCCTCCGCCGTCGTCGTGGACGAGGATGCGACGCTCGACGCCGCAGGAGATCCCCGGCGAGGCGGCGCCGGCGTGGTGGTCGCTTGAACGTTCGTCCGGCCGAGCCCGGCGACGCCGCGCGGCTCGTCGACCTGGCCCGCGAGGTGGGGGCCGAGGAGGAGGGGTGGCTCATCACCGGCGGAGAGTGGAGGAGCCCGGGTGAGGAGCGTCGCTACCTTCGTTGGCTGCGCCACCACTCGGACGCGGCGGTCTTCGTCGCCGAGGACAACGGCGCCATCGTGGGCCGCCTCTCGATCGCCCGCGACGCGCATCCGGCGAGCGAGCACGTCGCCGACCTGGGGCTGATGGTCGCCCGCGAGTTCAGGCGCCGTGGCGTCGGCACGGCCCTGATGGAGGAGGCCGAGCGCTGGGCGCGCGGCCTGGGCGTGCGGAAGCTCGAGCTTCACGTCTTCCCCCACAACGAAGCCGCAATCGCCCTGTACAGGGGGCTCGGCTACGAGGAGGAGGGCTTCCGGCGGCGCCATTACCGGCGCCGGGGCGAGCTACTCGACGCAATCCTGATGGCGAAGGAGCTCACGTGAGCGAGCTGGAGCGGGGTGTGTTCGTCGAGGAGGAGACAGGGCTCCGGGCCGAGGAGGAGCTCTGGACGGACGACTCGTCCGAGGATCACGCCGGCTGGTTCTGCGTCGCGACGGATCCCTTTCCCTGCCCGGCCGACGGCTGCCAGTTCGTGGCGCTCTTCATGACCGCCGTCCACCTCATTCTCGTCTGGGAGCGCAACGACGACCCCAACCTCCTGCGTCACGCGCAACGGGCGAAGGACGTGGGACGAAATCCGCGGGTGGTGACCTACGAGCCGTCGTTCGGTCCGAGCGCCTCGTACTACGCGTGGGAGGCTGCGGGCCGCCCCGTCCACGGGATCCGCAGGGACTAGCAGTCCTGCTTGCGGCTCTGGAACGATTCGCGTGCTCTTTGAAGCCGACCGAAAGGAGCCTGCGTGAGCCCGACCAGGAGGATCTCGTTCGCGTTTGGGGTGCTGTTCCTCATCACCTTCGTCACGTCGATCCCAGCCCTTCTTCTCTACCAGCCGGTCCTGGACGACCCCGTCGGCTACGTCGCGAACGGCGGCTCCGACAACCAGATCATCTTCGGAGCCTTCCTGGAGCTGCTCCTGATCATCGCCAACATCGGCACGGCCGTCGTCGTGTATCCGATCCTCAAGCGGCAGAACCACATCCTCTCGCTCGGCTACGCACGGCGCGCATCGTCGAATGCACGTTCATCCTCGTCGGCATCCTCGCCGTGCTCTCCATCGTGACGCTCGCGCAGCAGGACGCTGGCGGGGACGAAGGCCCGATCGCCTACACGCTCGCGGCGCTCAAGGACTGGACGTTCATCCTGGGGCCCGGTTTCGTCGTGGGGTGGGGAAACGGGCTCATCCTCGGCTATCTGATGTACACGTCCGGGCTGGTGCCACGACGCCTGGCGATGTTCGGGCTCGTCGGCGGCCCGCTGATCATCCTCTCGGGCACCCTCGTGATGTTCGGCGTCTTCGAGCAGGGCGGCACCGGCCAGAGCCTCGCCACCATCCCCGAGTTCATCTGGGAGCTGGGGCTCGGCATCTACGCGACCGTCTGGGGATTCAAGTCCTCGCCGATTCTCCCGCCGGACAGAATCGCATAGCGTGCGCGGAGGCTGGCGCCCAGAGCCGCTAGAGCGGTTCGACGCGGCCGTTGCCTGAGGCGCGCTCGCGGATGTCGCGGTCGCGCCTCACCGCGTCGGCTGCCTGGTTGAGCATCGGAGCAAGACGCAGCACGCGTTCGCGCTCGGACTGGAGCTCCAGCAGGCCCTGCTTGATCTCCGGGCCGAAGTCGACGCGCGCGGCGATCTGGAAGGCGATCGAATCCGCGTCGAAGTCGAGGTCCTCGAGCTCGGCGTCCGCGGCCTTCACGACCCGGTCGTACGCGGCGAGGCATTGCTCGACCTCTTCCTCGGTCGGCTCCTCGCCGTCGTCGTCGATCTCGATCACCTGCGCCGTCTGGAAAGCCCGCCCTTCCGTCAGCTCGACGAGCCTGAAGCGCTCGCGGCCCTCGATGACGACGTTGAGGCGGCCGTCGTCGAAGCGCTCGAGCACCTCGATGACGCCGGCCCGCGTTCCGACCTCGCGGAGCCCCTCGTCGTCGGCGAGCACGAGCCCGAACTCCTCGTTCTCCGCCAGGCATTCGCCGATCAGCTCCTTGTAGCGGGGCTCGAACACGTGCAGGGGCGCCTGCTCCCCGGGGAGCAGGACGAGGTTCAGCGGGAAGAGCCCCAGCTCGCTCATTGCTGAAAAGATT
>JBKPFG010000290.1:0-2681 GCA_046728735.1 Actinomycetota bacterium
GGAGTCGAATAGGCCCACTGGTTGTTGTCGCAGACGAAGACGACCGGCAGCCGGCGCACGCCGGCGAAGTTCATGCCCTCGTGCGTGTCGCCGCGCGCGGAGGCGCCTTCCCCGAACCAGGCGAGGGCGACGCGGCGCTCCTCACGGATCCGGAAGGCGAGAGCGCAGCCGACGGCGACCGGGAGCATCGCGGGAAGATGGCTGACCATGGCGATCAGCCCGAGCCGGTCGTCGGCCATGTGGACGTTGCCGTCCTTTCCCTTCGTGGGCCCGTCCGCGCGGCCCATGAACTGGGCGAAGATCCGCCACGGCTCGACTCCGCGGACGATGTGCACGCCCATGTCGCGGTGGAGCGGCGTGCCCACGTCCTCGGGCCCCATCGCAGTGCCGACTCCAATGGAGGCGGCTTCGTTGCCGCGGCCGGTGTAGAAGCTCCCGGGGATCTTTCCCTGCTTGTAGAGAATATGGCCCCGCTCTTCGATTCCCCTCGTGAGGATGAGGTTCCGGAAGATGCCGAGGAGGTCCTCGCGGTCGAGGCCGGCGTCTTTGATCTCGCTCAGGGAGCCGACGGGCTCCGCTTCCCGGGCGATCGCCATGCGCTCAGAACGATAGCGAGGGCTCGGCCGGTCGGGCGGTCCGAATCTCGGCCGCGAGAAAAGCGAGCCGGGCAAGGACGCAGGAAGCCCGCGTACTGTTTAGTACATGGGCGACTGAGGACGCGGCCCGGTGATGCTTTGCAGCCGCGCCGAGAGCGGGCGCGCGCGGCCGGTCGGGCCCTTGGTAGTCGGTAGGCTCAGCGCCGTGGGAAAGGCTTCCGACTGGCTGCGCGAGGAGCGGCGCAAGACGCTCGGCGACTGGGTCGCTTTCTGTCTCTCCTGTGGGCATGCGCAGCGCTATTTCGAGGAGAACGAGGCGGAGCTCCCGGTCGCCTGCCCCACATGCGGCGGCGAGATGCGCTCCCGCTGCCCTGCCTGTGGCGCTCGCTTCAGCTCGGTCTTCGCGGTCGAGTGCGAGGAGTGCGGCGCGGCGCTCCGGCCCGCCGAGGGCTTCGGCGGCGCGATCCGAAAACCCTCCTAGCTCCAGTTGCGGCGGGTCTCGGACGTGTAGCTCGTCCCGAGCGACTCCGCCTCGGTGCTCAGCCAGGCCTCGAACCGGCGCTTGCCGGTTGGGGGCGCACGCGAGGTGAGCAGGCCCTCCATCAGGCCGTCGAGCTCCGCTCTCGTGATCAGGGTGTCGCGCAGGACGAGCCCGAGGATAGAGCCGAGCGCGTGGGTGATCCCGGAACTCGCGTGCATGATCCGCGCGCGGGAGCCGACCGCCTTGCGGACGAGGCCGACCAGCTCGTCGAACGTGAAGATGTCCGGGCCAGCTGCGTCCAGGACCGTCGTCTCGTCGGAATCGCCGACCGCGACCGCCAGCGCCGACACGTCCTCGACCGCGACCGGCTGGAGCGTGTACCGGCCCGAGCCCGGGACGACGAAGAGCGGCAGCCGGCGGAGCAGCCAGGCGATGTTGTTGACGAGGACGTCTTCCCGGGCGTAGACGAGCGTCGGGCGGATGACCGCGTGGGAGAGCCCCGAGGAGGCGACTGCTTCCTCGGTGAGGGCTTTGCCCCTGAAATAGGGCAGATGCGACGAGGGCGACGCGTTCGAGACGCTCAGGTGGACGACGCGCCGTACCCCGGCGACGCGGGCGGCCTCGAGGAGCGTCTCCGTGTTGGCGATCGCCCGCTCGAACGTGTAGTCGCCGCGCGGTGAGCGGATCCAGTACGTGTTGAACAGTGAGTCAGCCCCGCGCAGGGTCTCCGTCAGCCCCGCGACGTCACCGAAGTCGAGCGGGAACGCGCGCACGCGCTCGCCGAACGGGCTCGCGCTCTGCGGATGGCGCGTGAGCGTCCGCACTTCGCGGTCCGCTGCGAGAAGCCGCTCGGCTATGTACTTCCCCGTGTACGAGAAGGCGCCGGTGACGACGTCCACAGGCGCTAGCGCGCGAGGATCTCGGAGAAGCGGATCAACGTGACGATGTCCTCTTCGGTCACATCGCGGTTGTAGAGCCGGCCGAGGAAGCTGGCCATGTCCTCCGGCCGGCGGATCTCCGGGTTGTCGTGCTCGATCTCCCGGGGGGAGAGCTCCATCAGACGCTTGACCTCGACCTTGTCGATGACGGCGTCGAAGATCTTCTCGCGCGGCCCGTAGCGCTGGCCGACGAGAACCTGCACGACCATCCCCTTCTTGTACTTGCCCGATTTGTCCCCGAGCCGGATCGTGGCCGTCTTGCGGCGGCTGCGCAGCTGGTCAGCCACGATCGGCGAATAGAAATTGAGCGCGTACATCGAGATTGGGTCGAGCGGCACGACGGCCGCCGCATCATAGGACGCCCTCGCCGATTCGTCCTAGCGCTTTTTCGGCCATCTCACGTTCGCCCCGGTAGGAAAGAAGGCGCGGCGCCTCCTCGAGCGGCAGCCAGCGGGTCTCGGCCACCTCGTGTCGGAAGCCGGGCGGGATGTCGCCGAGGCGCCCGCGGGCGTAGCGAACGAGGAAGAAGCTGACGATCTTGAAGACGCGCTCGCCGCGCCACGTATAGACGTAGCGGACGTCGCCCAGCTTCTCGACGAGGCGGCCTTCGACGCCGGTCTCCTCGGCGACCTCGCGGACGGCCGTGTCGGCTGCGCTTTCCTCTTG
>JBKPFG010000144.1:0-11641 GCA_046728735.1 Actinomycetota bacterium
GCGCTCGGCGAAATCGTGCACTACGAGCCTCCCAGCGAAGGAGGGTCGGTCGCTCGCGACGAGAGCTACGGAGAGGTCGAGTCGGTGAAGGCGGTGTCGGATCTCATTTCCCCGCTCTCGGGTGAGGTCGTCGAGGTGAACGGCGCCGTCGCCGAAGCGCCCGAGACGATCAACGAGGATCCGTACGGGGCGGGATGGCTCGTCAAGATCAGCCTTTCGGAGCCGAGCGAGGTCGACGACCTCCTCGACGTGGACGCTTACAAGCAACTCCTCGAGGAGCAGTGAGCTATCTCTCGCTGACCGACGCAGACCGGGAGGCGATGCTCGAGACGATCGGGGTGGCCTCCGTCGAGGAGCTCTTCCAGGACATCCCCGAAGCCGTCCGCTTCGGACGAGCGCTCGCCCTCGAGCCCGCGCTCCCGGAGGCGGAGCTCGTCGCCCACCTCGAGGAGCTCGCCTCGCGGAACGCCCACACCGGTGCGGAGCTCTCGTTCCTCGGCGCCGGCATCTACGACCACTACGTGCCGGCAATCGTCGACGCGATCCTCGCGCGCGGCGAGTTCCTCACCGCCTACACGCCGTATCAGCCGGAGATGAGCCAGGGAGTGCTCCAGGCCATCTTCGAGTACCAGACCGTCATCTGCGAGCTGACGGGCATGGACGTCTCGAACGCTTCCGGGTACGACGGGACGACGGTCGCCGCCGATGCCTGCTACGTCGCCAAGCACGCGACGGGCCGCTCGAAAGTCGTCCTCTGCGAGACGGTCACCCCCCAGGTGCGCCAGGTCGTGAAGACGTACGCACCCGGATTCGGCCTCGAGGTCGTGGAGGTGCCCCATCACGACGGCGTGACCGACCCCGACGAGCTCGCTGGCGCAGCGGAAGGAGCAGCCTGCGTCATCTTCCAGCAGCCCAACTTCTTCGGCTGCCTCGAGCCCGCGCCTGACCTTGCTGCAGCCGCCAACGCCGCCGAGGCTCTCCCGGTCGCCCACGTCGATCCGATGTCCCTCGGTCTCCTCGAAGCCCCTGGCAACTACGGCTGCGCGCTCGCGATCGGCGAGGGCCAGAGCGCCGGCAACTACCAGTCGTACGGCGGGCCGCACTACGGGTTCATCGCCGCGCGCTCCGACTACATCAGGCGCATGCCAGGCCGCATCGTCGGCGAGACGACGGACATCGAGGGTGAGCGCGGTTATGTCCTGACGCTGCAGACCCGCGAGCAGCACATCCGCCGGGAGAAGGCGACATCGAACATCACGACCAACCAGACGCTCCTCGCGCTGGCCGGTCTCGCCACGCTCTCCTGGCTGGGTCCCCAGGGTCTGCGGGAGGCGGGGGAGACCTGCATGGCCCTCGCGGAATACGCGAAGGAGCGAATCGGGCTCCCGCTCGTGTTTCCTGATCGGACAACATTCAAGGAGTTTGCCGTGCGCGTCGGACGACCCGCCCAAGAGGTCATCGGCGCGGCCCGCGAGCGCGGTGTGCACCCCGGCTATGCGCTCAAGAGGGACTACGCCGGCATGGAGGACGCCGTCCTCGTGTGTGTGACCGAGAGGAAGACGAGGGCGGACGTCGACCGCCTCGCCGAGGTGCTCGCAGAGGTCGCGGCATGAAGCTCATCTTCGAGCGGTCGCGGCCGGGGCGCCGAGCGGCGGCGATCCCCAAGCCGGATCTGCCCATCCCGGAGGTCCCGGAGGAGCTCCGCCGACAGAAACTCCCGCGCCTCCCCGAGCTCGCCGAGCCCGAGATCGTCCGCCACTTCACCGCGCTCGCCGACCGCACCTTCGGCGTCGACACCGGCTTCTACCCCCTCGGTTCCTGCACGATGAAGCACAACCCGCGCGTCAACGAGCGCGTGGTCGCCCTCCCCGGTTTCCGCGATCTCCATCCGCTCCAGGAGGAGGAAGGCTCCCAGGGCGCGCTCGAGCTGATGTGGCGCCTGCAGGAGATCCTCGCCGAGGTCTGCGGGCTCGGCGCGGTCTCGCTCCAGCCCGCGGCCGGCTCGCAGGGGGAGCTGACCGGCCTCATGCTCATGCGCGCGTATTTCGCCGATCGCGGCGAGGCCCGGCGCACGGTCATCACCGCCGACACCGCGCACGGGACGAATCCCGCCAGCGTGACGATGGCCGGGTTCAACCTCCAGAAGGTGGAGACCGACGCGCGCGGCAACCTCGACCTCGACGACCTCAGGGCCAAGGTGAACGAGGAGACTGCCGGGCTCATGCTCACGAACCCGTCCACGCTCGGACTCTTCGACGAGCACATCGAGGAGGTGGCCGCGATCTTCCACGATGCCGGCGCGCTCCTCTACTACGACGGGGCGAACCTCAATGCCGTCTGCGGCATCTCGCGGCCCGGTGACATGGGCTTCGACATCGTCCACATCAACCTCCACAAGACGTTCTCGCAGCCGCACGGGGGAGGCGGTCCCGGCGGGGGGCCGATCGTCGTCCGCGACATGCTCGAGCCCTTCCTTCCGGTTCCCGCGGTCGTCAGGGACGGCGAGCGCTTCCGCCTCGACTACGACCGGCCGAAATCGATCGGCAAGGTGCGCGGCTACTGCGGGCCCTTCGGCGTTTTCGTCCGCTCGTATGCCTTCATCCGCGCGTACGGCCCAGCGCTTCGCGAGATGTCCGAGGTCGCCGTCCTGAACGCGAATTACATGCTCGCCCGGCTCCGAGACGCCTACGAGCTGCCCTTCGACCGCCTGTGCATGCACGAGTTCGTCCTCTCGGCTCGCAGGCTGAAGAGGGAGCACGGCATCACCGCCCTGGATGTCGCCAAGCGCCTGATGGACTTCAGGTTTCACCCGCCGACGATCTACTTCCCGCTCATCGTTCCCGAGGCGCTGATGATCGAGCCGACCGAGACCGAAGCGAAGGAGACGCTGGACGGCTTCTGCGACGCCATGCTGGAGATCGCCCGCGAGGCAGGCGAGAATCCGGGTTTCTTGAAGGAAGCTCCTCACACCCGTCCTGTGCGCCGGCTCGACGAGGTCAAGGCCGCCAAGCGCGCGGTCGTCCGCTACCGCTTCGACGATCACCCGGATCTCGCCAGAGAGCCGTCGGAGGGAGAGGCCGTCGAAGCGCAGAAAGGCGCCTGATGGGCGAGTGGTCGCGACGTGACATCGAGGAGCACGTCGACGTCCTGCGGGAGCACCACGACGGGCGTGAGTTCGCCACCGCGGTCGAGCGCTTCGCAGTCGAGCTGGACGAAGAGGAGCGCGCGTACCTGAAGGAGGTCCTGCTGGAACGGATGGGAGAGCACGCACGCCGCCGTGCGGAGCTCGATCAGGACCTGACGCAGCGTGGCTTCATGCGGCGGACGATGCGGAAGCTCGACACGCTCTTCCCGAGACCGCCGACGTAGGCGTGGAAGTCCGCTCACGGCTAGGGGCCGAGCCCTTCACGACCCTGGACGGTTCCACCATTCGCGTCCTGCTCGACGCGCGGGACGGCGGCGCCGCGAACCAGAGCCTCGCCGAGGCCGAGCTCGGCCCGGGCCAGACGACACGGCGTCACTACCACGCCCGCACCGAGGAGATCTACGTCGTGCTCGAAGGCGAGGGTCAGATGGAGGTGGAGGGCGAGCACGCTCGGGTTCGACCCGGTGACGCCGTCCTGATTCCGGCCGGGGCCCGGCACGAGATCACGGCGGGGCCGGGAGGCGTTCGCTTCCTGTGCTGCTGCTCGCCTCCTTACGACGACGCGGACACCTTCTTCGACTAACTTGGGGACCGTGATCGATCTTCGCTCGGACACGCTCTCCCAGCCTTCTGCCGGCATGCGTAAGGCGATGGCCGAGGCCGTCGTCGGCGACGAGCAGAAGCGGGAGGACCCGACGGTCATAGCGCTCGAGGAGCGCGCCGCGGACCTGCTCGGGCAGGAGGAAGCCGTCTACCTCCCGACGGCGACCATGGCGAACCAGATCGCTCTTCGGATCCTGTCGGAGCCCGGCGACGAGGTGCTCGCGGAGGGGATGGCGCACGTCTTTCGCTACGAGCTCGGCGGCCCGGCCGTGCACTCGGGCCTCGCCATGAAGGGGCTCCAGACGGAGCGAGGAATCTTCACGGTCGAGCAGGTTCGCGAAGCGGTCAACCCGCCTGGTGACCTGCACACGGCGCCGACCCGGGTGCTCTGCCTCGAGAACACGCACAACGGCGGCGGGGGTCGCGTCTGGCCGCTCGACCACCTGAGCAGGGTCGTCGCGGAGGGACGAAGGCTGGGCCTGAACATCCACCTGGACGGAGCCCGGCTCATGAACGCCGCGGTCGCGAGCGGAGTGTCGGCAGCCGACTATGGACGCGCGTTCGACACCGTCACGCTCTGCCTCTCCAAGGGCCTCGGCTGCCCGCTCGGCGCGATCAGCGCGGGCTCACGTGAGCGGATGGCCAAAGCGCGCCGGATGAAACATCTCTTCGGAGGCGCGATGCGACAGGCGGGCATCGTCGCAGCGGCCGGGCTCTACGCACTCGACCACAACGTCGAGCGGCTGGCAGAGGATCACGCCAACGCCCGGCGGCTGGGCGAGGGCCTGGTCGAGGCGGGCTTGCCGGTCGATCTCGAGCAGGTGGAGACAAACTTCGTGCTCGTGGACGTCGGTCGCCTGGGGCTCGCCGCTGACGAAGCGGTTGCCAGGCTTCGCGGCGAAGGCGTGCTCCTCTCCTTCGCGGCCCGGAAGGACGTCCTGCGCGCCGTCACGCACCTCGATGTCTCGCGCGAGGACATCGAGCAGGCGATCGAGCGGATCCCGCGGGCGCTCGCCTCGAGCGATCGACCCGTCGAGCTGGCGGGCGACGCGCCGACGCCTTACTGAGAGCGTCGGCGCGTCGCCAGCGAATTACTCGTACTGCAACGCGTTGAGGATGTTCAGCCTCGCCGCGCGCCGGGCCGGCAGGATCGCAGCGAGGATTCCGACGACGATCGCCACGAGGGCGAAGATGACGAGCTGCCGGATCGGGACGTCGAGCCTGATCTCGAACTGCGACAGCGCCTTCGTCATCAGGATGGCGAGGAAGATGCCGAGCGGAAGCCCCAGAGCGGCCCCGATCAGCGCCGTGATGACGCTCTCGTGCCGGATCATCCTCCGTACCTGCCGCCTCGTCATGCCCACGGCCCGCAGCATGCCCAGCTCCCGCGTCCGCTCGTGCACCGAGAGCAGCAGGGTGATCACCATCCCGACGAGCGAGATGATCACCGAGAGGGCGAGCAGGACGTAGAGGAAGTTGAGGAAGCTGTTGAAGTCCTGGTCCTGCTGGTCGATCCAGCCGACGCGAGTCTGCACCTTCGCGTCCGGGAAGTCCTTGACGGCGTTCGTGAGCGAAGCGGTGGTCGCCGCCGTCGGCTCTCCGGGGACGTTGACGAAGACGAAGGAGTTCCTCGGCCGGTCGACGATGAAGTCGAAGAGCGTCTGCGGGATCGAGACGTTGCCGAGCATCGGGAAGAAGGGCGGCGGCGAGTAGATGCCCTTGACGACGAGCTCCGTTCTCGTTCCGTTCGCGGTCAGGAGGGGGAAGGTATCGCCGACGGCGAGGCCCTTCTTGTCCGCGAGGTCGTCGGAGATGATCGCTCCGTTCCGGCCGAGCTGGCCGAGGACCGCGTCCGACCCCTCCTTCCAATCGAAGTGGTATGCCTGGGCGATCGCGCTCGGTTGGATGCCGGTGATGTACCCGCTCTCGCCGTCGGCCTTGGCGAGGTCGGAGCGGACGCTCGTCACGAACTGAGCGTCGGGTGAGTGCTGGACCGCAATGCCCGCGTCGGCGACGAACGGTGAGAACCCGTCCTGTGCCGTCACGACGTACTCCGCGCGCACCTGATCCTCGATCGCCCCGCGGTTCGACTTCTTCATCCCGCTGGCGAGCACCGCGACGAACGTGACCAGCGCAATGCCGATCATCAGGGCCGCCGCAGTCGAAGCCGTGCGGCCGGGGTTGCGACGCGAGTTCTCCTTCGCCACCTCGTTGACCATGCCCTCGGGTCGGACGTTCGGGAACTCCACCGGCCACTCGGGCTGAAACTCGCGAACTTTGCTCAGCGTCCACATCGTCAGGACCGAGAAGTCCATGACGAGCACGACGGCGGCCAAGAGGATGCCCACGAACGTGCTGAGGAGCACAGTTCCCAGGACGACCAGCGCCAGCTGGATCGCAACACCCTCGAGGAACCCAGTCAGCCGCTTTCCCGCACCTCTGCCGAACGCGGCGGATCGGAGGAGCCAGTAGGAAAGGGTGAACGGATACACGAGTACCGAGAACACCGCGACGGCCCATTTCGCGATCGGGTGCGTCCCCACCGCGAGCGGCCTGACCGTCCGTGAGGAGAGCATGGCCACGCCGATGAAGAGGAGCAGGACGCCGACGGCCATGGAGATGAGCCTCGGTGCTGTGTCCAGCTTGTCCTTGAAGAGGGAGAAGCTGAGAACCGTGACCGCCAGCGCGATCACGACGATCGCGATGTAGGGCACGTACTTCGCGATCCGGGACTTCGGCAGCTCGGAGCCCTCCCGCACTGCGGCGATCGGCGGCACGCGGGTCGCCCGCAGAGCGGGGATGAGACCCGCGAGGAGCGTGACGACCACTCCAATCGCGAGCGAGACGACGATCGTCCGGGGCGCGAAGACGAGGCCCTGACTCGGTAGGTCGGCGTTGAGCGCCTTGAAGAGCGCATTGAGGCCGGCAGCAAGGCCCAGGCCGAGGAAGAGGCCGAGGAGAGATGCGATGAGCCCGATCACGAGCGCCTCGGTCACGACGGACCAGAGGATTTGCCTCCGCGAGCCGCCGATCGTCCGGATCGTGGCGAACTCGCGCACGCGTTGGGCGACGGTAATGGAGAAGATGTTGAAGATCACGAAGGATCCGACGAACAGCGCGACCCCTGCGAACGAGAGCAGGAAGTAGCGGATGAACTTCGTGAACGAGACGTCCTTAGCGTCCTCCTTCGCCTGAGCGTCGGCCGTCCGGACCTGAGCGGTTGCCGGGAGGAGCGGCTTGATCTCGTTGGCGAGCGCCTGCTCGCTGACGCCGTCCTTCGCTGCGATCGAGATCGTGTCGAACTTGCCGACCCGGTCGAGGAGGGCCTGAGCCGTGGGAATCGTGAATACGGTGAAGGTCGCCGAGCCGATGGAGGAAACGTCGCCGTACTGGGCCAGGCCGACGAGCCGGAAAGACTGCACCGGCTTCAACGTGGCCACCTTGATTGTGTCTCCGACCTTGTAGCCCTGCTCGTCCGCGGTGCTGGCGTCGATGACCACCTGGTCGGGGCCCTGAGGCCAGGTCCCCTCGAGAAGCTTGAGCGGGTTGAACTCGGCCTGCGCCGGGTCGATGCCGAACCCGAAGGAGGGCGCGCCGTTCGTGTTCACGGCCTTGCCTTCCTTCGTGAGGATCTTCGTGTTCGTGTCGTCGATGACGGCGCCCGTCGCGGCTGCGACGTCGGGGAGGGCCCTGATTTCGGGCAAGAGGCTCACACCGACGGGCGGCGTGTCGGCCGAATCCCCTTCGAAGCTGATGTCCGCCGCCTTGCCCGAGACGACCGCGTCGGTGTTCGCGTACGTCTCGCTGAAGATGTTGTCGAAGGCCTTGTCGATGGTGTCGGTGAGGACGTACGTCCCGCTCACCATCGCCACGCCGAGAATGATCGCGAACGCAGTCAGCGCCGCCCGGAGCTTGCGCCCCGCTAGGCCTCTGAGCGCGATGCGGATCATTGCCGGCTCACTTCCTCCATCGCGGCGAGGATCTGGCCGGCGTCGGCGCCGCGCAGTTCCTTGACGATGCAGCCGTCGGCCAGGAAGAGAACGCGATCGGCGATGGCGGCCGCGTGCGCGTCGTGCGTGACCATGACCGTCGTCTGCCCGTAGTTAGTGACCATTTCGCGAACGAGCTCGAGGATCTCGGCGCTCGTCGTCGAGTCGAGGTTCCCGGTCGGCTCGTCGGCGAAGATCACGGTCGGTCGTGTCGCGAGTGCGCGGGCGATCGCGACGCGCTGCTGCTGTCCTCCCGAGAGCTCGGACGGGCGGTGAGTGCGCCGGTCATCAAGACCGGTCCGCGTGATGACTTCACCGACCCAGTTCTTGTCGAGCTTGTTGCCTGCGAGCTCGAGCGGGAGGACGATGTTCTCCTCCGCCGTCAGCATCGGGAGCAGGTTGAAGAACTGGAAGATGAAGCCGATGTGCTGGCGCCTGAGCTTCGTCAGCTCGTTGTCGCCGAGCTTGGTGATGTCGGTGCCCTCGATCGAGACCGATCCCGTGGTCGGCCGGTCGAGCCCGGCGAGGATATGCATGAGGGTCGACTTGCCTGAGCCCGATGGGCCCATGACGGCCGTCAGCTCGCCGCGGAGAACCTCGATCGAGCACCCGCGCAAGGCCTCAACGGCGGTGTCGCCCTCGCCGTAGCGGCGCGTGATGTCGGTCGCCGCGACGACGGCGTCGGTTTTCTTCTGTTGGTGCTCGGCGTCCTCAGTCATGGTCGTTGAAGTCATGGGTGCCTCCAGGGAGTTGTGGGTCCAGGGTTTCAAAACGAGGGAGAGAAAGGAAGGCGGTCACCCGCCGTCTTAACGTGTGGCTAACCGCACCTCTTCCTCACTCGGGGTCTTAGGGGTTGCGGTCCCCGACGAGGAAGAACGCGAGCGCGACGAGCACGTAGGCGCCAACCAGCCCGATTCCGCGGGCGCGCGTCGAGCGCCCGTCCCAGACGAGAGTGGCGACCAGCGCCGCCGAGCCTCCGAGCGCGAGGAGCTCAACCGGGCGGAAGGAGAGCGCGAGCGGCTCGATCGCCCAGGAGAGGAGAGCGACGGCGGGGATGAGGAAGACGGCCACCTGTGCGCTCGAGGCGAGGGCGATCTCGGCCGCGAGCTTGATCCGCCCGCGGTAGGCGACGACGACGGCGCCGCCGTGCTCGGCCGCGTTGCCGACGATGGCCACGATCACCGCCGCGACGAAGAAGTCGCTCAGGTGTGCCTTCTCCGCGAAGGTCTCGAGCGAGTGCACCAGGATCTCCGCCACGAAGGCGGTCACGAGGGTGGCGCCGCCGAGGACCGCCAGCGAGAGGGGGAGCGACCACCCGTCCATCTCCTCGCGTTCGCCGGCCGCGTGGAGCTGGCGATGCCGACGCAGGGAGTACCACGTCGTGGCCAGGTAGAGGACGAGCAGCGCGATCGAGACCGGCACAGAGGCGACGGCGAGCGTATGGCGCTCGGGATCACCGCTCCAGCTCGGCGCGGCGGGAATGAGAAAGAGGACCGTGGCCGCGAGGACGAGTGTGAGCGAGGTCATGCTCGATTCGCGGTCGATCGGGCCGCTGCCTCCGAATGCGAGGGAGAAGCCGAGCACGAGCAGCAGGTTGCCGACGACGCTGCCCGTCAGCGAGCCGCGCACGACCTCCGTGAGCCCGTTCGAGACCGCGAAGAGAGCGATGATCAGCTCGGGCGCGTTGCCGAAGGTTGCGTTCAGGAAGCCGCCGATTCCCGGCCCGGTGTGGTGCGCGGCGTGCTCCGTCGCCTCACCGATCACCCAGGCGAGAGGGATCAGCGCCGCAGCCGAGACGACGAAGAGGAGGATGTCGCCGGCGCCGGCCCGGTCGAGGACGACGACGAGCGGTCCCATCCCGAGCAGCGCGTACAGGACTTTCCGCAACACGCGCCGGACCCTAACGTTGACTCCGCTGTGATCGACGCCGTGCTCTTCGACTGGGGCGACACCCTCTTCCAGTTCGCGTGGGACGAGTCGCTCGTCGAGGCAGGGTGGGAGGCCGGCCTCGCCGCCCTCGACCGCGAAGGGCTGCCGCGTCACGACGAGACCGCCGCCCGCTTTCGGGAGCGCTACCTACCGCTGCTCTGGGTTCCAGGGTCGCTGGACGAGATCGAATACCCGGCCCTGGTTCGGGAGCTCCTGGATGGCTTCGGCATCGAGCTTTCCGACGACGACCTCTCGCGCTTCCTCGAGGCCGAGCACAGCGCGTGGGAGCCGGCCCGGCAGCTCGGCGACTCGACGCACGCGCTCCTCGACTCTCTCCGGGCGCGCGGCCTCAAGACCGGTCTGGTCTCGAATGCGTTCGACCCCGGGTGGCTTCTGCACAACGATCTCGAGCGCATGCAGGTTGCCGAGCGGCTCGACGTCGCGGTCTTCTCCTCGGAGGTGGGGAAGCGCAAGCCGCACCCGGCGATCTTCGAAGCCGCACTCGAAGGCCTCGGAGTCGAGCCCGCGCGGGCACTCTTCGTCGGCGATCGCCGCTTCGAGGACATTCGCGGGGCGAAGGAGGCGGGAATGACGACCGTGCTCGCCTACTGGTTCCGGGCGGACGAGGACGACCGGGGCCTCGATCCCGACTTCGAGGCGTTCACACAGATGGACGTGCTCAACATCGTCCGGCGCCTGACCGGCGAACTCTAGGCGGGGGTGGATGAGGGGGCCTGAACCCCTCCAGGGCTCGGCTTTACACCCCCTCCCGCGAGATGTCAAGTCTTGCGGGGTGTTCGAAGGTCACCCACAATCCATGGCAATGCATAGGCGCCTGCCCCTCGTACAAGAGCTGCCCTTGCGGCCCCAGGACGAGACCGAGTGCCGCCGCTGCGGAGTCCACTGCGACAAGGTCGTCTACCCGGCCGCCTGTCTCGCGCGCTCCTGCCCCTTCGTCTACGCCTACCAGGAGGTCGGGCGCACCTACATCGGCTGCATGCAGAAGGTGTACGACGTCGAGATCGACCTCGACGCTCTCCGGGAAGCGCAGGGACGGAAGGGCGGGTTCGGCGCGGTGAAGACAGTCCGGCAGCCGCTGCCGATGTGCAAGGCCGAAGTGGCGAGCTGCTACGACAACCGGGCCGACGAGTTCGGGTGCGTCAATCCCGAGTTTTCCGAGATCCCGCGGGAGCAGCCTTCGTTCCGCGTCGTCGAGCAGAACCAGACCGAGACCGCCTAGCAGGCGGTTTTTTCATCCAGCGGGCGTGCAGCTCGCGCAGTTTGCGGATCTCGCCGGAGTCGGGGCCATGGCCGTCCGGCCCGGGTACTTCGAGGATCGTCGGCAGGTTCTGCAGCCGGCGGTTCGCAAGGAACAACCCCAGCTTTTCGCCGATGAGGCCCTCGCCGATGTTGGCATGGCGATCCCGGTTGGAGCCGAGCTCGGCCGCCGCGTCGTTGACGTGGAGCGCCCTGAGGCGATCGAGCCCGATCGTCTCGTCGACCTCGTCGAGGCAGGCGTCGAGGGCAGCCGGATCGGTGACGTCCACTCCCGAGACCCACAGGTGGCAGGAGTCGAGGCAGATGCCGACGCGGGGATGCCGGCCGAGCCGATCGACCAGGGTGGCGAGCTCCTCGATGGAGCGGCCGATCGTCCCGCCCGCGCCGGCCGAGTTCTCGATCAGGAGCCACGTCGTGTCCGTGCAGTGCTCGAGGGCCTGTTCGAGCGCCGGCACGGCGCGCTCGAGCCCGGCCTCGAGGCCCGCCCCGAGGTGGGAGCCGACATGGAATACGACCCCGTCCGCCTCGATCGCGCAGGCGACCTCGACCGTGTTCTCGATCGCGGCGACGGACTTCTCGTAGATCGCGTCGTCGGGCGCCGCCAGGTTGATCAGGTAGAGGGCATGACAGACGACCCCCTCGATTCCCGCCTCGGCGCGTCTGGACTTGAAGCGGTCGAAGTTGGCGGGGTCGTGGT
>JBKPFG010000042.1:0-18111 GCA_046728735.1 Actinomycetota bacterium
AAGGAGTTCGAGCTCTCGGCCGACGCGGTTCGCGCCGAACTGGCCGAGCTTCAGTCTTCGGGCTCGCCCTCCCAGTAGTCGAGGCGGTCGAGCCTGGTGATGAGCTTGATGCCGCGGAAGTTGACCTTGTTCGAGTCGGGGTAATACGCGATGTCGTTCGCCTCGCGCGTCCCGTAGGCGAGGTAGGTCATTCCGTCGTCGCCCGCTCGGAACGAGTGCGCAATGCCCGTCCCAGGGGGACGGCCGAGCACGTGGCCCGCTCGGATCGGCGCCTGCTCATCGCCGAGGCGGAGCGTTCCGCCGCCCTCGAGGATCACGAAGATCTCCTCCTCGGCCGAGTGACAGTGGTGCGGCGCGCCCTGCTTTCCGGCCGCGATCTCCACGTGGCAGAGGCCGGTCCGTTCGGAACCGGCGCTTCTCCCTAAGTCCCGATCGATCGAGGCGCGCACGTCGAGACGGGTGGCCTCGGAGAAATGGACGATATTCGGCGGCCGCGGAGAGATTTCACCCACCTCGGGCTCGCCCGCCGTGGCCTCGCGCTCCCAGGGGTGGCGGGTGTCCGCCGAGGCGTCGACCCAGGCTGGGTCGAGGCGAACCATCCCGGCTCGAGGCAGGAGCGTGCCCGCGTGGTACGAGCGCATCCCGAAGGCGAGCACGTCCAGTCCGTCTGGCCCAGCTCTGTGCGTATGAGTCTCCTCCGCCGCGCGGTACACCATGCAGTCTCCGGGGCCGACCTCGAAGGCCTGGCCGTCCATCCAGGCGAGGCCCGAGCCGCCGAGGACGTAGAAGATTTCCTCCTCGACGAGCTCGGCGTGGGCCGGTGTCGCCCACTTTCCCGGGTCGATCTGGATCCGCTGCACCCCGGTGCTCCACGTCCCGGCAGCAGTGCCGAGGTCTCGCCAGGTGCCGCCCAGGTGGCCCTCTTCACGGTGGAGCGGCTCGACGTCGTCCCAGTGCGCCAGGTGCTTCACTGAGGCCTACGATAACGGCCATGAGCGAGCCGAAGGCGGTCGCGGAATCGGTCGAGGAGGTCGTGCCGGGCGTCTGGACGTGGAGCGTCCACGACGAGCGCATCGACTTCGTCAGCACGGCGCACGCGGTCTCCGACAGCGGCGGCACCGTGCTCATCGACCCGCTTCCGCTCCAGCCTGGGCCGCTCGGGAGCCTCGGAGACGTCGCCGCGATCTGCCTGACCGCGGGAACCCACCAGCGCTCGGCCTGGCGCTATCGCCAGGAGCTCGAGGTTCCCGTCTACGCGCCCGCGCTCTCGAAGCTGATCGAGGAGGAGCCGGACGTCCGTTACTCGGACGGCGACGAGTTGCCGGGCGGCCTGCGGGCGGTGTTCACGCCCGGCGCGGGGACGACCCAGCACACGTTCCTCCTGGCTCGGGAGCGAGGAGTCGCCTTCGCGCCGGACCTGTTCGCGAACCTGCCCGACCGCGGGCTCGCCATCGTCGGCGAGGAGGAGATGCCCGATCCCGAGCAGGCTCGCGAGAGCATCCGCAAGCTGCTCGACCTGCCGTTCGCGATCCTCTGCCTCGATCACGGCGCCCCGGTCACCGAGGACCCGAAGTCGGCGATCCGCGCGCTGCTCGAGCACGCCTAGCGATCGTCGAACCAGAAGAGGCCGAGAGTGCCGGGGCCGCCGTGTGTCCCGATCACGGGCCCGAGCGTCGTCACGATGTCGAGCTTCGCGCTCGGTCGCGCGGCCTGCACGCGCCTCACGAGCTCCTCGGCGTCCGTCTGGGCCTCCGCGTGCCCGACCCCCACGTGCAGATCGTGGCTGTCCTTCGAGCCCTGGACGAAGATGCTCTCGAGCTCGGCGATCGCCTTGCCGCGTCCGCGGACGCGCTTGAAGGGCGCCACCTCGCCGTCGTCGAAGACGAGGATCGGCTTGACGGAGAGAAGTTGGCCCGCCAGGCCGGCGGCCTTTCCGATTCGACCTCCACGGATCAGGTACTCGAGGGTGTCAACCGTGAAGAGGAGCCCGCGCTCGCGCCGGAAGCGCTCCACGAGCGCCTCGATCTCGGCATCGTTCGTCCCTTGCTCGAGCCGGCGCTGGATCGCGTCGGCGAGGATGACCGTCCCGCCCGAGGTGACTCCCGAGTCGAGGACGCGCACGCGGCCGTCACCTGCGTTCTCCGCTGCGAGCCGCGCGCTCTCGTAGGTGCCCGAGATCTTCGCCGAGAGGACGACGCAGAGAACGTGCTCGAAGTCGGAGAGAGCTTCGAAGACCTGCTGGAAGTCCGCGGGCGAGGGCTGAGAGGACTTGGGTGGATCCGAGCTCTCCCGCAGGCGGCGGTAGAACTCGGCCTCCGAGATGTCGATGTACTCGCGGAACGTCTCCTCGCCGAAGCGCACGTAGAGCGGGACAAGACGCCAGTTGGAGTGGCGATCCTGAGGATCGGAAAGGTCGGCCGTCGAATCGAGGACGACGGCTGTGTTCTCAGCCGATAGCGGCACCGCGGTGGGCGGCCTCGCGGATGGCACCGATGATCTCGTCGAGCCCTCGATCCTTGGTCAGACAGGCGACGGCCCCTGCGTCGAGCAGGGCTTGCACCTCTCCCGTCTCCGCAGTCGCGGTGAGCACGACGACGGACACCTGGGGGCACGCGTAGCGGAGCCCGGCCGTCGTCTCCACCCCGTCGAGACCGGGCAGGCGATAGTCGACGAGGACGACGTCGGGGCTGACGCGCGGGCAGACGTCGAGGGCGGCCTCACCGTCCGCAACGGCGGCGACGACCCGGATGTCGGGCGTGACCTCGAGCATCAACTCGAGAGCTTCGCGGAAGACGTCGTTGTCCTCCACGAGCACAACCTTGATCGGCTCCCCACCCACCATGCTCCAAGTATCGGCCTATTCCGCCCCGAAGAGAAGTGGAAAGTGAGGCTGGCCGCCGTCGTGCACCTCGATCTCGAGCGCCGGGTGGGCGGCTCGGATTCCGTCGGCAAGTGCGTCGGCGTTCTCGGCCTCGTCGCCGAGAAGAATCGTCAGCACCTCGGCGTTCCCGTCGAGCAGCCGTTCGACGACCTCGCGGGCGACCGGGTCCAGCACAGGGCCGGCTGTGACGGGCACTCCGTCCACGAGTCCGAGGAATTGCCCCTGCTCGACTTCGAGCCCACCGACCGACGCGGAGCGGGAGGCGCGCGCGACCGCTCCGCTCCGCACGGCCGCAGCGGCCTCTTCCATCGCGGCCACGTTCTCGTCGAGCGCTCGCTGGGAGTCGTAGGCGACCAGCGCGCCGAGTCCGGCCTGGAGGGTGTAGGTCGCGACGACCTGCACGTCCTTGCCGACCGCTTGGGCCGCAGCCTCGGCGGCAAGGACGACGTTTTTCGAGTTCGGCAGCACGACGACCTGTGCTTCGCCCAGCGCCTCGATTGCGGCGGCGATGTCGGCCGTGGATGGGTTCATCGTCTCCCCGCCCGCGACACAAACGGCGCCAAGGCTCTCGAAGAGTCGGCGGTTCCCGGCGCCAAGACACACGGCCACCGCTCCGGTGAGCCCGGCCTGCCGCTCGAGACGCACGGTCCGCTCGGCGGTCTGGACGTGCATGTTCTTGATGTCGATTTCCTCGACCTCGCCCGCGGCCGTGGCGAGCGCGAGTACGCGGCCGGGCTCGTCGGTGTGCACGTGCACCTTGACCGCGCCTGGGCCGCCGACGACGAGCAGCGAGTCGCCCAGCTGTCCGAGCTCCCGCTCGAACGCGTCCGGGTCGACGGCTTCGCCCTCGACGAAGAACGACGTGCAGTAGCGGTACTTCGAGAGCTCCTGGTGGACAGCCTCGAGGGGGAGGCCGCCGGTGGGAACCACCGACTCCGGAAGCGGCTCTCCTCGCACCTGCGCGGCGATTCCACGCAGGATCTCGACGACGCCGGCACCCCCTGCGTCCACGACGCCTGCCTGGCGCAACACGTCGAGCTGCTCCTGTGTCCGCGCGAGCGCGGCTTCTCCGTGCTCGACGAGCCGTTCCAGGGCCTCGTCGAGGGGAGCGCCGGCTTCCGTCAGCCGTTCCGCTTCCTCGGCCAGCTCGCGGACGACGGTGAGCATCGTCCCCTCCTGCGGGTTTCGGACCGCCGCGTATGCGGCGTCGCTCGCGCCCCGGAGGGCAGCCGCGAGCCCACGCGTGTCGACCTCGGCCTCCGGAAGCCCCTCGACGGCGCCGCGCACGATCTGCGACAGGATCACGCCCGAGTTCCCCCGCGCGCCCATCAGGGACGCGCGGACGACGTCCGTCTCCCCGCGCTCCAACGCGGAGACCACCGCGCGCGCCGTCTCGGTCATGTTCGTCCCCGTGTCCCCGTCCGGGACCGGGTAGACGTTGAGGTCGTCGATGCGCTGCCTGCTCGCCTCGAGCGCCGCGAGCGCGGCGCGGGCAAGAGCGAGCGGTTCGCCCGCTAGAGCGCCTTCTGAACCTTGCCCGACTTCAGGCACCGCGCGCAGACGTAGCTCCGGCGCGGGGTCCCGTCGACCAGGATACGCACGCGCTGGAGGTTCGGGTTGAACCGTCGCTTCGTCGCCACCATCGAGTGGCTCCGGCTATGACCGAACGCGGGGGCTTTCCCGCAGACTGCGCAGACCTTCGACATGACGAGCGCAGTGTAGCGGCCGTGAAAGCCGTGGCTGTTCTATTGCCCAGTCGCCGGGGTGATAGCCACCGGGTAGCGGCCTACTTCGGCACCGACGCGCGCAGTCGCGCGAGCGTGTCGGCCATCTCGAGGGCGGTGCGGGCGGCCTCGGCGCCCTTGTTCCCCTTGTCGCCGCCGGAGCGCTCCTCGGCCTGGGCGCGGCTGTCGCACGTGAGGACGCCGAAGGAAATCGGGATCCCCGTCTCGAGCCCCGCGAGCTGCAGCCCACTCGCGGCTTCGCCTGCCACGTACTCGAAGTGCGGCGTGTCTCCGCGGATCACACAGCCGAGCGCGATCACGCACGAGTACCGGCGCGTCTTCGCGAACGCCATCGCGCCCAGCGGGAGCTCGAAGGCTCCCGGAACCGGCATGACGTCGACCCGCTCACGGGTGACACCCGCCTGCCCGAGCGCCTCGAGCGCTCCGTCGAGGAGCCGAGAGGTGATGTCCCCGTTGAAGCGGCCGACGACGATGCCGACGTGACGCCGCCCGCCGTTCGGCGAGCCCATGTAGACGCCGACGCCGTCCGGAATCCGGAGCTCGCCCCCTGCGTGCTCGATCTCCGTCACTCCCCTTCGGGGTCCTCGAAGCGCAGATCCTGGTGGTGCAGCCGATGGCCGAGCTTGTCGCGCTTCGTCTCGAGGTAGCGCCGGTTCTCGTCGTTGGGCGAGACCTCGATCGGGAGCTGCTCGACGACCGTGAGGCCGAAGCCCTCGATGCCGGTGATCTTCTTGGGGTTGTTCGTGAGGATGCGGATCGTCGAGAGGCCGAGGTCGGCGAGGATCTGGTTGCCGATCCCGTATTCCCGCATGTCGGCGGGGAAGCCGAGCTCGAGGTTCGCCTCGACGGTGTCCATGCCGTTCTCCTGCAGCTCGTACGCCCTGAGCTTGTTGAGGAGCCCGATGCCGCGGCCCTCCTGGGCCATGTAGAGCAGGACGCCTCGCTCCTCGGAGCCGATGCGGGCGAGGGCCTGTTCGAGCTGTTCCCCGCAATCGCAACGGAGGGAGTGGAACACGTCTCCGGTCAGACACTCCGAATGGACGCGCACGAGGACGTTCTCCTCGCCCTCGACCTCGCCCTTCACGAGCGCGACGTGGTGCTTGCCCGTGAGCTTCTCCCGGAAGGCGATGGCGGTGAAGTCGCCGTACGCGGTCGGCAGGCGCACGGTGGTCATGCGCTCGACGAGCTTCTCCGTCCGCCGGCGGTACTCGATCAGATCCTCGACCGTGATCATCTTCAGATCGTGGTGGGCGCAGTACGCGACGAGGTCGGGGACACGCGCCATCGTGCCGTCGTCCTTCATCACTTCGCAGACCACTCCGGCGGCGTTCAGTCCCGCGAGGCGCGCAAGATCGACGGCCGCCTCGGTCTGGCCGGCGCGCTGGAGCACGCCTCCCGCGCGGGCGCGAAGCGGAAAGACATGCCCCGGCTGGACGAGATCTCCGGGGCCCTTGCTCGGGTCGATTGCCACCTGGATCGTCCGCGCTCTGTCATGCGCCGAGATCCCCGTGGAGACGCCCTCGCGAGCCTCGATCGAGACCGTGAACGCCGTGCCGAAGGGAGTCTCGTTGTGATCGGTCATCTGCTCGAGACCGAGCTCGTCGCAGCGCTCGTCGGTCAGGCAGAGGCAGATGAGGCCGCGGCCGTGTTTGGCCATGAAGTTGACCGCCTCGGGCGTCGCGAATTGGGCCGCGATCGTGAGGTCGCCCTCGTTCTCGCGGTCGGCGGCGTCGACCACGACGACGAACTTGCCCTGGCGGATGTCCTCGAGGGCCTCCTCGATCGTGGCGAACGGCGTCCTGGTCGCGGTCTGGGTCACAGGGGAATCGTAACCTCCGCTAGTCGGCGGCCAGCTTCTCTACGTATTTGGCGAGCATGTCGACCTCGAGATTGAGCTCGTCTCCCGCTGCGACGCGGCCGAGCGTCGTGACCTCCCGCGTGTGGGGAACAAGAGCGACCGTGAATGCCCGCTCGTCGAGCCCGGCGATGGTCAGGCTCACGCCTTCCACGGCGATGGAGCCCTTCTCCACGCAGTAACGCATGATTTCCGCCGCCGCCTCGATCTCCAGGCCCTCCGCGGTCACGGCGCGCACACGGCCGACGCCGTCCACATGACCCTGGACGAAGTGGCCGCCCACGGAATCCCCGGCCCGGAGCGCGGGCTCCACGTTCACGGCGGCCCCCTCCTCGAGCCAGCCGAGCGTCGAGCGCCGGAGCGTCTCCTGGACGACGTCGAACGCGATCGCTCCATTGTCCACGTCGACGGCGGTGAGGCAGACGCCGCTGACCGAGACCGAGTCGCCGACCTGCACCCCTGGGGCGCTCTCGGGAGCCCGAACTCGCAGACGGACTCCGTGGTCGACCTCTTCGACCTGCACGACAGCTCCCAGCTCGCGCACGATGCCCGTGAACATCAGGGCTCGGTGATGTAGGCGCTCACGAGTAGATCTTCGCCGATGAGCTCGGTCTCGAGCGCGTGAAGAGCGACGGGAGCCTCGAGCTCTCCAAGGAAGCGAGGGCCGGCGCCCGCGAGTCGGGGCGCGACGAAGAGAAGAAGCTTGTCGACGAGCCCCGCGCGCGTGAACGCCGTGGCCAGGGTCGGGCCTCCCTCGAGGAGCAGTGACTGCACACCTTCGTCGGCCAGGCGGGCGAGCTCGTCCTCGAGCGATCCCGAGAGGAGCTCGAGCTCGGATCCCGGGGGCAACGGCCCCGAGCCAAAGGCGAGGCGGCGGGGCTGCCGCAGAGCATCGACCTCGCGCGCGTCGAGGCGTGGATCGTCGGCGCGAACGGTCCCCATCCCGACGCCCACGGCGTCCGAGGCCGCGCGGAGCTCGTGCACGCGCCGACGGCTCTCCTCGCTCGAGACCCAATGCTCGCCGGGCACCGTCACGCGGCCGTCCAGAGTGATTGCCGCTTTGTACGTCACGAATGGCCGACCCCTGGCGACCCACGTCCTCCAGGCCTCGTTCTGGCGGCGGGCAGCCTGGGCCACGGGCCCTCGGGCGAGCTCCACGTCGACTCCCACTCGCCGCAGCTCTTCCAGTCCCCCTCCCGCCTCCGGATTGGGATCCAACGCGGCGGCGACGACCTTGGCGACCCTGGACTCCAGGACGGCCTTCGTGCAGGGCGGCGTCGCCCCATGGCTCCGGCAGGGCTCGAGCGTCACGTAGAGGGTGGCGCCGCGGGCGCGCTCACCGGCGGCCTCGAGCGCGACGACCTCCGCGTGCGGCCCGCCCTTGCGCTCGTGCCATCCCTCTCCCACGACCTCGCCGTCGCGGACGACGACAGCGCCGACCACCGGGTTGGGGTGAGTCGTCCCGCGCCCGCGCTCGGCCAGCTCGAGCGCTCTCTGCAGGCTCACTCCAGCGCCTTGGCAAGGCGCAGGTACGCGCGCGGGAGGTCCTCCACCCCGAAGATCGCGCTCCCCGCGACGATCAGGTCGGCCCCCATCTTGCGGACGTCGGCCACGTTCTCGGCGGTGATGCCGCCGTCCACCTGCACGAAGAGCGAGCTCGGGAGCTCCTTCCGCAGGCGCCGGATCCGCCAGAGGCTGTCCGGGAGGAACTCTTGCCCGGAGTAACCGGGATGGATGCTCATGCAGAGGGCGAGATCGGCTCCCAACGCAGCTTCGACCGCCGTCTCGACCTCCGTCTCGGGGTTGAAGGCGACGCCCACGCCGAGGTCGAGATCACGTGCCAGCTTGATCGTCTCCCACGGTTTGTCGGACACCTCGACGTGAAACGTGACGCTGTCGCCGCCCGCGTCCTTGATCTGCCGGAAGTGGTGCTCGGGATTGTCGACCATCAGGTGGCAGTCGATCATTCCCCCCGCCGCGTGGATCATCGGCGCGATCGATTTCAGGACGATCGGGCCGATCGTGACCGGCTCGACGAAGTGGCCGTCACCGACATCGAAATGGAAGACCCGCGCGCCCGTGTTGAGGAGGTGCTCGATCTCCTCGCCCAGGCGGGTGAAGTCGGCGGCGTAGAGGGACGGCTCGATCTCTGCCGTCCGCACCCAGTCGTGCCAGCCCATGAGATAACTCTACGGCCGGAGTCTCGCGACGAAGAACCCGGACGTCCCGTGCACGTGGGGGAGCGTCAGGAGGAAGCGGGAATCGTGCGGATGCCGGAACTCCGTGAAATCCAGGCCGCCGAGATCGTCCACCGTCGCGCCCACCGCCGCCACGACGTCCTCGTTCTCGAGCTGGTGGATCGTGCAGACGGAGTAGGTGACCGTCCCGCCCGGCCGCACGCGTTCGAGCGCCGTTCTCAGGAGCTCGAACTGCAGCCCCGGCAGCGGCTCCGCCCGCCAGCGCAGGTCAGGACGGGAGTTGAGGACGCCAAGCCCCGAGCAGGGCGCGTCGACGAGCACCCGGTGGAAGCCGGCGAGACCGGGCGGAAGCTCGAGCGCGTCGGCACAGACGACGACCACGTTCCTCGCGCCGAGGCGGGCGGCGTTCTGCTCCAGCTCGCGGGCACGGCCGGGATGCTTCTCCACCGCCACGACCTCGGCCGCGATCCCAGCGAGCTGGGTGGCCTTCCCTCCGGGCGCTGCGCAGAGATCGAGGATGCGCTCGCCCGGCTCGGCTCCGACCGCGCTCCCTGCCAGCTGCGACCCCCTGCTCTGGGGCCACACCCGACCCTCCTCGATCCACTCCGGGGGGATCTCGTCGACGACCCGTGGCCCCTCCGGTGTCCGCACGGCGGTCTCCGGGGGCTCGTTCTGCGCCCGCATGAGGCCGAGAGCATCCTCGGCCCCCCATTCCCGCCACCAGGCCTCAGCGACCCAGTCGGGATAGGAGTGCTTCAGGGCCGCCTCGCGAGGATCGGCTTCCCCCAGCCCCGCGAGCAGCCCTTCGATCCCCTCACCAAGGCGGCGCATGACGGCGTTGGTGAAGGCGACCGCGCGCTCGAGACCGGCCTCGCGGACGAGCTCGACCGTCTCGTCCACGGCGGCGTGGCGCGGGACGGAGCCCATGTACGCGAGCTGGTAGGCGCCCAGACGCAGAGCCGCCCGGACCGGCGGGTCGAGCTTGCGCACCGGCCGGCGTCCAAGTGTCTCGATCGCGTGGTCGAGCGGACGGACGCGCTGCACGGTCCCGTAGGCGAGCTGCATCGCGAAGGCCCGATCGCGTGGATCCAGGCCCTCCGCCAGGGCGCGGAACGCGCGATCGGCGTAGGCGTCCTCCTCGAAGGTCCGCCGGACGACCTCGTAGGCGACGCCGCGGGCGGTCCCGGCTACCTGCGTCCCCGTAGGTACTCCTCGGCGCTCATGCGCTTGCCTCCCTCACGCTGAACCTCGAGGACCTCGACGCCGTCCGCGACGAGCAGCGAGTCCTCGCGCGCGGGGCGCGCTTTCCAGACGATCAGCCGCCGCCCGTCGACGAGCCCGCGGGCCCCGATGTGAGGCGAGAGGGCCCGAATCTGGTTGATGGTCTCCTCGGGCGGTCGCGACCAGTCGACGTCGCGATCGGCGCCGGTGATCTTCTCCGCGTACGTCGCCCCATCGGGCTGGGGCACGAACGTCGGCTCCGAGAAGACCTCGCCGAGCAGCTCGATTCCGAGCGCGGCGGCGCGCTCGAAGACGATCGCGGAATCGTCCTCGGGCCCGATCGGAAAGCGCCGTTGAGCCGCGATCGGCCCGGCATCGAGATCGGCGGTCGTCTTGTGGATGGTGACTCCGGTCTCCTTGTCCCCGGCCATGATCGCCCGCTCGACCGGCGCGGCTCCTCGCCAGCGGGGGAGAAGCGAAGGGTGGACGTTGAGCCAAAGCCGCTCCGCGAGCAGCTTCTCCGGTATGAGAACGCCGTACCCCGCAACGACGACCACGCGGGCCTCCCCGGGGAAGGCCGTCAGGCGCTCGGGTTGCTCGACCGAGATGTCGAAGCTCTTCGCGGTCTCCTTCGCCGGCGGCGCCGCCTTCTTGCGTCCCCGGCCCTGCGGCTTGTCCGGCCGCGTGAGCAGAAGCTCGATGTCGTAGCCTCTGGAGGCTAGCCCTTCGAGAATCGCGGCCCCGAAAGGCGCCGTCGCCGCAACTGCAATACGCATTGCTAGTGCCTCGCTCGGTGACGCTCCCCCTCCCCTGGCGCGCGAAAAGCACGCGAGGCCGGGACATAGGGAGCCCGCGTACGCGAAGCTGTACGTGGGCGACCGAGGACGAAGCCTCGCGCGGCTTTGCAGCCGCCAGGGGTAATGGTGGGCGTGGCCGAGTGAGGCACTTACCCGACTGGGCCGAGGACGGGCTGCGGGCGGAGCTGGGCGAGTGCCTCTTTCCGCTGCTCCGGCGTCGTCCGGTCGATGGTCAGGACTCCGTCCAGGTGGTCGAGCTCGTGCTGAATGATCCTCGCCTGCAGGCCCTCGGCCTCCACGCGCAGCGGTTCGCCCTCGGCGGACGAGGCCTCGACCGTGATCTCGGTGGCGCGCTCCACCTCGACGACGACGGTGGCGGCGCCCAGCGAGAGACAGCCCTCTTCCGAGGTCTCCGTCTCCTCCCCGGTTTCGACGACACGAGGGTTGACAAGGGCAACAACGGGATCCTCTTCGGCCGTGCGGTAGACGAGGACGCGCCGGAGAACGCCGAGTTGGGGAGCCGCCAGGCCCACACCGCGCGCCTCGTCCATCAGGGCCGTCATCCGCTCCACGAGGCTCGTGACGGAGTCGTCGAAATCGGCCACCTCGTTGGCCTTCATGCGCAGCGCGGGGTCGGGGTACTGCCGCACGAGCGCAAGCGCGGCTCGACGCCGGGCTTCGCGCTCGGCGTCGAGCTCTTCGCTACGGATCTGCCCCTCTACCTCGCCCATTGGGGAGAAGTTTATCGGGGGCGAACCCCTGTTCTATTAGGAGGACCTGACGAAACATCGGCTGTGTCGCCGGAGGCGCGCTGGCGTCGCGACGAGCGACATTCCGCCAATCCCTCCGCCTAGATCCGGCGCGCGGCGGTCCGCGGGCCGGTCATACGCGCGACGAGCGCCACGAGGATGGCGGCAACGACGACGGCGAGGATGAATCCGAGAATCCCGCCGCCGACCAGCCAGCCAACGAGCAGCGCCGACGCGATGCCGATTGCGATCGTCATCAGAAACCCCATCGGATCGGGGCCCGGGTGAATGAGCCGCCCGAGCGCCCCGACAATGAGACCGATGATGATCAGCCCGATGATTTCACCGATGCTCACGCCCGCATGATTCCCTGCAGGCTAAGCCCAGAAACTACGCCAGGCCCTGCGGGTCGACGTCGACGGAGGCAGCGAGGCCGTCCTTCCGCATGGCGGGCGCCGCGCCACTCAGCAACCTGCCCGTGAGGGCGGCCAGCGGCCGCGGGTGCGGAGTCTTCGCCAGAAGCTGCGCACGGTAGCGTCCGCGCAAGCGCAGGAGAGGGGCCGGGCCCAGCAGCTCTCCTTCGATCCTGGCCCGTCCGAGCTCGGCTCTGAGCTCCGTGAGGACTGATGACGGCCCTCCCGGGCTCGCGCCCGAGACGACCACGCGGACGAGGTGCTGGAAAGGCGGATAGCCGAGAGCGCGCCTCCGCTCGAGCTCGCCCGCCAGGAACTCCGGGACATCGTGCCTCGCGGCGAGCGCGATCGGGATCGAGTCCGGTTGGTAGGTCTGCACGAGGACGCGCCCTGGCGCATCCCGGCCGCTCCGCCCTGCGAGCTGGGTCACGAGCTGGAACGTGCGCTCCTCGGCCCGGAAATCCGGCAATGCCATCCCGGTATCGGCGTCGATGACGGCGGCCAGGGAGACGCCCTCGAAGTGATGTCCCTTGGCGACTATTTGCGTCCCGAGCAATACCGCCCGATCCGCAGCAGCGAAGCGGGCGAGCTTGTCCCCGAGCACCGCCGGCTTGGCCACGGCGTCCGCGTCCAGGCGAAAGCGCTCGAGCTCCGGCACCTGCGCGGCCAGCTCAGCCTCGAGCCGCTCTGTCCCGGCGCCTAACCTGGCGAGATCGGGAGACCGGCAGGCGGAGCAAAGCGAGGGCTTTCGCTCGCGACGGCCACAGTGGTGGCAATGCAGGAGGCCGTCCCCGTGCAGTGTGAGCGCCACGTCACAGCTCTCGCACCGCAGCGTGGAGCCGCACGCGCGGCAGTGGATCGCCGGCGCGATGCCCCTTCGATTGAGGAGGAGGATGGCCTTGCCCCCATCCTCGGCGAGCCTGCCGAGCTCGGCGAGGAGCGGCGCCGAGAGCGGATAGCCCGCCTCGCGGCGCAGGTCGACGATCTGGACGGCGGGGAGCCGTGCTCCAAGGCGTCCGCCGAGGTCCAGTCGCTCGAGTGCCTCCCAGCTCTCCGGGCGCGGCGTCGCGCTTCCGAAGACGGCGACCGCGCCTTCGAGCGCCGCACGCTTGGCGGCCACCGTCCGGGCGTCGTAGCGCGGGTCGGACTCCTGCTTGTACGACGGATCGTGCTCCTCGTCCACGCAGATGAGCCCGAGCCCTCGCACCGGAGCGAAGACGGCCGACCGTGCTCCCACGACGATCCTCGCTGCGCCGGCCGCGATCCGCTCGCGCTCGTCCCGGCGCTCGGCCTCGGTGAGCCCGGAATGAAGGAGGGCCACGCGCTCGCCAAAGCGGGCCCGGAACCGCCCAAGAGCCTGCGGAGTCAGAGCGATCTCCGGCACGAGAACGATCGCGCCGAGGCCCCGCTCGAGCGCCTCCGCGCAGGCGCGGAGATAGACCTCCGTCTTCCCGCTCCCCGTCGCGCCGTAGAGGAGAAAGGCGCCGCCTCCACTGTCCATTCCCTTCGTGATGCGCTGGAGCGCGGCCTCCTGCGGGGACGTGAGCTCCTGGGGCGCCGGCTCCGCGGGCAGGTCTCCGCCGGGCACGCGGAGCTCGCCGCGGCGAGCCCGGTTGACCGGCGCGACCAGCCCAAGAGCCCGGGCAGGAGTCGAGCCGTAGTAGTCGGCCATCCAGAGAGCGAGGTCGACGAGAGGGGGCGGGATCGCACCCACGACCTTCTCGACCGCGACGGGCTCGACCTCGGCCGGGGCCTCGTCCCCCAGGTGGACGACGACTCCACGACGCCGGGCGCGGCCGAACGGCACGGTCACGACCGACCCCTTCTCCAGCCCGTCGGCCAGGTACGTGAACGGCCGCGCTAGGGCTCGGGCGGTTACCAGCGGATAGACGGAGGCGAACTTCGACAGAGGTAGGATTGTCCCTGAGATGGCGGCGGGACACTCGGTCGACGACTACCTCGAGACGATCTATTTCCTCGCTTTTCCCATTGGGGAGTACAGCCCCGACACGAAGGGCGCCTCGACCCTCGCCGTTCGGGTGGCCGACATGCTCGGTGTCTCGCGCGCGTCCGCCGGCGAGATGCTCAAGCGACTCGAAACAGAGGGGCTGATCGAGCGGGGCGAGCACAAGGAGGCCATCCTCACCGCCGAGGGGCGAGCCCAGGCCGAGCGCGTCGTACGCCGCCACAGGATCATCGAGCGCCTCCTCACGGACTTCATGGGCTACACGGCGGCCGAGGCTCACGAGCAGGCGGACCTGCTCGGCAACACGTTCACGGACGACATGGTGGAGCGGATCGCGAAGCAGCTCGGCGAGCCGGATCGCTGCCCGCACGGCTGGCCCGTCGACACGGAGTTCGAGCAGGCCGAGAACCGGGAGCTCCAGCCGCTTGCCGACCTAGCGCCGGGCTCACGTGCGGAGATCGTTCGCCTCGCCGAGCACGACGGGGCGCTGCTGCACTGGTACTACGACGAGGGCTTCGTCCCCGGCACGAAGGTCGAGCTCCGCGAGGCCAGCTCGGCGCGGGGCCAGTTCACCGTCAAGGTGAACGGCGACGAGCGCGCGATCGGCGAGAAGGCTGCAGCCGGCTTGTTCGTGCGTCCTGCCTAAGCGGGCTCGAAGTTGACCGCGACCGTCGTGAAGCCGAGCGCGCGGAGGAGGCTCTGCAGCATCCGCCGCGTGTTCTCCTCGGCCCGTGGCACGAGGCCGGAGCCGTTCTGGGCCGCCGTGTGGATCTTCTGCTCGGCCAAGGTGTAGAGCGCGCGCTGATCCTCGCTGTTGCCCCCGAAGACCGAGCCGATCTGGTTGAAGAGCCCGCGGTCGCGGTCGTAGACGTAGCTCTTCCCCACGTCGAGCTGGGCATCGGAGATCTGCGGGCGCGGAAGGTTGATCGTCGCCGAGCGGCGGTCGTCGGAAACCTGCACGGCGCCCTGGCCGATCTGGGAGAAGTCGACTGTCGCGTCCACGGACCCGACCGCGACGAAGAGCGTGCGCTCGCCGAGGAGCTCGTCGGGCAGCGCGGTGTCGCTCTTCAGGTCGATGATCTGCTGGAAGTTGCCGCTCGCCGCGTGGTACTCCTGCAGGTCCTGGATCGACTTCAGGACGGCGGGTCCGCTGCGATCGACGGTGTGCTGAGCGAACGGGTTGTGGATGTCGGGGATGACGTCCCTGACCCACGAGACGCCTCCGAAGATGGCGATGATGAGGATTCCGAGGGTGATGAGGCCCCACGGAACTTCCCGCCGTGGTCTGGGCGGCTCGTACTGCGGCGGTGGAGGCGGAGGTGGCTCCGTCCGCCTGCGCTCAGGAGTGATAACCCCCATTACTCCTGGGTTCTACCCGCTCAGGAGGCCGCCGGAACCTCGGCCGCGAGCCCCGCGGCGGCCCTCAGCAGATCGGCTTTGTCCGTGCGCTCCCAGGAGAAATCGTGGTCGGAGCGGCCGAAATGTCCGTAGGCGGCGGTCTTCGCATAGATCGGGCGCATAAGATCGAGGTCGCGGAGGATCGCGCCGGGCCGCAGGTCGAAGTGCTCGCGGACGAGCGCCTCGATCCGACGCAGCTCGACGCGCTCCGTGCCGAAGCAGTCCACCTCGATCGAAACCGGGTGAGCGACGCCGATCGCGTAGGCGACCTGCAGCTCGAGCCTGTCGGCCAGGCCGGCTGCGACGAGGTTCTTCGCGACGTAGCGAGCGGCATAGGCGGCCGAGCGATCGACCTTGGTGGGGTCCTTGCCCGAGAAGGCCCCGCCTCCGTGGCGGGCCATGCCCCCGTACGTGTCCACGATGATCTTGCGGCCGGTCAGGCCGGTGTCTCCCATGGGGCCGCCCGTGACGAACTTGCCGGTCGGGTTGACGAGCACGAAGTCACGCTCCTCGAAACGGCGCTCGTCGTAGAGCTCGCGGGGGAGAATCGGATGCAGGACGTGCTCGATCACGTCTGGCTTCACGAGGGCGTCCGTGTCGAGGCCGTCGCGATGCTGGGTCGAGACGAGGACGCGAGCGATCTCGACCGGGCGCTGGCGTCCCCGCTCGTCGACCTCGTAGCGGATCGTGACCTGTGCTTTCCCGTCCGGTCGCAAGTACGGAAGGATCTGTGCCTTCCGCACCTCGCTGAGCCGCTTGCAGATCCGGTGGGCGAGCATGATCGGGAGCGGCATCAGCTCCTCCGTCTCGGTGCACGCGAAGCCGAACATCATTCCCTGGTCGCCGGCCCCGACCCGGTCGAGCGGATCCCGGTCGCCCGAGTCGTGCTGCACCTCATAGGAGCGCTCGACGCCCTGGGCGATGTCCGGCGACTGCTCGTCGATGGCAACCATCACGCCGCACGTGTCTGCGTCGAAGCCGTACTTGGCCCGGTCGTAGCCGATCTCTTTGATGCGGTCGCGGACGAGGCGCGGGATGTCGACGTAGCACTCCGTGGTGATCTCGCCCGCGACGATCACGAGACCCGTCGTGACGAGCGTCTCGCAAGCGACGCGCCCGTTGGCATCGTCCGTGAGAACCGCGTCCAGGACGGCGTCCGAGACCTGGTCGGCAACCTTGTCGGGATGCCCTTCGGTCACCGACTCCGACGTGAAGAGAAAGCTGCGGGCCGCCATCTGAGCGCGAAGGCTAGTTGACGCTGAGAAAGCCGGCGAACCGGAATGTCTCTCCGTCCTTCGAGCCGTAGAAGACGAGGCTGTCGAGCGGCTCGAGGTTCTCCCGGACGTCGGGTGGGACGCTCGCGCCGCCGAGACCGAGCAGGGACGAGATCGCGTCGTGCAGGTTCACGTAGACGAAACCGGTCGTCTCGTCGGGCATGTCGGCCTGCTCGAGGGCGCCCTTGAAGTCCTCGTCGTCGGCGAGGCGGTTGTCTCCGCTCTTCAGGTCGGCGATCCCGACGCGCGACGTCGTCAGCACGAGGTGACCGTCGAACGCGGCCCAGTAGAGCGAGACAGGCCCGCTGACGGGCATCTGCTTGGCCTTGACCCCCGAGATGTCGACGTCGATCACCCGCTGCGCGGCCGGGACGTACTGGCCGATCGCGCTCGCAAGCTTGTTCACGGTCGCCATCGCCGCGTTCTCGTCGTCGACGTCAGTGACGATCGTGACCTCCGGGATGAGGAGGCTGGGCCTGACGTAGATGGCCGTCTCGCCGGAGAAGAGGGGAAAGACTTCCTCCTCGAGCGAGACGCCGATCTGAGCCTCGAGGCGGGCGAGATCCTGGTCGAACTGAGGATCCTGCTCGGCGAGCACGTCTCGCGCGCTCGAAAACGCCTGCTCGAGGTTGTTCCCGTTGGCGTAGAGAAGAACGCCGCCCGGAACCTGATCGGGAAGCTCGGCCTTGAAGGTGTCCGGGGAGAAGGCGCTCTCGTCGGTGGGCGTCGAGGCGCCCTCCACCCTCGCGCCGTCCTCCTCGGCGGTCACCGAGACCGCGAAGGAGGGAATCTTCCCGAAGGGGAAGAAGGTGCCGAACTGGGTGGCCGACGTGCCCTGCTCCTTGGCGATCGCCTCGGCCAGGCCGCTCCCGTTGAGGTAGAGCCGAACGAGCCCGTCCTGATTCACCTCGCCGATGGCGTCCTGGTAGTCGCTCGCATCCGCAAGCGTCCCCTGTTGGCGCGCGGCGTCGAACTTGTCGAGGACCGCGTCCGTCTCGGCGAAGGCCGTCCAGCCTTCGATCTCACGGCTGACCATCGGCTGGTCGCCCGTGGCGAGCAGGTCCTTGAGCTTCTGGGCGTCGTCGGGCTGGGTGAGGCCGACGAACTCTCCCTCACCGGAGAGATCGAGCCCGACGATGTCCGTCTCCGGCCCGAGCGCCGGCTCGACGTCCTGATGAAAGTCGAGACCTTCCTTGCTGAGCTCGCCGAGCGCGGAGGCGATCAGCTTGTCCCCGCCGGGGAACTTGTCGACGAGCGCGCCTGCCTGCTTCCACTGCTCGGAGCCGGAGTCGGTATCGATGCTGACGAAGAGCTGGGCGCTCGCGGGCGCGACGGACGCGCCTTCAGGACCGGAGGCGGCTTCCTCTCCGCAGCCGGCCGCGAGGGCCGCCACAAGGAGCAGAACGAGGGCGAGGGGGCGCACGTTACTCATCTGTCGGCTTTCGACCCATCAGACCTGAGATTAGATCTTGCAAGCTGGCACCGGCGAGCACGGCGCAGACCCCTTCGGTGATCGGAAGCTCGATCTCGAGCCCTCGAGCAACGTAGCGAAGAATCGGGGCGGTCGTCAGACCTTCGACGACCATGCCGATCGACTCGACCGCCTCCTCCGGC
>JBKPFG010000199.1:0-2933 GCA_046728735.1 Actinomycetota bacterium
TACGCTCCTGAGTTCATGAAGAGAGCCCTCATCTCGGTCTTCGACAAGACCGGGCTGGACGAGTTCGCCGCCGGGCTCGCCGAGCTGGGAGTCGAGCTGGTCGCGAGCGGCGGCACCGCAGCGTTCATCTCCGAGCTCGGCCTGAGCGTCACGCCGGTGGACGAGCTCACCGACGTGCCCGAGCTGCTCGGAGGGCGTGTGAAGACGCTCCACCCGCGCATCCACGCGGCGATCCTCGCCCGTCGCGACCTGGACGAGGACCTCGAGACCCTCGCCGAGCACGAGATCGAGCCGTTCGACCTCGTCTGCGTCAACCTCTACCCGTTCATACAGCTGTCGGCCAAGAAGGACGTCCGCGAGGAGGAAGCCGTCGAGATGATCGACATCGGCGGGCCGGCGATGCTGCGAGCGGCCGCGAAGAACTTCGTCCACGTCGCGCCCATTTGCTCGCTCGCGCGCTACGGCCCGGTGCTCGACGAGCTTCGGCTCGACGGCGAACTGAGCGCGCAGACGCGCCGCGACCTGGCCGCCGAAGCGTTCGCGCACACGGCTGCCTACGAGGCCTCGATCGCGCGCTGGTTCGCCGATCGCGAGTCCTTCCCACCCCGCCACATCGTCTCGCTCGAGAAGAACCGCAACCTTCCGTACGGCGAGAACCCGCACCAGCGGGCTGCCTATTACTCGGAGGTGGGAGCCCGTCGGCACCTCCTTTCCCGGGTCGAGCAGCTCTCCGGCAAGGAGCTCTCCTTCAACAACCTCGCCGACCTGAACGCGGCCCGCGCCGTCCTGCGCGAGTTCGAGCTGCCTGCGTGCGCGATCGTCAAGCATGCGAATCCTTGCGGCGTCGGCGTCGCGGCCGAGCTCGGCGCGGCCTACGACAAGGCCCACAGCGGCGATCCGCTCTCCGCGTACGGCGGCGTCGTCGCGCTCAACCGCCGCGTCGACCCGCCGGTGGCACAGCGTCTGAACGAGCAGTTCGTGGAGGTGCTGATCGCCCCGGAGTACACGGCCGACGCGGTGGCGATCCTCGCCGAGAAGCCGGGCACCCGCGTCCTCGAGGACCGGGAGCGCCGGCGCTCGTCTCCCGGCGAGCGCGACTACCGCCGGGTTCTCGGCGGGTTCCTCGTGCAGGACGAGGACGCCGATGTCGACGACAGGGCTGGAATGGAGGTGGTCGCGGGTCAGGCGCCCGACGAGGAAGGCTGGGGTGACCTCCTCTTCGCCTGGAGGGTCTGCAAGCACGTGCTCTCGAACGCGATCGTGCTTGCCGCCGGCCTGCGGACGATCGGGATCGGCGCGGGCCAGATGAGCCGGGTGGACGCAGTCCGCCTCGCGCTCGAGAAGGCGCGCGAGCACGAGCACTCGCTGGAGGGCGCCGTTCTCGCCTCCGACGCGTTCTTCCCCTTCCCGGACGGCCCCGCGCTCGCCCTCGAGGCCGGAGTCACGGCGATGATCCAGCCCGGTGGCTCCAAGCGGGACGAGGAGGTCGTCGCTGCAGTGGAGGAAGCGGGCGGGACGATGGTGTTCACTCGCCGCAGACACTTCCGCCACTGATGCCCGCCGTCGTGCTCGGCGGGCCCTAGCGCAGCGCAACCACAATCGCAGCGGCGACGTAACCGGCGTAGAGCACGACCAGGACGCTGCCGGCAAGCCTGCCGAGCCGGCCGCGCCAGGCGAGCAGGCCGACCAGTACGAGCGGGCTCGCCGCGGCCACGGGGAGGTGCAACCAGCGGGATTCCGAGTCGAGCTGGAGCGGCTGCACGAGCGCGATCACCCCGGCGTTGAAGGCGATGAAGTGCACGATCGTGCCGACGACGTTGCCGAGCGCGATGTCGCCGCGCCCGCGACGTGCCGGGACCGCGACCCGCCCGACCTCCTCGGCCTCGACACCCGCGGCCACGGCCGTGTTCCCGAGCAACGCCTCGGAGACGCCCAGGTCCGAGACGGCTCGCTGAATCCCCGTGGCCAGAACTTCCCCTGCGACGGTGAGCAGGGCCAGCCCGCCGACGATGCGCGCGCCGCTGAAGCGCTTGCGCTCGACGGCAGCTCCCAGGAGCCCGCGGCCCGACCGCCAGAGACCGGCCATCGCCAGCGCGAACCAGGCAACGAGGACGGCTCCGTCGAGCCGCGAGATCTCCCCGTCGAGGGCGAGGAGGAAGAGCGGGAGCGGCGCCGCCGCCGTCCAGCCGAGCACGGCTCGTGGCAGGCGCGCCTCCAGGGGCGCGGCGATCGCGCCCAGCCCGGCGACCGCGAGCGCGAGAAACGTCGTGCCGCCGAGGAACGTCCCTGCGGCGGCGTTCTCGAGGCCTTGCACGTTCGCGGCAATCCCGGCCGCGAGATTCTCGAGCTCGAAGCCCGAGACGAGCACCGTGAACGAGAAGGCGGAAACGCCCAGGCGGGCCGCGCCTGCCAGCAACCCGTCGAAGAAGAGCTCGGCGCCGACGACGACGAGAGCGATGCCTCCCGCGAGCAGCGCGGCTGCCTCCAACCAGGACACACCCCGTATCGTTACGAGGAATGGCGCGCGACTATCCCACCGCGCTCGACCTCGTCGGCAACACCCCGCTCGTGCGGCTCCAGCGCCTGGGACGGGACGGCGGACCGCTCCTCCTGGCCAAGCTCGAGTACCTCAATCCCGGCGGCAGCGTCAAGGACCGCATCGCGCTCCGGATGATCGAGCGCGCCGAGGAGGAAGGGAAGCTTCGGCCGGGAGGGACGATCGTCGAGCCGACGAGCGGCAACACAGGGGTCGGCCTCGCGATCGCCGCGGCGCTGAAGGGCTACCGCTGCATCTTCGTCATGCCGGACAAGGTCGCTCAGGAGAAGATCTCGCTGCTGCGCGCGTTCGGGGCCGAGGTCGTCATCTGCCCGACCGCAGTGCCGCCGGAGTCTCCCGAGAGCTACTACTCGGTCTCCGCGCGGCTCGCCGAAGA
>JBKPFG010000037.1:0-2403 GCA_046728735.1 Actinomycetota bacterium
GCCTGGGCCGATGCGATCTCGATGTGGCCGCTCCGGGTCGGGAAGCGGAAATCGGCGAACTGGACGACCGGCTCGCCGGCGATCGGAACCGTGCCCTTTGAGGCGAGGGAGGGGAAGTCCTCGCCGATCCCCGAGCGCGCGAGCAGGGTCTCGAGGATCTCCGCGTCCTGCTCGTGCAGCTCGGGCTCGGCATACCCCATCGCCGCCGCGAGGCGGCGGAAGATCTCCGTGTTGGGAAGCGCCTCGCCCAGGGGCTCCATCGCCTTGACCTGCGCCGAAAGCGTCAGGTTGAAGTAGGAGGCCACGAGGTCGTCGAACTCGAGGAAGCTCGCCGCAGGGAGGACGTAGTCGGCGAAGTCGGTCGTGTCCGTCGGGAAGAGGTCGATCGCGACGGTGAACAGGTCCTCGCGGCGGAGCGCCTCGTGTAGGCGCCGCTGCTGCGGGTTGGAGGCGGCGATGTTGATGTTCCAGCAGAAGAGCGCCTGCGAGCGGGCACCGTCGCTCAGGCAGTCGACGAGCTCCATGTGACTGATCGGATCGGGAGCCTCGGGGCCGAGGTGGGGTGCGGCGAGATAGTCCTCGTCGATACCGCGCGACTCGGTCCCGTTGAGGTAGAGGAACCCGGCGCCGGGCTTGCCGAGGTTCCCGGTCAGGGCGGGGAGGAGCGCACAGGCCCGAATGGCGTTGCCGCCGGTGCGCTGGCGCTGGAAGCCTTGCCCGAGCCAGAGCAGCGAGGGACGGCCGCCGTAGAGGGCGGCAGCCTCCTCGATCAGGCCGGCCGGGACGCCCGTCGTGGCCTCGCCCCAGGCCGGCGTGCAGTCGGAGAGCAGAGGCTCTAGCTCCTCCCAGCCGACGGTGTGGGCTCTGACGAAGTCGACGTCGAGGAGCTCCTCGCGCGCGAGCACGTGCAGGAGGGCGAACGCGAGCGCGGCGTCGCTGCCCGGGAAGAGCTGGAGGTGGAGGTCGGCCGCCTCGGCCGTCGGCGTCCTGACGGGGTCGACGACGATGACCCGGGCAGGCGATTCGGGCAGCCAGTGGTCGTGCGCGTGCGGCGCGGAAGCCGAGGGATTCGCGCCCCAGACGAGGATGCACGCCGAGTCGCGAGCGGTCAGCGGGTCGAAGCCCGCCATCGAGGTTCCGTAGACGTACTCGAGCGCGACGTGGCCGGCTTTGTTGCAGATCGTGTCCGGGTCCACTTCCGTCGCCCCGAGCCGGTTGAAGAAGCGCAGAGGGAAGAAGTAGCCCAGGAGCGAGAACGTGCCCGTGTAGTGGGCGTTCAGGACGGTGTGCCCGCCGGCGGTCTCCTCGATGGTCCGCAGACGTGAGGCGATCTCGCCGAGGGCCTCGTCCCAGGAGACCGGATCGAAGCGGGCTTCACCCTTGCTGCCGATTCGCTTGAGCGGGCGGGTGAGGCGCGCCTCGGGATCGAGGAAGGCCCCGTTGTAGCCGATCGAGCACTTGCGGCAGAGCTTCCCGCGGGCCACCGGGTGATTGGGATCCCCGCGCACGTGCCGGATGGCCCCGTTCCGCTTCACGACCGCGATTCCGCAGGCGTCGTAGCAGTCCCGCGGACACGTCGTCAAAACCACCTCGTCAGCGTGAGCGGCCAAGAGCTGGAACTAGCCTACGACTCCGCCTACGCCCTGCCTAGTAGAAGGGCCGCGCCGTCAGTCGCCGAGCGGCGCGAGCAGGGCCTTCCGTCCCCGGAAGGCGAAGAGCAGCAGGTCGACCATCCGGAACGTCTGGTTGTCCGGCCCGAGCGACGGCCGCCACGTGGTGTCCTGCAGGATCGAGATCTGGCTTCCCTCCATGGCTCGATGGAACGTCTCGGCGACGATCCGGGCACCGACGCCTTTCAGCTTGCCGCCGCCGAGCTCGGCCTCGCGCAGGATGTAGAACCAGAGCGGCGTGTTGCGCAGCACCGCGTCCCGTTGCGCAGCCGTGAGCCCGTCGAGCGCCGCGCCGCCGTTCCCGTCGCGAAGCTGCGCTCTCGTCAGCGTCGTCACCGCGACACCCTTGCTCCGCAGGAACGTCGCCATCTGCTGACCGGTCGCGAGGCGCACCATCTTCGCCCGCGTGAGATTGCGGATGGCGAGGTTGTCCTCGTCGGTGAAGCCGGGCAGGGTTCGGAGCGGGTCGGAGAGCCGCGTGTCGATGCGCATGGTGCGGTTGAACTGCGCCGCCGGCATTTCGAGGTTGTCGCGCCCCGCCTCGGTGAAGTCGTAGAGGCGGCGGAAATCCGCGATCCAGGTGCTCGGGAGACGCAGGCCGCCGTCGAGGTTTCCACTCCCGGCGGTGAAATGGAACAGCAGGTCGAGCGTCCCGAAGCCGAAGTCGAAGATCCGATTCCAGTTGTAGGCCCGCCGGATCATCGAGTGGCCCAGCCGGTAGGCCGCAACGGAG
>JBKPFG010000083.1:0-27880 GCA_046728735.1 Actinomycetota bacterium
CTCGTAGAAAGGAGACGGGTTCAGTTGTGACCTCGCAAGCCAAGGCCGACGAGGTTCTCGACGTATCACGCTGTTGAGTTTTCAAAGACCGCGCCCCGCTTCGGGCTACCCACGAAAAAGGCCTCCGCTCATGGAGGCCCCTGGGAAAGAAGTGATACTCGAACGTATCAGGCTTCAGTCGAAGGGCACTCCAGTTGTCTCGAAGGTGGACAGATTCGTGCGCAGCCGTCTTCGGCGGCCATCGCATGATAGCAACGATCGGGAGAGCGTCAAGCTGGGCGAAAGCGCACGAATTGCCGCTTTCCGGCTTGCAGCAGGGCCCCTCCCAGGGATCCTCTGGGCACGTCGAGATCGCTGACGACGTCGCCGTTCAGCTTGACCCCTCCCTGTGCGATCAGCCTGCGCGCTTCGCTCGTCGAGGGCAGCCGGAAGAGCTGGACCAGCAGCGTGGGAAGATGAACCGGATCGTCCGCGGGCACGTCGGCTTCCGGCACCTCGTCCGGCGCCTGCCGTTCGCGCACGACCCGCGTAAAGTGAGCCTCTGCGCGCTCCGCCGCTTCCGGGCCGTGTGAGCGGGCGACGATAAAGCGGGCAAGGGCGAGCTTCGCCTCCATAGGCTCGAGCATGCGCGGATCCTGGTCGGACTCCATCACGAGCCGGTAGTACTCGGGAAGCTGCTCGTCGGAGATCCGCATCGTCTTTCCGAACTGTTCTTCGGGAGGCTCGGCGAGGCCGATGTAGTTCCCGAGCGACGCGCTCATCTTGCGGCCGTCCGTCCCGATCAGGAGCGGCGTGGTCAGGGCGACCTGAGGGTCGAGCCCGTACGCCTGCATGACCTCCCGTCCGGCGAGGAGGTTGTAGAGCTGGTCGGTCCCGCCAAGCTCGACATCCGACTCGACCGCGACGGAATCGTAGGCCTGCATGAGCGGATAGAGCAGCTCGGAGACCGAGATCGGCGCCTGTGTCGAGAAGCGCTTCGCGAAGTCGTCGCGCTCGAGAAGCCGGGCGACCGTGATCGTGCGCGTGAGGCGCACCACCGCGGCGAAGTCAAGCTTCGCGAGCCACTCGCCGTTGAAGCGCACCTCCGTCTTGTCGGGATCGATGATCTGCGACGCCTGCTGGAAGTAACGCTTGGCGTTCGAGTCGATCTCCTCGTCCGAGAGGACCGGCCGCTCGACGGAGAGGCCGGACGGGTCGCCGATTCGACCCGTGTAGTCCCCCACTATGAGGACGCCGACGTGGCCGGCCCGCTGGAATGCCGCCATCCGCTGCAGGGGGATCGCGTGCCCGACGTGGACGTCCGGCGCGGTCGGATCGATTCCCAGCTTGACCCGCAGGGGGCGACCGGTCACGAGCTTGCGCTCGAGCTCTCCCTTCGGGAGGACGTCGACGGCGTTACGGGTCAGCTCCTCGACGGTGGCCATTCGCCTCGCGATTCTAAGTGTCTAGAATCGGCCACTTGCTGTTTCGCAAGCGCAAGGAGCCCAAGCGGCGCCGGATCCGCAAGCTCCGGTTTTTCGTCCTCCTCCTTCTGCTTCTCATCGTCTCGCTCGTCGCGTTCGCGTTCGGGCTCGTGAGCGCGGTGGCGAGCGACATCGCAGCGCTCGAGCCGACGAACAAGCACCACGTCCAGCAGCTCGGCTACATCTACGCCTCCGACGGCAAGACAGTCCTCGCCGTCCTCCACGGGGACGAGAGCAGAGTCGTCGTCGACTCGAACCAGATCGCCCCGGTGATGAAGCAGGCCATCGTGGCCGTCGAGGACCGCCGCTTCTGGGAGCACCGCGGCGTCGACCTCAAGGGGATCATGCGCGCGGTCTGGGCCGATGTCCGCAATCAGAAGCTCGTGCAGGGCGGCTCGACCATCACGCAGCAGTTCGTCAAGAACACCTATACACAGCGCGAGCGCACGATCAGCCGCAAGCTCAAGGAGGCAGCGCTCGCGTGGCAGCTCGAGCGCCGGTGGTCGAAGGATCGGATTCTGACCGCGTACCTGAACACGATCTACTTCGGGAACGGCGCCTACGGCATCGAGATGGCCGCGCGGGTCTACTTCCAGAGCCACGCGAAGGACCTGACCCTCCCCCAGGCGGCCTTGCTCGCCGGCCTGCCGGCAAGCCCGGGCGCGTTCGACCCGGTCGAGAACCCCGCGCGCGCTCGGCTGCGCCGTGCCACCGTCCTCAACCTGATGGTGGAGCAGGGGCTGATCACGCGCCTGGACGCCGTCGAGGCGAACCGCGTCCCGCTTCCGAAGCGCAAAGACGTCCACCTGCCAACCGGGAAGAGCAATCAGCCCTATTTCGCTGAGTACGTCAAGCAGCAGCTCCTCCCCTACTACGGCTCGGGAACCGTCCTCGGAGGGGGGCTCAAGATCTACACCTCGATCGACCTCGACCTGCAGCGGCTGGCCGAGGACGCGATCCAGCAGTGGCTCCCCGACAAGGACGGCCCGGCGGCATCGCTGGTCGCCATGGATCCCCGTGACGGGCGCGTCGTCGCGATGGTCGGCGGACGCAACTTCCGCCAGAGCCAGTTCAACCTCGCCGTCCAGGGGGAGCGCCAGGCAGGCTCGGCCTTCAAGCCCTTCGTGCTCGCGACCGCTCTCTCACAGGGAATCTCTCCGCAGACCACCTTCACGTCGAAACCGACCGTGATCAACCTGGGCGACAAGCTCTGGGCCGTGCACAACTACGAGAACTCCTACCTCGGCACGATCGACTTGAACGACGCGACGACGTTCTCCGACAACGCGGTCTACGCGCAACTGACCGCGCAGGTGGGGCCGAAGAACGTCGCGCGGATGGCCAGCCGGCTGGGGATCAGCAGTCACCTGAAGGACTACTTCGCCATCGGCCTGGGTGTGAACGCCGTCAATCCGCTCGAGATGGCGCGCGCCTTCGGCACGTTCGCCAACGGCGGTCGGCGCATCGACGGCTCGCTGCTCGGAAACCAGCCCCGCGCGGTTCTCCGCATCGTGGACGGCAAGCGCGTGGACAAAAACGAGCCGGTACAGAAGCCGATTCTCAATCCCGACCAGGACGCGATCCTCACCTCGATGCTCGAGAACGTGGTCAAGAGCGGCACGGGCCGTCGAGCTGCGCTCAGCGACCGCCCGGTCGCCGGCAAGACCGGCACGACGGAGAACTACGGCGACGCCTGGTTCGTCGGGTACACGCCCCAGCTCGTGACAGCGGTCTGGGTCGGCTATCCGAACAAGCTCGTTCCCATGCTCACGCAGTTCGAAGGCACCGCCGTCGCCGGCGGAACATTCCCCGCTCTCATCTGGAAGAGCTTCGAGGACAAGGCGCTGCAGAAGCTCGGCGAGCCCCCCGAGTACTTCCCCGCCCCGCCGTACGAGCCCGCCGTCCCGCGTCAGGTGGTCTTCCGCGGCAATCACTGGTACATCGACAACGGAAACTGCAGGGACAGCCAGACGATCATGTACGTCGCAGGCTTCGGACCGACCCAGCCGGCGCCCTGCAAGCCGAACGAGGTGGACGTCCCGCATGTCGTCGGCGCCAAGCTCGCGGATGCCAAGGCGAGACTCCTCGGCATGCCACTCACGCCCGAAGTCATCACGCGCCCGGCCAAGCCGGGCGAGCCGCTCGGACGAGTGGTCGCACAGTTCCCTCGACAGGGCACCCTGTCGACCTGGGACACCGTGCACATCGTCGTGCCCAGGGCCAGCAACGGGCGGATCCCCGAGGTCGTCGGGCTGAGCGTCACGAAGGCGCGGCAGCGACTCGCCTCGAGAGACATCGCCGGCCTCATCGAGGCCTATGTCGACGGCAAGAACGGGGTCGTGCTCGCCCAGTATCCGCATGCGGGCCTCGCGGCCGTCCGCAACATGACGGTCAGGCTAATCGTCGGGCGGGGCTGAGGCCGAATCCGCGGCTGAGGAACGGGGATCCCACCAGCCCATAGCGCCAGGGGCGGTCGGTCGCTGCCGTGATCCCGATGCGGGGGCCCGACACGACCTCGGCGGCTGTGCGCGCGCCAAGGAACTCGAACGGCGGGCGGTCGAGCGGAAGCCCGTCATGCCCACCGGTCACGCCGAGCGCCTGGCAGAGCTTGCCCGGGCCGGAACAGAGGAGGCGCAGGTCGTCGGCGCCTCGCCTGGAACGCATGCGCTCGAGACCGTCGGTCGGATGGAGCGCCCGTATGAGAACGGCTGCCGCCGTGCCATCCTCCTCGCAGACGAGATTCAGGCACCAGTGGATGCCGTACGAGCGGTAGACGTAGGCATGTCCGGGCGGCCCGAACATCGAGCGGTTGCGCGCCGTTCGGCCACGAAAGCCGTGGCTCGCCGGATCCTCCTGGTCGTAGGCCTCGACCTCGACGATCACGCCGCCGACTCCATCCACCAGCAGGCTGCAGCCGATGAGATCGGGAGCGATTTCGTGGACGCTGCGCGCGAAGAACTCGCGCCCCAGCGATGCAGGCGGGCTCAAAAGAGGGGGTCGGTCTGGGCCGGCTTCGAGGTCGATTCGAGCAGCTTGCGCGCGCGGCGACCGAGATCCGTCAGATCGACGCGGCCCTTCTCCGCGTCCTGGACGATCCGCTCGGCGAGCGCGATCGCGTCGTCGATCAACTGCGGCCGCCCGGCGTCCCGCACCCCCATCTCGGTGAGGATCGAGCGCTCGGTCCGTGAGGCGACGATGGGCTCGGCGATCCCCTCGACGAACACCTTCGTGCGCTGACCCCCGCCCCGGTCGCTCCCGCGCAAGGGCTCGAGAGCGTAGATCTTGTCCGCGCGCACATACTTCCCGAAGCCCAGGAAGACCATCGAGGGGGCGCCGTTCGCCATTGCCTGGATTATCGCAAGGCGAGGGCGAGCGCTTCGGCCACTCGCTCCTGCTCGCCGCTGGTCAGCTGGGTGTGGAAGGGAAGCGCGAGCGACTGCCGGCTCGCCGACTCCGCGACGGGGAACATGCCCTCGCTCGTCCCGAAGCGCTCGCGCCAGTACGGCTGCAGGTGAATACACGGGAGGTACGGCTTGCTAGCGACGCCAGCGTCGCCGAGGCGAGCCATGACAGCGTCGCGATCGATGCCGTCGGCCAGGCGCACGACGTAGACGAACCAGGAGCGAACGTGGTCCTCGTCGTCGGGAGCCGGAAGCTCGACGCCGTCCAGGCCGGTCAGGAGCTCCCCGTATCGGGTAGCCACGTCGCCCCGAAGCGTGAGGATCTCGTCCAGCCGCTCGAGCTGCGCGAGGCCGACGGCGGCCGAGAGCTCGTCCAGCCGGTAGTTGAAACCGAGATGACCGTGGGTGAGCCACTCGCCGCTGTCGACGCGGCCCTGGTTCGAGAGGCTCTTGAGAAGCTCCCACTCGTCCTCTCCGGAGACCGCGACGGCGCCGCCCTCGCCCGTCGTCATCTGCTTGTTGGGATAGAACGCGAAGACGGTCGGATGGCCGAGAGACCCGATGGGGCGGCCGCGGTACCCTGCGCCCAGCGCCTCGCACGCGTCCTCGATCAGGGCCAGGCCGTGCTCGTCCCCGAGAGCCCGGAGCTCGTCGAGCTCCGCCGGATAGCCGAAGATGTCGACCGCGAGAACGGCCCGCGTCTTCTCGGTGATCGCCGCTCCGACCGCCACGGGATCGAGGTTGAGCGTGCGTGGATCGACGTCGACGAAGACCGGCGTCGCTCCCTCGTACAGGACGCAGTTCGCCGAGGCGACGAACGAGAACGGGGTCGTCACGACCTCGTCTCCAGCGGCAACTCCAGCGAGACGCACGGACAGGTGGAGCCCCGCGGTGCCGCTCGAGACGGCGGCTACACGGTCGGCTCCCACCCGCTCGGCGAGCGCTTGCTCGAACCGGTCGACCATAGGCCCGAGCGAGAGCCGGCCGGACCGGAGCGTCTCCAGGACGAGCTCTTCCTCCCGCTCCCCCAGCCACGGAGCGGAGAGAGGGATCTCGTCGCTCGCCTTTGGCTCGCTCCCGTGGGGGAAACCATGTCTCCCCCACGTGCCCCCCTCTTCCGGCACCAAGGGCTCCGCATTCCCATGTTCGTTCCGAGGGGGAACCTCCCGGTTCCCCCCGACCCCCTCCACGCGTCGGCTCACGCCGCCGTCGCTCAAGAGCCCGGCATCGGTGCTTTTTCCGTCTGCTCCGGCCGCTGACATCGCCGCGTCTCGAACGCGCGAAAGGCGAGGAGGCCAAGGACACAGGGAGCCCGCCTGTCGACTTTAGATACGTGGACGACCGACGACGATGGCATCCGACGCCTTGCAGCCGTCACGAGACCTGACGAATGTCGCCGGTCGGGGCAGCAAATTCCAGCCAGCGTGACCAGCGCTCGTCCCGGCCGCGAACGACCTCGAAGAAGGTCGACTGGATCGCCTTCGTCACCGGGCCGGGCGGGCCGATCTCGTGGTCGTCGATCGACCGGACTGGTGTGACCTCGGCCGCCGTCCCGCACATGAAGACCTCGTCGGCGAGGTGGAGATCCGAGCGGATGATCGTCCGCTCGTGCACCGCGTAGCCGAGGGCGCCCGCGATCTCGATCACGGTCTGTCGCGTGATTCCCGGCAGGATCGAAGCGGAGAGGTCCGGCGTGGAGAGGATCTCGTCCTTGACGACGAAGATGTTCTCGCCCGAGCCGTCGGCGACGTAGCCGTCGTCCGTGAGGAGGATCGCCTCGTCGTAGCCGCCGCGCGTCGCCTCGATCACCGCGAGCATCGAGTTCAGGTAGATGCCGGTCGCCTTCGAGACGTGCGGGATCGTGTTCGGGCCCACGCGCTTCCACGACGAGACCTTCGCCCGGATGCCGTTCGTGAGCGCCTCCTCGCCGAGGTAGGCGCCCCAGGGCCAGCTCATGATCGCCACGTCGACCGGGTTCGTGCCCGGGTGGACGCCGAGCTCGCCGTAGCCGTAGAAGGCGATCGGGCGCAGGTAGCACTCGGCCAGCCCGTGAGCCCCGATGACCTCGTGGCAGGCGGCGCGGAGCTCCTCGACGGAATAGGGAAGCTCCATGTAGAGGAGCTCGGCCGAGTTGTGGAGACGCTTCAGGTGGTCGGTGAGGCGGAAGACGGCAGGCCCGTTCGCGGTCTCGTAGCAGCGGATTCCCTCGAAAACCCCGGAGCCGTAATGCAGTCCGTGGGCTCCGACGTGGATCTTCGCGTCGGCCCAGTGCACGAGCTCGCCGTTGAACCAGATCTTTTCCGTCTCTTGCATGGGACTCCTAAGGTTAGGTGTTCTCCGTAGCGGCGTCGATCACCTTCGCCCGCGTCAACCGGACGAGGTCGCTCGGCGCGAGCACGGCCATGTGGCGGGTCGATCCCGCACCGACCCAGACGACCTCGTGGGTGAGGAGCGCGCTGTCGACGAAGACCTGCTCGACGGCTGCGAGCGGGAACGGCGCAACGGCGCCCGGCTCGAAGCCGGTTGCCCTGACGACGTCCTCGGGCCCTGCCACCTTCGCCTTCTCGCACCCCGCTGCGGCCGAGACCTTCGACGGGTCGGCGCGGCGGTCGCCGGGAATGAGCACGAGCAGCGAGCGCTCGTCGCATTTGAAGACGAGCGACTTGACGATCTGGCCGAGCGCGCAGCCGGCCGCCTCGGCCGCAGCGGCGGCGGTGGGGGTGCCTTCGGAGAACTCTTCCACGCGGGACTCGACCGTCGAATCACGGAGAAATCGAGTCACCCGTTCGACCGACTCGGGCCATGCTGACGTCATTCGGGCTCCAGGACGATGAAGCGCACCTCGACGAACCCGGGCTCGCTCCGCAGGCGCTCGAGGAGGTCTTCGCCGGGAGTGCTGTCGAGCGTGAGCGCCATCAGCGCCTTGGCGCTCCTCCGGTTCCGCGAGACGGCCATGTGGGCGATGTTCACCTTCGCCTCACCCAGAAGCGTTCCCAGCCGCCCGATCATCCCAGGACGGTCGTCGTTGACGACGAAGAGCATGCGCGGCTCGAGCCCGATCTCGATCTCATAGCCGAGCGCCCGCACAAGGCGCGGCTCGTCGTCCCTTCCGAGCGTCGTTCCCGCGACGACCGTCTCCTCCTCCCCCGAGACCGCAGTCACGCGGATGAGGCTGGTGAAGTCCCGCGAGGCTCGTCGGCGCTCCTCACGCACCTCGATGCCCCGCTCGCGCGCGAGGAGCGGGGCGTTGACGTAATTGACGGGCTGGTCCGTGCGACCCTGGAAGACGCCGTTGAGGGCGGCGACGGTCAGGAGCCTCGTGTCGTGCTGTGCGAGCTCACCGAGATACGCGAGGTCGAGCCTCGTCGGAGTGCTCCCGGCGAGCTCGACCGCGACCGCTCCCAGGCTGGCGGCGAGCGGCAGGAAGGGACCGAGGTGCGCGGCCTCCTCGGCCGCGACAGCCGGCACGTTGACGGCGTTCGTGACCACGCCGCCCTCGAGCGCGGCGGCCACCTGCTCAGCGACGATGATTCCGGCCCGGTCCTGGGCCTCTTCCGTCGAGGCGGCGAGGTGCGGCGTGACGACGACGTTCTCGAGCTCCAGCAGGGGCCCCGAGTAGGGCTCGGACGAGAAGACGTCGAGGGCGGCGCCGGCCACCTTGCCGGACTGGAGCGCCTCGAGCAGCGCGCCCTCGTCGATCAGCTCTCCCCGAGCCGCATTGACGATCCGGATGCCGTCCTTGGCCAAAGCCAGCTGCTCCTTGCCGATGAGCCTGTACGTCTCTGGCGCCAGGGTGAGATGGAGCGAGAGGAAATCGGAGCGGGCGAGGAGTTCTTCCAGCGATCCGACCTGCTCGACGCCGAGCTCGCGGAAGCGCCCGGCGGCGACATAGGGGTCGTACGCAGCAACCTCCATCTCCAGGCCACGGGCTCTGCGCGCGACCTGCTGGCCGATGCGCCCGAACCCGACGAGGCCGAGTGTCTTCCCCGCCAGCTCCAGGCCGCCGAAGCGAGAGCGGTCCCAATTCCCCTGCTTCAGGCTCCCGTGGGCCTGGGGAATGGAACGGGAGAGGGCGAGCAGCAGGCCGATCGTGTGCTCGGCGGCGGAGATCACGGTCGACTCGGGCGCATTGGCCACGACGATCCCTCGCCGCGAGGCAGCCTCGACGTCAACGTTGTCGACGCCGACCCCCGCACGGCCGATCACCTTCAGGCGCTCCGCCCTCTCGATCAGCTCCCGACCTAGATGCGTGCCGCTGCGGATGATGATGGCGTCGTAGTCCGCGATCTTCTCAGCCAGATCGCCGTCGGAATCGACGTCCACCTCGAACTTCTGCCGGAGGAGCTCCAGCCCGGCCTCGCTGATCTTCTCGCGAACGAGGACTTTCACACCGTGATGGGCTCGGCGAAGGCCTCGAGCGCCGCGCTCACCGCGACCGCCCGCTCGACGTCGGCCCCGGCCTCCACCAGGGCGAGCTCCAGGGCGGCGAGCGCAGTCGTGACATCGAAGACGTCGACGTAGCCGATGTGCCCGATGCGGACGATCTTCCCGCGCACCTCGCCCTGGCCCCCGATGATCGTGACGCCCGAGCGATCGCGCATGGAGAGGACGACGGCCTGGCCGTCCACGTCCGAAGGCATCCGGATCGCGGTCACCACGGCCGCACGGTCCTCGTCCGGCGAGAAGAGCTCGAGACCCATCGCCTTCACGCCGGCACGACAGGCACGCCCAAGCCGCACGTGGCGCTCGTGCGCGGACTCGAGCCCCTCGTCGAGGATCATGCCGAGAGCAACGTCGAGGCCGAGGTAGAGCGAGATCGCCGGCGAGAACGGGTTCTCGCCCTTCTCCTGCGACGCTCGGGTCCGTTCCCAGTCGAAGTAGTACCGGGGTGTGGTGGCCGCGCGGGCGGCCTCGAAGGCCCGCTCTGACACCGATGCGAACGCGAGTCCCGGCGGGGACATGAGGGCCTTGTGCGAGCTCGTGATGACGACGTCCAGGTCCCAGGCGTCGGTCTCGAGTGGGACGGCGGCCAGGCTCGAGATGGCGTCGACCACGACGATCGCCTCGGTTCCGTTGAGGCGCTCGGCGATCGACCGCAGGTCGGAGACCACGCCTGTGGACGTGTCGGAGTGCGTCAGGAAGACGGCCTTGGCCCCGCCGATCTCCTCGAGCTTCTCCCCCACCTCGTCCGCGTTCGGGCTCTCTCCCCACGCGTAGCGGAGGTGGACGAGCTCGCATCCGTACGTGTCCGCCATGGCGGCGAAGCGCTCCCCGAAATAGCCGTGGGAGACGACGAGGACGCGATCGCCCGGCGAGCAGAGGTTCTGCATCGCCGACTCCATCACACCGGTGCCCGCCGAGGTGAAGGTGAGCAGCTCGTTCTCGGTCAGAAAGACGCGCTTCAACCGCTCGATCACCCGGGCCAGCGCGGCGCGGAAGTCCGGGCCACGGTGGTGAATCATCGGCTGCGCAGTCGCCGCCAGCACCTCGGGCGGCACCGGAGTCGGGCCCGGAGTCACGAGATAGCGCTTCTCGGGCATCCACGCTGAGGTTAACTGACGCTGTGGAAGCACTGCTTGCCTTCGCCGCGGCGCTCCTTGCACTTCGGCTCGGGGGAGATCTCACGAGGCGTTACCGAGCGCGGCGCGCGCCAGAGCTCGCGTCCTGGGCGGCATCCCTCTTCACGTACGCCATCGCTTCTGGCGCGCTCGCCTGGGGCGCAGCCGCAGGGTGGGACGACCGAGCCTTCCGGGTCTACTACGTCGCGGGCGGCCTCTTGACGGCGCCGTTGCTCGGCGCCGGGTCGCTCCTCCTGCGCGGCCACCGCTGGGCGGGGCCACTCGTGCTCGTGTACGCGGGGCTCGCGATCGGGATCATGGTCTCCGTCCCACTGACCTCGCCCGTCACGGGGACCGACATCCCCGAAGCTCAGAGTCACCTCGGGTTCGTCCCGGCCCGGCTCGCCGCCGTCCTCGGCAACTCCCTCGGCACCCTGGCTGTTGTTGTGATCGCATTGCTGACCATCCGCCGACGTCCACTCGGCAACGCGCTGCTCCTCGCGGGCGTGGCCGTCGCCGCGGCAGGGAGCGCGCTCGCGGGGCTTGGCGCCGCAGGAACGGCCGTCTTCATCGCCGTCGGTGTCCTGCTGCTCTACGGGGGCTTCGTGCTGCCGGCGCTGCCGCGTCGGCGCGTCCTCGCTAGGACACCGTCCAGCTGAAGCTCACGGGCGTCGGATCGGTGTTGCCGACCGCGTCGGTGGCCCGCACTGTGAACGTGTGCGAGCCCGGCGACAGCCCGGTATACGCCTGAGGGCTCGAGCAGGCGGAGAAGGCGCCGCCGTCCAGCTCGCATTCGAAGGTCGAGCCGCCTTCGGACGAGCTGAACCCGAAGCTCACATCCGGGCTGCTCGGGTCGGACGGCGCGGTATCGATAGTCGTCTCGGGCGCCGTCGTGTCGATCGTCCACGTGAAGGTCGCGCTCGGCCCCGTGTTGCCGGCGGTGTCGGTCTGGCGAACGTGGAAGGTATGGGACGCCTCGCTCAGGCCGCCGTAGTTCTTCGGGCTCGTGCAGGCGGCGAACGCGGCGCCGTCGAGCTGGCACTGGAACGTGGCGCCCGCTTCGCCGGTGAAGGAGAACGACGCCGACGTCGAGTTCGTGAGCGCCGTCGGGTTGGCCGTGATCGCGGGCGCGGCCGGCGGCGTCGTGTCGATCGTCCAGGTGTAGCCGGCGTTCGGCCCCGTGTTGCCGGCGGCGTCGGTCTGGCGCACCTGGAAGGTGTGGGAGGCGGCCGACAGGCCCGTGTAGCTCTTCGGGCTCGTGCAGGCGGCGAACGCGGCGCCGTCGAGGGAGCACGCGAACGTGGCGCCCGCTTCGCCGGTGAAGGAGAACGACGGGGCGGTCGAGTTGGTCGGGTTCGCCGGGCTCGCAGTGATCGTCGGGGCGATGGGCGCAGCGTTGTCGATCGTCACGCTTCGCTTCGCGGAGTCCGTCGAGTTGCCGGCGACATCCGTGGCACGCGCCAGGAGCTGGTACTGGCCGTCCGCAGGCATTGCCGACCAGGTGACGGAGTAGCTCGGGCCCGTCGAGCTCGTTCCGATCAGCGTCGTCGGCGTGCACGAGGTGCCGAGGCAGTAGTAGTAGGAGACGGAGGCGACTCCCGACAGCGCATCGGAAGCCGTCGCGGTCAGCGCCTGGCCGTTGTGGATGTTCGCCGGCGGTGCGGTCATCGTCACCGTCGGCGCCGTCTTGTCGATTCGGATGACCGTTCCGGCCGTCTTGACGGCCTCAGCGTTCGTGACGTTGTCGACGGAGAAGTACTTGACCGTGTAAGTGCCGTCCGCGCTCAGCGTGAACGACGTCCCCGTCGGTGACGTGGTCGTCGGGGTCGATCCGTTCGTCGTGTGGTAGGTCGCGGCGACACCCGAACCCGAGCCGTCGGTCGGAGTCAGGACGACGGTCTGGTTCGTGTTCTTCCAGGCGTTTCCGATCGCCGCCGTGTTGTCGGTCGTCGTCGGCGCGGCGGAGTCCGGTGCGACGCGGAAGGTGGCCGTCGACGTGTTGCCGATGTTGTCGTAGGCGGTCACGGTGTTGGACGCGTTGTTGAGCGTCCCCGTCCCCGACCAGCTGTACGTCTGCAGGTACGGGGAGCTGAAGTCGTTCGTCGCAGACGTGGGCGTGAAGCTGCCGCTGAGCCCGGGGAAGACGACACGGTTGATGCCGGACCCCGGATCCGACGTGGTCGCAGTCACGTTGACGCTGCCGGTTCCTGCTGGGCGATAGAAGAACGTCGTTCCCTGCGCGAACCCGTCCGCGGTCGTCGACGCCAAGCCGAGAGAAAGGGTCGGGCTCGTGTTGTCGCGCAGCACCTGCACGGTCACCGATCCCGCTGCCGCCGTGATGTAGTCGATGAGGACCGTGTAGGTCCCGGTGACGGTGAGCCGCGTGTAAATGGATCCGCCGACCGTGCCAAACGTCGTCGCGGGGACGAGCGTCGTCCCGTCCGGCTTCAGGACGCTCGCCGCGACCGTGCAGCAGTTGCCCGGGCCGAGCTTGACGATGATGCCGTCGCCCGCCGTGCCGCTGAACGTCACTCGCGCGTTCTGTCCCGACGCAGTCGTGGTGACCGTCACGGGCGCTCCCCCCACGGTCGCCGAGGCCGTCGCGTCCGGTGGAAGGTCGAAGAGCGTGAGCGTGACCGTGCCGGTGGCGGTCTGATACGGATCGACGACGATGGCGTAGGTGCCGGTGACCGGCAGTGTCGTGCCGTCGATCAGGCTCTCGCCCGAGGCAACCCCGACCGGGGCGACAAGGCGCTGGCCGTTCGGCTTGTTGATCGAGACGTTGACGGTGCAGCACGCCGTCGGGGCGAACGCCATCCTGAGACTGATGCGCTCGCCGGCAGTGCCCGAGAATGTCACACGCCCGTTCTGGTAGACCGATGCGAGGTTCAGCGACACGGGAGCGCCGCCCGCCGTGATCGTTCCGGTGAGCTGCGGCGGCACGTCGTAAAGCGTCAGGGTGACCGAACCCGCCGCGGCGCCCTGCGGGTTCAAGAGGATCGTGTACGTGCCGTTGACGGGCAGCGTCTTCGTATCGATGAAGCCGCCGCTCACGCCGAAGGACTGCGCAGCAACGAGGTCGGTCCCGTCAGGTTTCTTGATGGAGACCTGGAACGTCCCGGTCGCGCCGAACGAGACATTGTCGAGCTTGAGCGCAATCCCGCGGCCGCCGACTCCCGTGAACGTAACCTTCGCGTTCTGCCCGGGCACGGTCGTCGTCAGCGTGACGGCCGCCCCACCCGGCGTCATCGAACTGGTGACGTCCGCGGGCACGTCGTAGAGCGCGAGGGTGGTGGCGCCCAGGGCCGAGCTCTGGGGGTTGACGACGATGGTGTAAGTGCCGTTCACGGGCAACGTCTTCGTGTCGATGAAGCCGCCCGAGGCCGTGATCGAGGTCGCGGACACGAGGTTCGTCCCGTCCGGCTTCTGGATCGAGACCTTGAGGCTGCAGCAGGTCGGGGCGACCTTCAGGCTCACGCGCTGCCCGCTCGTGCCGGCAAACGTCGCCTTCGCGTTCTGCCCGGGCACGGTCGTCGTCAGCGTGACGGCCGCCCCACCCGGCGTCATCGAACTGGTGACGTCCGCGGGCACGTCGTAGAGCGTGAGGGTCGCGCTTCCAACGACCGCGTTCGTCGGGTCGATCAGGATCGTGTAGGTCCCGTTCGCAGGCAGGTTCTTCGTGTCGACGAACTTCCCGCTCGTCCCGAACGACGACGGAGCAAGCAAGTTCGTCCCGTCCGGCTTGATGATCGAGACGGCCGCGCTCGACATCGTCACGCCCGAGATCTTCAGGCTGATGTCCTGGCCGGTGGTCCCGGGGAAGGTCGCCCTGGCGTTCTCCCCGGAGGTGGTCGTCGTGACCGTCACGGAGGGGCCACCCGGCACGATCGTGTAGGAGGAGGCGCTCGCGGTCCGGTCCGTCGCCACGACCGCGGCGAGCACGACAACCAGAGCCGCCGCACGAAGCAGCGAGCGACTGAACTCCCCTCTCATCACACTCCTCCCGTGAGCCACAGCCGCAGCACGCAGCGACTCGCCGCGTGCTGCGGTCTGCGAAAAAGAGTTTCACGCTGTGCGCCACGTGGGAACCGGCCATTCGTCTAGTTTTGCGACGCAAAAGGCCCGCTCGTGGCGGCTATTCGAAGCCCGAGAAAAGCTCGTCGAAGAGTTGGTCGAGCGGCCTGACATCCGTCGGCTGCTGGAGCTCCACCTTCTTGCCGAAGTCCGAGAGCGCGAGAGAGGAGGTGAAGTTCTCCGCCCCGTCCGTGCTCGAGAAGCCGCTCGTCTGCAGCTCCTGCAACTCGTCCGCCGAGAGGCGTACGGAGAGCTCGAGGCGTCGCGGGAGGCGATCCTCCTGCCCGACGACCAGGAGCACGGTCGAGGCATCGGCCACCTTCGTGAAGAGCTGCTGCTCGCGTGCGTCGAGGGCGGCGCCGAAGCGCTTGGCGAACGTCACGACGCCGGTAGGGTCGAACTTACCCCGGAACTGCCAGGTCGCGACGCCGTCCACACTGGGGCCTTCGGTGACCTCGCCCTCGAAGAGCCGCGCGAAGTTTCGCCGCAGGCCTTCCGGAGTTGCGAGCTCGTCCCAGACCCGGCCCGCGTGCTGTTGCCTGGCGGTCTCGAGCTCGTCGGCGATGCCCGTGTTGTCGCCGTACCACTGATCCAGGACCTGGACGAAGAAGGCGTGCTCGCCCACGAGAAGACGTCCGTTGACGGTGAAGGCGCCGAAGGCGACAGATCCTTTTGCGTCCATGGCCTCTCCCGAAGCGTCGCCCTCGAGGTGGACCGTGAAGGAAGCGGACTCGCTGTCCGCGCTGGGCCCCGTCTTCAGGTCGGCGACGAAGTGGGCGCTTCCCGCGTCCTCGAGCGCCTGGAGGGCATCGGCGGCCAGGTCGCCCGCCGCCGGAGCGTCGCCCGTGCTGCGGTCGAAGCGCTGGCCGCAGCCGGCCGCACCGAGGACGACGACGAGCGCGACGACGAAGGCGATTGCGGAGATGAAGCGGCGCACGGCCCTGCCGATATCGGCACTCGGTTCGCTGCCATGATCCCCTGCATGGAGGTTCGGGACCGCGTCGCGATCGTCACCGGCGGAGGTGGCGGAGGCACCGGCCGGGCGATTGCCCTGCGGCTCGCGAGCGGCGGTGCAACGGTCGTCGTGGCGGACATCGACGAGGAGGGCGGCGCCGAGACCGTGCGCCAGATCGACGCTTCCGGAGGTACCGCTGCTTTCGTCCCGGCCGACGTCATCCGCGAAGACGACGTCAACAGGATGGTCTCCTTCGCCGAGAGCGCCTTCGGTGGGCTGGACATTCTCGTCAACAACGCCGGTCTCACCCCGGAGCCGCACTTCCCGGACGCCCCCGTCGAGCACTGGAGCCGCTATCTCGACCTCAACCTGCGCGGACCGATGCTGGCCATCCAGTGCGCGCTCGAGCCGATGACCCGTCGCGGCGCCGGGGCGATCGTCAACATCGCCTCGGTCGCCGGCTTCGGCTTCGCCCCTCACTCATCGCCAGAGTACGCCGCGGCCAAGGCCGGCCTCATCCGCCTGACCGCCACGCTCGCCCCGCTGGCCGAGCGGGCGAATGTGCGCGTCAACTGCATCATCCCGAACTGGATCGGGACCGACGAGGTCAGGGCCGAGATCGCAGCTATGAGCCCGGACGAGCGCGCCGGGGTCCCGGACGAGCTCACTCCGCCCGAGGACATTGCCGATGCAGTCGCCCGCTTCGTCGACGATGAGACGATGGCCGGGCGCGTGCTCCTCTGGTGGTCCGGGGAGGAGCCGCGCCTGCTGCCGGTCAGCGAGCGGGGAATGTGAAACGCGTGGCCGTCTTGGGGAACTCCTGCTCGACCCACGAGTACGCGACTCGCGGCCGGACGCGCGCGAGCGGCCTGCCCCCGGTGAAGTCGACGTCGAACGAGTACTTGCGGCTGTAGTCCTCCCCGAGTCGGCGGAGGAGGTCCTCGTCGCTCGCGTAGTCGGCCATCCCCTCGACGATGACGACCTCGTCCCCGCTCTCGAGATTGATCGTGACCGCGGGATTCGTGGCCAGGTTCTTCGCCTTGCGCGAGTCGGGCGAGCTCGAGAAGTAGAACGCACCTTCGTGCCAGAGCCCCCAGACCGGCATCGCGTGCGGTCTCCCGTCGGGCCGCACTGTCGTCACCCAGTAGTTGCGAGCGGCAACCAAGCGTTCCTCGGCCCAGCTCCAGTCGAGGAGCCCCTCCTCGTCTGCGTGGATCCCGTAGACGCCTGGGAACTTCGGCCGTGCCGCCTCAGGCACGGAGCTTCTCGCGCAGGCGCTCGTTGACCACCTTCGGGTTGGCCTTGCCCTCGGTCTCGCGCATCACCTGGCCGACGAGATAGCCGAGGACCCCCTCCTTCCCCGACCTGAAGGAGGCGACCTGGCTCTCGTTCGCCTCGAGCACGCGATCGATCACGGGGTCGAGCTCGGAGGCGTCGCTGATCGCAGCCTCTCCCAGGTAGCGGTCCGCGGAGAAGTCCCCGTTCCCGCTGGCGGCCAGGGCCTCTGCGAATGCGGCTCGTGGGATCGTCTCGCGCGCCTCGATCAGCTTGCCCAGCTCCTCGGCGTTTGCGTGGTCGGGGTCGACTCCACTCGCGGCGAACTGGTTCATGAGCACGTTGGCAACGGCGCGCCGGTCGCCGGGGATGCGCGCGTAGAGGTCGTCGCGGCCACTCGTCACCAGACCGGCCGCGAGCTCGAACCCGATCTCCGCCTCGAGCCGCCTGATGCGGGCGCCGGGGAGCTCTCCAAGCTCTCTACCGGCTGCCTCGATCATCTCCTTGGGCGGCTCGACGGGGACGAGGTCCGGCTCGGGGAAGTAGCGGTAGTCGTCGGCGTATTCCTTCGAGCGGAGCGGTGCGACGCGGCCCGTCGCGGGGTCATAGTGAAGCGTGTCCTGCGTGATCTCGCCCCCGCTCTCGTAGACGCTCGCCTGGCGGGCAAGCTCCGCCGCGATGCCGTCCGCGACGAACTTGAACGAGTTCATGTTCTTCAGCTCGGTCTTCGTCCGAAAACCGGTCTCGCCCGCCGCGCGAACCGAGACGTTGGCGTCGCAGCGGAGCGACCCCTTCTCCATCTCGGCGTCGGAGATGCCGAGCTCGACGACCGTCTGGCGCAGGAGCTGCAGGAAGCGCCGCGCCTCCTCGGGAGAGCGCACATCGGGCTCGGTGACGATCTCGACGAGTGGAGTTCCGCCCCGGTTGAAGTCGACCAGGGAGTGCTCGGCGCCCGCGATCCGCCCGCCGGCCCCGCCGACGTGGATCGTTTTCGCAGCGTCCTCTTCGAGGTGGGCGCGGACGATCCCGATCGGGCGTTCGCCCTGCTCCGTCGGGAGGACGAACTGGCCCGCCGAGCAGAGGGGAACGTCGTACTGAGAGATCTGGTAGCCCTTGGGCAGGTCCGGATACCAGTAGTGCTTGCGGTGGAAGAGGGCGCGGGGGGCGATCTCGCAGCCGAGCGCGAGGCCCAGCTTGACCGTCCACTCGATCGCCTTCTCGTTCGGCACGGGCAGCGTCCCGGGGTGCGCGAGGCAGATCGGACACGTGCGCGTGTTCTCGTCCTCGCCCCAGACGTTCTCGCAGCGGCAGAACAGCTTCGTTCGGGTCTTGAGCTGGACGTGGATCTCCAGCCCGATGACGGGCTCCCACTCAGACATCCCGAAGACGCTCCGGGACGTAGTCGAAGCCGATCGCCTGCTCGAGCGCGTGGCCGGCGCGGAAGAGCAGGTTCTCCGAGAACTGCGGGCCGATCAACTGCAGGCCGACTGGCAAGCCCTCCGAAAGGCCACACGGGATCGAGAGGCCGGGAAGGCCAGCCATGTTCGAGGGGATCGTGAGGAGGTCGGAGAGGTACATCGCGAGGGGGTTCTCCGCCTTCTCGCCGAGCTTGAACGCCACCGTCGGGGAGGTGGGGCTGACGAGCAGGTCGAAGTCCTCGAACGCGGCCGCATGCTCCTGGGCGATGACGGTGCGCACCTTCTGTGCCTGGCCGTAGTAGGCCTCGTAATAGCCCGCCGACAGCGCGTAGGTGCCGATAAGGATGCGCCGCTTGGGCTCGGCGCCGAAGCCCTCCCAGCGGGTGCGCTCGTAAAGGGTGCTGAGGTCGCCGTCGTTCGGCGTCCGGTAGCCATAGCGGACGCCGTCGTAGCGGGCGAGGTTCGAGCTCGCCTCCGCAGGAGCGACGAGGTAGTAGCAAGGCAGCCCGTAGTCGACCGAGCGCGGCAGGGTCGTCTCCCCCACCTCGGCGCCGAGCTCCTCGGCGAGAGCGATCGCCTTCTGCACCTGCTCGGCGACGCCCGATTCGATGCCGTCGGCCTCGTTGAGCTCCCTGGGGACGCCAATGCGGATTCCCTCGAGGTCCTCGGCGGTCGGGATCTCCACGGGTGCGGGGAGGTCGACGGTCGTCGAGTCGCAGGGGTCCCGCCCGGCGACGATCTCGTAGAGGCGCGCGTTGTCGCGCACCGTCTTCGTGATCGGGCCGATCTGGTCGAGGCTCGAGGCGAAGGCGACGATTCCGTACCTCGAGACGGTTCCGTAGGTCGGCCGTAGGCCCACGAGCCCGCAGAGGGAAGCGGGCTGCTTGATGGAGCCGCCGGTGTCGGAGCCGAGCGCCCAGGGCGCCAGGCCGCCGGCGACTGCCGCCGCCGAGCCGCCGGAGGAGCCGCCCGGCACGCGCCCGGGATCCCACGGGTTGTGGCTGGCCCCGAAGCCCGAGTTCTCGGTCGACGAGCCCATTGCGAACTCGTCCATGTTGGTCTTGCCCAGAATGGGCAGCCCGGCGTCTTTGCAGCGGGCCGCGACCGTGGAGTCGAAGACCGGGACGTAGCCCTCGAGAATCTTCGAGCCCGCTGTGGTCGGGATCCCCTTCGTGGTGATCAGGTCCTTGTGCGCGAGCGGGACGCCGGCGCCGGACTCGCCGACGACGTGTAGGTAGGCATGCAGCTCGCCTTCACGCTCGTCGATCGCGTCGAGGTAGGCCTGGGTGAGCTCCTCGCCGGAGACCTCGCCGCGCTCGAGGAGGCCGGCGGCCTCTTCCGCGTTGAGTCGAAGCGTGTCGATCACGGCCTAGTCCCCCGGGGCCACCGCGTGCCTCCCTCCAACGCTAATGCGTCGATCTTTGACGCGTTGACGACGCGCGGCGTACTCATAACGAGACCGCCGCGCCTCTCGAGCGCTTCCGATTCAACAACTGACACGCGTGTGGCGCGCGCAATGCTCAGAAACCGGATCACTCGTCCGATCCTGCGCCTACCGCCGGCACGCGGAACGCCCCGCCCGCCGGATCGGGCGCATTCGCGAGCGCCTCCTCCCGCGACAGCGACGGCCGCGGCTCGTCCTCGCCCCAGACGTTGACGAGGTCGAGCGGATGCGAGGTCGGCTCGACGTCCGAAAGGTCGAGCTCGGACACCTTCCCGACCGCTTCCAGGATCGCCCCCAGCTCCGCGCGAACTGCTTCGATCTGATCCTCGGGGATCTCGAGACGCGCCAACCTGGCGACGTGGAGCACGTCCTCTCGCGAAATGGTCATGGAACCCTCAGTCTAGAAATGGGACGGGCCCCTGGCCGGGGCCCGTCAACGGCACTCGAACTGATCGGACTAGACGATCTGAACGTTCGCCGCCTGCAGGCCTTTCTGGCCCTGAACGACCTCGAACTCGACGCGCTGACCTTCCTGGAGGGACTTGTAGCCCTCCTGAGCGATGGCCGAGAAGTGGACGAAGACGTCCTCTCCCTCAGCGCGCTCGATGAAGCCGTAGCCCTTCTCGTTCGAGAACCACTTGACGGTGCCTTCAGCCAACGTGCTTTCCTCCTTCACAAACAAACGACGGCCCGGCTAGGCCGCCGTCCTGGTTCTACGCCGCCTTCCATTTGCTGCGCGGCGTCTGCAATGTAGCGTCAGTCCAGGGGGAAGGCAAGCTCTCCCCACTGGTACCGGGCGGCGCGGACGGTGTTGCGCAAGAGGGACGCAATCGTCATCGGTCCGACGCCGCCGGGCACGGGTGTCAGGAGCCCCGCCTTGTCGCGCACGTCGGCCGCGACGTCGCCGACGAGCCCGTCGTCCGTCCGGTTGATCCCGACGTCGACGACCGTCGCCCCCTCCCGCACCATGTCGGCCCTCACCGTCTCCGGTCGTCCCACCGCGGCGACGATCACATCCGCCTCGCGCACGACCGCAGGAAGATCCCGAGTCCGGCTGTGGCAGATCGTGACAGTCGCGTGCTCGGCCAGGAGGAGGAGGGCCATCGGCTTGCCGACGATGTTCGAGCGGCCGACGACGACGGCCCGCGCACCCTGGAGCTCGACGTCGTACTCCCGCAGGATCTCCATGATCCCTGCCGGGGTGGCCGCGACGAACGTCGGGCTGCCCTGAAGCAGGTGGCCGGCGCTAAACGGATGGAAGCCGTCGACGTCCTTGATCGGCTTGATCGAGCGGATGATCCGGTCCTCGTCGATCTGCTCCGGCAACGGCAGCTGCACGAGGATGCCCGTGACGGCGTCGTCGGCGTTCAGCCGCTCGACGAGCGCCAGGAGGTCCTCTTGCGACGTGTCCGCGCTCAGATTGTGATCGAAGGGCTCGATCCCGACCTCCCGGCATGCTTTCTGCTTGCTGCGCACGTAGACAGCGGAGGCCGGGTCGTCTCCGACGAGCACCGTCGCGAGACCGACCGGTTGCGACAGCGCCGCGATCTCCTGGGCGACCTCGCCGCGAACCCGCTCGGCAAGCGCCTTTCCATCCATCAGTCGAGCCACGGCGGGACACGTTAGCCTCTCAGGCGCATGGAGACCGCCCAGATCCCCGAAAAGTCCGCCGAGGACCGCACCGACTACGCGGGCGTGCTCCGCTACTACGAGCTGGCCAAACGGGCCGAGTGGCAGGTGCGCGACCTGCCCTGGAAGGACCTGCCGCCCATTCCGGAGTACAAGGGCAGCCCGCAGAAGCTCGCTCGTCGCCGCGATCTCTGGCGCTCCGTCGTCACCCAGCAGCTGCAGGCCGACGAGCTGGCGGTCGAGATGGCGACGCAGCTCTTCCGCATGGCGCCCGATCCCGAGGCGAAGCTCTACTACACGACGATGGTGCAGGACGAGTCGCGCCACACGGAGGCGTGGCTTCGCCTGGTCGAGGAATCTGGTGGACGGGGCGAGCCCGACCCCTACCTCAACGAGCTCGCCCGCATGCAGATCGAGGCGGACACGCTCGAGGAGAAGGTCGTCAGCATGCAGGTCTTCTACGAGCGGCTGATCATCCCGCGCTTCCGCCTCATCGCCCGCTCGTCGCGCGGGACGGTGCTCGAGGACCTCTGCAACCGCCTGACCGTCGACGACGGCATCCACCACGGCTCGGGCATGGCCTATGCCAAGGTGCTGATCCAGAACGGGTCGGACAAGACGAAGCGCCAGATCGTCGCCTCCGCCAACCGGATGCTGCCGATCTTCGCGCAGCACGCCCTCTGGCGCCCGAAGGCGCGCGAGTTCGTCGCGGTGCTGATGCGGGACACCGACGTCCGCCGCCTCCGTGAAGACCTGGACACGGGCGTCCGCCTCGCCCAGTCGCTCGGCCTCGACGTCTCGGAAGTCGAGCTCCCCCACTAGCGTGGCCTCCCGCATCCGCTGGCCGCGCCGGAACGACTCAGCGTCGATTCGCGCCCGGCAGGAGCGGCTCGGCCTCGAAGGAATCGTCGTTGAGCAGGACCTCGAGCCGTACGCGAAGGCGACCGAGGCGCTCACCGGCGTCGCGCCGGTGCCTGTCGCCGTCGTCGGGCCGCTCGAGCTCGAGCTCGGGGAGTACGAGCTCGAGGAGCCGGATGGGGCGCTCGTCGAGCGAGCCCGCCACCAGGACTCGGTCTACGTTCCCCTCGCCAACACCGAGGGCGGGCTCTCGATCTCACTCGCCCGCGGCGCGCGGGCCGCGAGCGACTCGGGAGGATTCCGGACCTACGTCCTTCGCGATCGCATCACGCGGGCCTCTGCCTTTTTGTTTGCGAATGCCGCAGAGAGCGCGGCATTCGCAACGTGGATCGCAAACCAGCTTGCGGAGATGAGAGCCTGGCTCGAGTCCGAGCCCGTGGAAGGGCTCTCGAGGCACGCGAAGCTGCGGGAGATCGAGACTCACGTCGTCGGCCCGACGTGCCACGTTCTCTACGCGTACACGACGGGTGACGCCGTGGGGATGAACATGATCACGCGCAACTCCTACGCGCTGAACCAGGTCTTCGTCCTCGAGCAGACACCCGTGCAGCCGCGACGCGCCTACCTCGAGGGCAACATGGGCGGCGACAAGAAGATCTCGCACCGCTACTTCGAGGGCGGCGGCCACGGCAAGACCGTCATCGCCGAGTGCACGCTCACCGAAGACGCAATCCAACGAGTGCTCAAGACGACCATCGACGAGCTCCTCGACCTCACCTTTGTCGGAACGCACGGCGCCGTCGCTTCGGGCATGCAGTCCGTCGCCTTCACCCCGGCGACGGCCATAGCCGCGATGTTCATCGCCACCGGGCAGGACGCGGGCATGGTGGGCACGAGCTCGATGGCCCACGGCACCGCCCTGCGGGTCGACGCCGGCCTCAACGTCTCCATCAGGCTTCCGGGCCTCGAGGTCGCGACGATCGGCGGCGGGACGACCCTGCCCTACGCCCGCTCCTGGCTCGCGCTCATGGGCTGCGAGGGCCCCGGGAAGGTGTACCGCCTCGCCCAGATCGTCGCGGCGGCCACCCTCTCGCTGGAGATCTCGGCGTCCGCCGCAATGGCGACCGCCGGCTCGGAGAACTTCTACAAGGCCCACTTCGAACGCGGCGGCCTGCGCTAGCTACCGCCCTGGCCGCGTCGGCCTCAGAGCTCTAGCCCAACCCGATTCCCTCCGACGGGGAATGGCACCGCGCCGGCTCCTGCAGATACTTCGAGCTGTATGGAGCGTTGCGAGGGTTACTTCCGCCTCGAGAACCGACGTTGCGACCGCACGGCGACACGAGACGTGCGCGCGGCCGACGGGCACTACTACCAGGTGTGTGAGCACCACACCCGCCAGGCGTGGACGGCGAGTGTCGCGCACTGGAACGGCCAGTCGGACATCCGCAGCTCGGCGCCGACGCCGCTGCGGGCAGCGCAGCGGCAGCCTCGGGCAGTCGCCGTCAGCTGACACACAGGCACCTGCCGTCTGGTAGAAGCCGCCCGTGCCCGCGGCTCCTCTTCCTCCGGAGCTGGTTGCGTTTCTCCACAAGCCTCGTCAGGCCGTCGTGGGGACCGTGCGCCACGACGGCTTGCCCGTGACAACAGCGTGTTGTACGGGCTCGATTCGGACGGACGTGTTCTCCTGACGATGGATCGGAGCAGCCACCGCCTCCGGCATCTGCGCGGCAATCCGCACGTCGCGCTGACCGTCCTCGGTGACGATTGGTATTCGCAGCTCTCCGTCATGGGTCGCGCAGTGGAGTTCCGCGACGACCCCGACCTCGCGGACATCGACGAGCTTTCCAACCGTTATCTCGGGGTGCCGTACGAGGATCGCTCCTACCACGGCGTCACAGTCCTCCTCGAGGTCGACCGCTACCACACGTGGGGCGATCCAGCTCGCGAGGCAGGTTGAGCCCGAGTGGATCGCGACTCCAGAGGGTTGCCCCGATGCAGACAAGACCTGGCCTAACCACTACGAGATCGGCTGCGAGGAGTGGCTGATCGCCGTCTCGGGCACGCCCACGCTCCGCACGCCCGGCGGCGAGCAGGAGCTCGCGCCCCGGCGACGTGGCGGTCTTCCCGGAAGGCCCTGCCGGCTACCAGGCCATACTGGGGAACGAGCCCGAGCTGGACTACTGGGAAGGCGAAAGCTGACGCCGGCGCAGGTTTTGGGCCGCTCGAGCCCTCCTTAAGACGTTCATCACCGGAGTAGGAAAACCAAGAAAAGTCTGGTAATGAACATGTAAGGAGAGACAACTGCGGCCGATTCATCTCAGTTTCGCCAGCGCGATCGTCGCGGGAGCGACGACCGTCTTCATCAGCGGGCTCGTTCTCGTCGACGCCGCTTACAACAGTCCCTCCCTCCACGTCGCCCTCGAAACGGCTGTCGCGATCGTCGCGATCGTCGCCGCGCTCCTGCTTCACGGGCGTTTCAGCCAGAGCCACGCCCGCAGCGACCTCGTTCTCTTCTACGCCTTTGCGACGTTCGCAGTCGCGAACTTCGTCTTCTCCGCGCTGCCGGCCGCGTTCGCGAGGTCGTATCCGGACGCGGTCGCCAGTTGGGCTCCGGCCGCGGCGTCGGTGCTCGCCGCCGGGCTCCTCTGCGTCGCAGCGCGCACGGACAACGCGCCCATTCCAGAAGGGACACGACGGAAGCTCGACCAACTTGCCGCCGCTGCGATCACGGTCGCGGTCGTCACTGCGTCGGTCTGTCTGAGCACACTCGGCAACGCACCCTCTGCCAGCGCGCGCTTCTCTCCGGCGGAATGGAGTTTCGGCGTGCTCACGCACCACCCAGAGGTCGTGCTTCAAGCCCTGGTCTCGGTTCTCTTCTTCACCGCGGGAGTCCTGTTCACCCGCAGGGCGGAGGAGACGAGGGACGAGCTCCTGAAGTGGCTCGCTGCCGGCTGCATCGTCGCAGGCTTCGCCCGCCTCAACTACTTCTTCTTCCCCACTCTCTACTCCAACTGGATCTACACCGGCGACGTCCTGCGCCTCGCCTTTTACCTGCTTCTGTTCGTGGGCGCGTCGCGTGAGATCTCGTCGTACCAGCATCGAGCGGCCGAGGCCGCCGTCCTGGAGGAGCGCCGGCGGATGGCGCGGGATCTCCACGACGGCCTGACGCAGGAGCTCGCGTACATCAGCGCGCAGACGAAACGGCTTGCCGCCCTCACGTCCGAGATCGCGGGAGACCATGTTCCCGTCGATCATCTCGTAAGCGCCGCGGAACGGGCGCTCGACGAGTCCCGCCGCGCTATCGCCGCCCTCACCAAGCCAATCGACCAGCCGCTGTACGTTGCGTTGACGAGCGAGGCGCAGGAAGTCGCGTTCCGCGTCGGCATCGAGATCGACCTCGATCTCGACCAGACGATCGAGGTGGACGGACCGACCCGGGAAACGCTGCTCAGGATCGTGCGCGAAGCGGTCACCAACGCAGGCCGCCACGGGGAAGCCGGCCACATCTCCATCCGGCTTTCGAACGGCGGCGGGCTCCACCTCGAAGTGAAGGACGACGGCAAGGGCTTCGTCCCGGTGGACGACAGCTCGGGCTTTGGTCTCCACAGCATGCGAGAGCGTGCCGTGGCGCTCGGCGGGGAATTCCGCCTGGCCTCGAGCCCCGGGAACGGCACGGAGATCCAGGTCGTCCTGCCTTGAGCCCGCGGGTCCTGATCGCGGACGATCATCCGCCGACCCGCGCCGGCGTTCGGCTCGCTCTCGAGCGGGGCGGCTTCACCATCTGCGGGGAAGCCTGGACCGCCGGCGGCGCGATCGAACAGGCGGTACGGGAAGAACCCGACGTATGCCTCCTCGACATTCACATGCCGGGCAGCGGCATCGCGGCGGCGGCCGTCATCGCGGATCGCGTCCCGACGACTTCGGTCGTGATGCTGACCGTGTCGCAGGAGGACGAGGATCTCTTCGACGCGCTCAGGGCAGGGGCGGCCGGATACCTCCTGAAGACCACGAATCCCGATCGGCTTCCGCATGCCCTGCAGGGAGTGCTGCGGGGTGAGGCCGCGCTACCGCGATCGCTCGTCATGCGCGTGCTGGCTGAGTTCCGCCGACGGCCGCAACGCCGTCGCCTCCCCGGTCGGGCCGGCCTGGAGGACCTCACTCACCGGGAATGGGAAGTCCTCGAGCTGTTGGCAGAAGGGCTCACGACCGCCGAGATCGCGAACAAGCTCTTCATCTCGCGAGCCACGGTTCGCACACACGTCGCCTCCACCCTGCGCAAGCTGCGCGCACCAGACCGCGAGGCGGCGGTCGCCATCCTGAAGCAGCTCGATTCCCCGGCGGGATAGCCACTTCCACCAGACCGAGGGTTCCTAGCCGGAGGTCCAGGGCGGTCGGTATGCGGTCGGCCTACTGTGAACCCTGACCGAACTGCGCATGCTGACCGGCCGCACACACGCTGACAATCCCCCTGTCTCCCTCGGGGAGAACCTGCCGTTCCGGGGACTCACACGCGCGCTCGCGGGCCTTCCGACGGCAGTCTGGGTGGGGGCGATCGTCGTCCTCTCCGCAGCCTTTCGCTTTCAGAACGCGCGCACGAGCCCGACGCCCTGGATCCTGCCCGACGAGTACATCTACGCCGACCTGAGCCGGAACCTGGCGGAGACGGGCCACTTCGTCGTGAACGGCGCTCCGATGGCGGCCTGGACCTACGGGCCGCTCTATGCGGTCGTACAGGCCCCGATCTGGATGCTGACGAGCTCCGGAGAGCAGGCGTATGCCGCCGTGCAGCTCGTCAACAGCTTCGTCATGTCCTCGGCGGCCGTCTTCGCGTATCTGCTCGGGCGCCGCGCCTTGGAAAAGCGTTCCGCCCTCTTTCTCGCCGTCCTCACCGTGCTCGTGCCCTCGATGGTCTACAGCACGAAGATGATGACTGAGAACCTGGCCTACCCGGTCTTCCTGGGAGCCGTCCTCGCGATCGTCAGCATGCTGGAGCGTCCCAGCAATACACGGCAAATCGTCGCCCTCGGGGCCATCGGCGCCGCGATCCTGGCTCGCGTCGAGCTCGTGGCGCTTCTGCCGGCGATGGCGACGTCGGTCGTCCTCGTCGCGGCCCTCCTCGATCGTGATCCCGCCTTCGGAGAGCGGCGATCGACGTTCCTTCACCGGCTGCTTCGATTTCGCCTGACGGTCTTCCTCTTCGGGTTCGGCGCCGTGGCCGCCCTCTCGGTCGCAATCCTCAAGTCGAACTTTCTCGGCGGTCACGCCCGCTCGCTGCACAGCTTCGATCTCGCCTCATTCCCCCGCTGGCTTCTGATCTACCTCGGCGATCTCGATCTCTACGTCGGGGTCGTTCCGTTCGCGGCCTTCGTCGTCATGGCCGCTCTGGCCTGTCGGCCCGGCCTCCCTCGGCCGGCCCGGATCGTGGTTCTCGCCTCGGCGGCAACGTTCGCCTGGCTCGTTCTCTTCGTCGCCTGCTACTCGACGGGTCCGCGCCCGGCCCCGGCCGTCCAGGATCGCCTCCTGTTCTACGTCGTCCCGCTCGAGCTGCTCGCCTTCGTCCTCTGGGTGCAGATCGGCCTTCCGCGACCGCGCCGTCTGGCGCTTGCGGCCGCCGGGTTTGCAGTCGTCGTGCCCCTCGCCATCCCCTACTCCGAGTTCCTGACCGGGCGCGTCTGGGGCGTCTCCTCGGGCACGGTCGCGCTCGTTCCCTGGGGGCTCCTCAAGCCGGTTCTGGGGACGGGGGCGCTGCTCATGACGGTGATCTTCGTCCTGTCGCTGGGCGCGGCCGCCGCATTCCTGCTCATC
>JBKPFG010000012.1:0-4586 GCA_046728735.1 Actinomycetota bacterium
TGACGAGCTCGGCCGCCAGATCGCTCCCGCGCTCGCCCAGTACGGCGTCCAGGTCCGGGCGGCCGTGCGAGCCGAGCCTCAGCGCCGTGGGTTCACGTACCTCGACGCGGAAGGCGAGCGAACGATCACCGTCATCGGGGAACGGCTCGGGCCGCGGCGCTCGGACGACCTTCCCTGGGACGAGCTGTCGGATGCGGACGGGGTCTACTTCGTGAGCGGCGATGCGGCCGCGGCGCGGACTGCCCGCGCCGCCCGGGTCGTCGTCGCCACGGCCCGCGCGCTCGCGGATCTCCAGGAGGCTCGTGTCGAGCTCGACGCGCTCGTCCGCAGCCGTAATGACGAGGGCGAGAGCTACAAGCCCGGGGATCTCGATCCTCCTCCCCGGATCGAGGTGGCGACCCTCGGGCAGCTGGGGGGGACCTACACCGTCGGAGGCCGCGCACCGGGCCACTACCAGGCCGTCCAGGTGCCCGGGCCCGTGCAGGACACCTATGGAGCCGGCGACAGCTTCGCGGCCGGCCTCACTTGTGGGCTCGCCGAGGGCCTTGCGGTCGAGGACGCGATCTCTCTTGCAGCGCGCACGGGCGCCTCCGCCTTGACCCGGCGCGGCGCCCACGGCAGTTAGCTAGCGCTCGTTCAGACGGTCGAGGATGTAGCCGGCGTACCAGAGCGGCCAGTCCTCGTCGCGCCGGCCGAGGTCCGCCTCGTACTGGCCATGGGCCCGCTCCGTCTCCTTCAAGAGGGCGGCGAGCTCCTCGCGGCTCAGATCGGCTGTGTCCACGGCTCCTCCTTTCGTGGTGAAGAGGGGTTGCCAAGTGGGAGATAGTGGTCTACAGTGGGGTGAAGTGGGAGAGACGATTCAGGTGACTCAATGCTCCTCGGCGAATACGAACACACTCTCGACGACAAGAACAGGCTCACCCTTCCGGCCAAGTTCCGCCAGGCGCTGGGAGGCGGAGTGGTCGTCACGCGCGGGATGGACGGCTGTCTGTTCGTTTTCACGCGCGCGGGCTGGGACGAGTTCGTCGCGGAGCGTCTGGAGGGCCTCAACACGTTCAGCCGCGAGGCGCGCCAGATGAACCGCTTCATGTTCGCCGGCGCTACCGAGACCGAGGTCGACAAGCAGGGGCGCATCATGCTGCCGCCCCCGCTCATCGCCCATGCCTCTCTCGGGAAGGACGTCGTCGTCGCCGGCATCCGCGATCACGTCGAGATCTGGGATCGCGCGGCCTGGCGCAAGCAGCTCGAAGAGGTGGAAGGGAGTGTGGAGCTTGTTGCCGAGCGCCTCGCAGCGAAGCAGGACTGACCACGTCCCCGTCCTCTCGGACGAGGTGCGAAACCTGCTCGCCGTGCAACCGGGCGACACCGTCGTGGACGCCACGTTTGGCGCGGGCGGCCACGCGCGGGTGCTCGCTGCCGAGCTTCGCAAGCAAGGGCGCTTCATCGCGATCGATCGCGATGCGACCGTCAAGCCGTACTTCGAGAGCTTCCAGCGCGACGCCGGCGTGCAAGGACGTTTCCTCCGAGGTGATTTCGGGGTCGTGCTGGCGCAGCTCGCCGACAACGGCGTCGAGGCGGACGCCGTGCTCCTCGACCTCGGAGTCTCGAGCATGCAGATCGACCGGCCCGAGCGTGGCTTTTCGTACGCCGTCGATGCGCCGCTCGACATGCGCATGGATCCCTCGAGCCCCCTCACGGCACAGGAGATCGTGAACGAATGGGACGAGCGCGAGCTCGCCACGATCTTCCGCCGTTACGGTGAGGAGCGCTTCTCGCGTCAAATCGCACAGGCCATCGTTCGCCGGCGGGCGGAGCGGCCCTTCGAGCGCACGGCCGATCTCGTAGAGACGATCAAGGCCGCCATCCCGGCCCCTCGGCGCTTTGGCGACGGACACCCGGCGAAGCGCGTCTTCCAGGCTCTCCGCATCGCCGTCAACGACGAGCTCGCCGCGCTCGAGCGCGCGCTTCCGGCCGCGGTCTCGATGCTGCGCCCGGGCGGGCGCATCGCGGTGATCAGCTTCCACTCGCTCGAGGATCGAATCGTCAAGCGCTTCTTCGCGGGGCAGGCGCGTGGCTGCGTCTGCCCGCCCGACCTCCCCGTGTGTGTTTGCGGCCGCGAGCCCAGCTTGCGGCTCGTGACCCGCAAGGCGGTTCGTCCCTCACCGCAGGAGATCGCAGAGAACCCTCGTTCCGCGTCCGCACGCCTCCGCGTCGTCCAGAAGCCGGAGGAGGCCTGATGGCGAGCTTCGCGCCCGCCGAAGCGCCTTACCGTGCGCCCCAGCCGCGCCCGCAGCAGCCGGCGCGTAGGCCCGCCCGCCCCCGCCCCGCACCGCGGGCGCGGGCGCGGCCGCTGGTCGCGGGAGGAGTCGCCTGGATCGTCGTGGTCGCGGCGCTGCTCGCCGGCATCGTCGCCCTCAACGTGGCCGTCTTGCGCCTGAACGTGCAGGTGCAGCAGCTCGATGCTCAACGCGACGAGCTTGCCTCGAAGCGCGACGCTCTCCAGACGCAGATCTCGACGGCCGCTGCCGGCGGACGAGTCGAGAACGCGGCCGTTCAGCGTCTCGGCCTCGTCGCGCCCGAGTCGACCACGTACCTCCAGCTGAAGCGGCCGCACCGGTAGGCAATGGCCGCGCGGGTCGCGAACCGGCGCATCCGCCTCCTCGCCGCACTGTTCGCGCTCGTCTTCGCGATCGCGGTCGCGCGCGCCGGGTGGCTGCAGGCGATCCGCGCGGAGGCTCTGACCCGTCTCGCGACCAGCCAGCACCGGGAGACGGTCGATGTGCCCGCGCACCGCGGGACGATCTACGACCGGCTCGGGTTCGAGCTCGCTCTCGGCTCTCCCGCGATCACCGTCTACGCGAATCCACGGCAGATCAGCGACCCACGGACGGTCGCCCTTGCCGCGGGGCGGACGCTCGGACTCGACCCCGACAAGCTCTATCCCTTGCTCGCGGACCAGTCGCAAGGCTTCGTGTACGTGGAGCGGCAGGCCGATCCGGAGAAGGCGCAAGCGCTCCAGCGCGAGAACATCGTCGGCCTCGGCTTCTATCCGGAGGAGAAGCGCATCTACCCGCAGCGTCGCGTCGGCGCTTCGGTCGTCGGCTACGCCGGTGTCGACAACACGGGCCTGGCGGGGCTCGAGCTCTCGCTCAACGGCCTGCTCACCGGCCGCGAGGGCGAGAAGACGATCGTCAAGGATCCGTTCGGCCGGACGCTCGAGGTCGTGGGCTCGAAGCCGCGCACGGACGGCAAGGACGTCTACCTCACGCTCGACCACACCCTGCAGGGCCAGGTGCAGCGGATTCTCGACACGACGGTGGCTCGCTGGTCTGCCAAGTCCGCGAGCGCCGTCGTAATGGACCCGCGTACCGGCGCCATCCTCGCGCTCGCAGTTGCTCCCGATTACGACGCGAACCGCTTCCCGGAGGTATCCGACGAGCGTAAGCGCAACCGGGCGGTGACCGACACGTACGAACCGGGCTCGACCTTCAAGGTCGTGACGATCACAGGCGCGCTCGAGACGCGGCAAGTGACCCCGAACACGAAGTTCACGCTTCCCTACCAGATCCAGGTCGCCGACCGGAAGATCCACGACGCCGAGCCGCGCGGCACCGAGACGATGAGCGTCCATCAGATCCTCTCGCGGTCGTCCAACGTGGGCGTCGTGACGATCGCCGAAGCACTCGGCAAGGAGCGGATCTCGAAGTGGATCAACCGCTTCGGCTTCGGTCGCAAGACGGGCATCGAGTTCCCTGGGGAGACGCGCGGCATCGTCGTCCCCCCGGCGCGCTGGTCGGGATCCACGATCGGCAACGTCCCGATCGGACAGGGGATCGCCGTCACGCCCTTGCAGATGATCGCCGCGTACGGCGCGATCGCGAACGAGGGCGTGTGGGTGCAGCCCCATCTGGTGGAGAAGATCGGCGGTCAGCAGCCCATCGAGCCCGAGCGGCGCCGGATCATGTCGGCTCAAACGGCGATGGAAGTGCGCAGGATGCTCCAGGAGGTCGTGGAGGAGGGCTCGGGCACCGCGGCCCAGGTACCCGGCTACCACATCGCCGGGAAGACGGGTACGGCTGCCAAGCCGGACGAGAACGGGGGCTACTCGGACTACCGCTACGTCGCCTCGTTCGTCGGGTTCGTTCCGGCAAAGAGCCCGCGCCTGGTGGCCCTCGTGACCGTGGACGAGCCGCGTGGCGCCATCTGGGGCGGCACGGTCGCGGCGCCCGCATTCGCGGAGATCGCGAAGTTCGCTCTTCAGTACCTCGAGATCCCGCCGGACTGAGCCTCGTCCTTGTTGCCGCGGGGGAACTTTCCCTGCACCTGGCGCATGAGGAAGATCCAGAAGCCGAAGAAGAGGACGAAGGGAAGCAGGTAGGTGAGAATCGACCACCAGGCCGAGTCCCCGCCTCCCTCGGCGTCGAACAGGATGCGCTCGCGGCGGAGCGTCTGCTCGAGCGCGTAGGCAGACTCGTCCGTCGTGTAATGCGTGTTCCAGGTCCGACCGTTGCGCAGTTCGGCGGTGATGCGGTGGCCGTCGGGATCGAACGTGATCTTGCTCACCGAGCTCGGCGACGAATCGAGGA
>JBKPFG010000186.1:0-3064 GCA_046728735.1 Actinomycetota bacterium
CGACCCAAGTACGCGCGGGTCAACGGCCGTAAGGCCTCGGACAAGACGATCGAGCGGCGCTTTCGCCGCTACGGGCGCTACGCCGGACTTGCCTTCTGGCTCTACCTGACGCGTGACTGGGTCGACGACTAGGTCCGCCTACCGCCAGGGCGCTCGGCGCATAGCGCCCTTCGGAGTGGCGGCCGCCACGTTCGCAGCGTCTTTCGCGGTCCTCGCACCCCAGGCCGGCTTCGACGCCCTCTCGACGGTCGTCATGTCGGCGACGACGTTCGCGGGCTCCGCCCAGTTCGGCGCGGTGTCGGTGCTCGAGACCGGAGGCGGAGTCGCAGCGGCGGTCGCGGCAGCCGTTCTCCTCAACGCGCGCTACGCGCCGATCAGCGTCACGGTCGCCGATCAGTTCGAAGGCTCCGTGCTTCGACGGCTGCTCGAGGCGCAGCTGATCGTGGACGAATCGTGGGCGCTCTCGCGCCGGGAGGACGGGCGCTACGACCGGCGTCTCCTGATCGGAGGCGGCCTCGTCCTCTACGTCTGCTGGGTCGGAGGGACGGCGCTGGGAGCCGTGGTCGGCAACCGTCTCGGCGATCCCGAGCGCTACGGGCTGGACGCTGCTTTCCCGGCACTCTTCCTCGCCCTGCTCATCACCCAGATCCATTCGCGGCAAGGGCTCGCTGCTGCGCTCGCAGGAGGAACGATCGCCCTCGTCTTCATCCCCTTCACCCCGCCGGGGGTTCCGATCGTCGCCGCGACGGCAGCATGCCTCATCGGGTGGATCCGACGGTGAGCTCGATCTGGATCGTGATCGCCGTCGTGGGCGCCGCGACCGTCGCGCTGAAGGCCGTCGGCCCGGTGATGCTCGGCGGCCGCCGGCTTCCCGAGGGTCTCAGCTCGATCCTCTTCCTGCTCGCCCCGGCGCTCCTCGGGGCCCTCGTCGTAACCCAGGCGGTCGGAGGTGACCGGCAGATCGTCCTCGACGAGCGCCTGGTCGGAATTGCCGCCGCATCGGTGGCCATTGCGCTTCGGCTGCCCTTGATCGCGGTAGTCGTCATCGCCGCGGCGGTGACCGCCACCGTGCGGGCTCTCGGTTAGCAGCCCGTCCGCCGGGGTACCTCCAAGCCCAGAGAAAAGGAGGTGACGATGGACACCTGGGTTTGGATCGTGATCGCGGTCGCGGCCGTCGCGGCGATCGTGCTGCTCCTCCTCGCAGCGCGGAGGGCTCGCGAGCGTCGGCTCGAGAGCAAGCGTGACGAAGCCCACCAGTTGCGGCGCCAGGCCGAGGCTCAGACGCAGCGAGCCGAGCACCGAGCGTCCGTCGCCGACGAGCTCGCCGAACGGGCGCGCGTCGAGCGGCAGGAGGCGCAGGTCGCGTCCCGCAGAGCGGACGAAGTCGACCCCGACGTCGACGATTAGGAGCCTCGGGGGCCCGCAGCCGGTGCGCCGGTCATAGTTGCGAAGTCGTTACCGAAGCGGGCCTTCGAAGTTACCTCGCGGGAGGAGAGTGCGAGTCATGACCAAAACGCTCGCATTCGCTCTCACGCTCGGCGCACTCGTCGCTGGTTGTAGCAACGGCGGCGCCCAGGAGGCAGGCCCGGTTCCCACGACTTCGCAGCCCTCCGCTTCGTCCGGGGGGACGGGCACGACGGGCGAAAGCACTTCGAGCTCCTCCGTGATCACGCAGCCTGTGACCCCCCTCTGCTCGTCGAAGAAGTCGACGGTGACGATCGCGACGCAGGAAGGCGCGGCCGGAACCATCCAGACGATCTGGCGCGTGAAGAATACGAGCGGCCACTCCTGCCGCTCCTTCGGCTATCCCGGAATGGACTTCCATGCCTCGGGCGGCGGCTGGCTCGATGTCCACGTGCATCGAGGGGGCTATCCGGACATCAACGTCGCGCCGGCGCGGGTCGTGGTCGCGGCGGGCCACTCGCTCTACTTCGTCAGCTACTGGAGCGACGTGGACAGCAACACGGGGCCGTGCAGGGACTTCGACCGCGTCAAGGTCACGCTCCCCGACAACTTCTCCTCGGCCAAGGTCGCGGCGACCGGCTGCCTCAATCCGAGCTCGGTCCGCGTCGGGCCCGTTACCGCGACGCGCCCTTCTTAGGGAAGCATTCCGCTTCAGGCTTCGTTTCGCCCGGTTGGGAGAGAACCGAGGGAAGGAGTGGCATGCGCGCGATCGTCGTCCACGCAGGCGGAGGGCCCGAGGTACTCCAGCTCGAGGAGGTGCCCGATCCGACGCCGGATGACGGGCAGGTCCTCGTTCGCGTCCAGGCCGCGGGGATCAACCACTACGACATCACCCAGCGGATGGCTCCGGAGATGACCGGTACGACGCTGCCGTACATCCCGGGCCTCGACGCGTCCGGCACTCGAGAGGACACGGGCGAGCGTGTCCTCGTCACCGGAGCCCCAGGAGCGTATGCGGAGCTTCTCGTGGCCTCGGAGGACAAGATCCGTCCGCTGCCTGACTCGGTGGACTTCGAACGCGCGGCAGGGCTCGGCGTCGCCTACAAGACGGCCTGGGCGTCCCTCGAGGACGCGGAGCTGCAGTCGGGTCAGAAGCTGCTCGTCCAGGCAGGGTCGAGCGGAACCGGGCAGGCGGCCATCGACATCGGGCGCCAGATCGGCGCAGAGGTCTACGCGACCGCCGGCTCGTCCAAGTTCGACCACATCCGGGAGCTCGGCGCCGAGCCGCTCGCCTACGACGACGAGCGCATTCCCGGGCTCGAGGTCGACGTCGTCTTCGATCCCGTGCTCGGCGAGCGCCTGGAAGCAGGGCTGAACGCTCTCGTTCCGGGAGGCCGTCTCGTCACTTGCGGCGCGCTCGACAGCCCCATGGTCTCCGTGAACATGTGGGCCGTCGTCGGGAAGCGGCTGCGGATCATCGGCAGCGGAGGCGGCTCGGTCACGCCGCATCAGGTCGACGGCCTGATCGCGCTCGTGGCGAAGGGAGAGCTACGCGGGCCGGTGATCGACCGTGAGCTGCCTCTCGAGCAGGCACCTGAGGCGCATCGCCTGATCGAGAACCGAGAGACGTTCGGCAAGGTCCTACTGAAGCCCTAGCCGG
>JBKPFG010000245.1:0-10803 GCA_046728735.1 Actinomycetota bacterium
CTGACGGCGCGGGGCGAGGAAACCGACCGGATCGTCGGGCTCGAGCTGGGCGCCGACGACTACGTGACGAAGCCTTTCTCGCCGCGCGAGCTCACCGCACGCGTCCGCACCGTCTTGCGGCGCTCGTCGCGCGAGGCGCCCACTGCCGAGCGCCTGACCTTCGACAGCCTTTCGATCGACTCACGCACGCGCGAGGTGAAGAGGGACGGGGCCGACCTGGCCCTGACGGCGAAGGAGTTCGACCTCCTTTGGTTCCTCGCGCGACATCCGCGGCAAGTCTTCTCGCGCGACCACCTCATGGATCGAGTGTGGGGGTACGAGTCCGCGCTCGACACGGGAACGGTGACAGTCCATGTTCGGCGCGTGCGGGAGAAGATCGAAGACGATCCCTCGCAGCCTCGTTTCCTGCAGACGGTCTGGGGCGTGGGCTACCGCTTCACGCCGTGATCCTCTTTGCGCTCGCCGTCGCGTCGGCGACCCTCGCGGCCGGGCTGGCAGGGGCCCTGGCGATCCGGCGCCTGCCCACGCTTCGTCTTCAGCTCGCTGGGCTCGCTGTGCTCGCCGTCGTCTTGCCTCTTGCGGCCGTCTCCATCTCGGGCGCGGTCATGTACAGCTCGAGCCACGACATCGTGCTCCTCTTCGTCGCCGTCGCCGCCTCGACAGCCGTTGTCGCAGCCGTCTTGCTCGTCGGGCAGTCGATCGCCAGATCGATCGAGCGGCTGCGTGCGGCCTCGGAGGCGGTGGCTCGTGGCGACCTGACCGCTCGGGCGCCTACCGGCGGCCCCAGCGAGCTGCGCGACCTCGCTTCCTCTTTCAACGAGATGGCGGCGGATCTCGAGAGGCTCTTCGATGCTCGTCGTGAGCTCGTTGCCTGGGCGAGCCACGACCTGCGCACGCCGCTCGCCTCGCTCCAGGCGATGCTCGAGGCAGTCGAGGACGGGCTGGCAGCTCCGGAGCGCTACCTGCCGGCGATGCGCGAGCAAGTGCAGACGCTCAGCGACCTCGTCAACGACCTTTTCGAGCTCGCCCGCATCGATGCAGGAGCCCTCACGCTCGAGATTCGCGAGGCGTCGCTCGACGGTCTCGTCGAGACATGCCTGCGGGGGCTCGAGGCGGAAGCCCGAGCGCGCCACGTGACCCTCGCGGCGCGCTTCGACGACGGCAGTGCGGCCGTTCGCTGCGCGCCGGACAAGGTCGAGCGCGTTCTCCTCAACCTGCTCACCAATGCCCTACGCCATACGCCCTCGGATGGGGCGATCGCCGTTCTCGTCGAGCCGAGCGACGGCGAGGTGCGGGTCAGCGTCGAGGATACGGGCGAGGGCCTGTCCCGCGAAGCGGCCAAGCGCGTCTTCGACCGGTTCTGGCGAGGAGACGCTGCCCGCTCGCGAACCAAGGGCGGAGCGGGTCTGGGCCTCGCTATCGCACGCGGGCTCGTGGAGGCGCAGGGTGGGCGCATCTGGGCAGAGGACCGCCCCGGAGGGGGCGCGAGAATCTCGTTTACGCTCCCTGCCGCCTGATGGCCCGATTGGAGGACTACAGCTTCGGACGGCTCCTCGTCGACGGGTCGGAGGAGACGCGTGACGTCATCGTCCTCCCCGGCCGCGTCGTCCGAAACTGGTGGCGACGGGACGGCCACGCGCTCGTCCTCGAGGACCTCGACGACGTCCTCGACGAGCTTCCGGCGCGCCTCGTTGTCGGCACTGGCGCCTACGGTCGAATGCATCCGGATCCGGAGACGCTCGACCGGCTGGCGGAGCGCGGCATCGAGGTGGAGGCCCTCCCCACCGAGGAGGCGGTGCGGCGCTACGGCGCGCTGAATCCTGCCGAGACCGCCGCCGCCCTCCATCTCACCTGCTAGAGCTCGGGGAAACTTCTCGAGGAGCACGCCATCGAGATACCGGAACACCAGACAGCCGAGGAGACGGCCGAGCTCGTGGCTCAACACCTGCAAACCGGTGCGCTGACGACGTAGCGCGATCAGCGCTCGGGGGTGATGGCCGACCTAGCTGCCCGTCTTGCCGTCGCCGCCGGTGATCGCCGCCCCGAGCTGGCTCATCGCCTGCACGAACTCAGACGGAATGATCCAGACCTTGTTCGAGTCTCCCTGGGCGATCTGAGGCAGCACCTGGAGATACTGGTAGGCAAGGAGCTTCGGGTCGGCGTCGCCCTCGTGGATGGCCTTGAAGACGGTCTCGATCGCCTTCGACTGGCCCTCGGCGCGGAGGACCTGGGCCTGCTTCTCGCCCTCGGCGCGGAGGATGGCGCCCTGCTTCTCCCCCTCCGCGGTGAGGATCTGCGACTGCTTCACGCCTTCAGCCGTGAGGATGGTCGCGCGGCGGTCGCGCTCGGCCCGCATCTGCTTCTCCATCGCCTCCTGGATCGTCCCCGGCGGGTCGATCGCCTTCAGCTCGACGCGGTTGACGCGGATCCCCCACTTCCCGGTCGCCTCGTCGAGAACGACTCGCAGCTGCGTGTTGATCTGATCCCGTGAGGTCAGCGTGTCCTCGAGCGACATGCCGCCGATGACGTTGCGGAGGGTCGTCACGGTCAGCTGCTCGATGCCCATGATGTAGTTGGCAATCTCGTACGTCGCCGACTTCGCGTCGGTGACCTGGTAGTAGACGACGGTGTCGATCGAGACGACGAGGTTGTCCTCGGTGATCACAGGCTGGGGCGGGAACGAGACGACCTGCTCCCGGAGGTCAACGAGCGGCCGGAGACGGTCGACGAAGGGAATGACGAGGGCGAGGCCCGCGTCCAGAGTTCGGTGGTAGCGACCCAACCGCTCGATGAGCCCCGCTCGAGCCTGCGGGATGATCCGCACCGTGCGGAAGAGAATGATGACGACGATGAGGGCGATGACGCCGGCAACGATGAGACCCGCCACTGCTACCCCTTCCTAATCGGACACGAGCGCCGTGGCGCCCTGGATTTCGAGAACCGAGACCCGCTCACCCGGCTCGAAGGCCCGCTCGCCGTCGTAGGAACGGGCGCTCCAGACCTCTCCCGCGAGCTTCACCTGACCCGAGTTCGCATCGACGCGCTCGAGCACGAGCGCGTTCTGACCGACGAGCGCGGCCGCACCGGTGCGAGTCGGGATTGCGGTTCGCAGGTGCGAGAGAGCGATCGGCCGCAGAAGGACGAGCGACCCCACTGCGGCGAGCGAGAAGACGATGATCTGGAAGACCGCTCCGCCGCCCAGAGCGGCGACAAGAGCAGCCAAGAGCGCGGCTAGGGCCAGCGGGCCGAAGAGGAAAGTCAGTGAAAAAACTTCAACCCCGATCAGCACCGCAGCGACGACCAGCCAGATCGCCCAGCCGGGCATACACGTCGATCCTAGCTGACCGAAGGCAACGTCACCCGCGCCCGAGGAGGGCGACCGCCTGGGCGGCGAGCCCTTCCCCGCGCCCGGTGAAGCCGAGCTGGTCGGTCGTCGTCGCCCGCACGGCGACCCGGTCGAGCTCCACGCCCATCGCACCGGCGAGACGGGCCCGCATCGCGTCACGGACGGGCGCGATCCGAGGCTCCTCGCCGATGAGGACGCAGTCGGCGTTGACGAGCTCCCAGCCCGCTCCGCGCACGACCTCGTACGCCCGCTGCAGCAACCGGATCGAGGAAGCGTCGAGCCACTCCGGGTCGCCCGAGGGGAAGAGCTCGCCGATGTCTCCGAGCCCGGCAGCGCCGAGAAGCGCGTCGATCAGCGCATGCGCGAGGACGTCGCCGTCGGAATGCCCCGCGAGCCCGCGTTCGCCTGGGAAGTCGACCCCGCCGAGCACGAGCGCCGACTCGTCCGAGAACGCGTGCGCGTCGAGCCCGATCCCGACTCGGAGCTCGCTCATCCCAGCGGCTCCTGGCGTCCTCGCCGCTCGTCGAACACAGTGACCGTCTCGTAGCCGACCTCGCGCGCGTGCTCCACGGCTCGCTCGAGGTCGCGGCCGAGGTCCGCAGGCTCATGGGCATCGGACGCGAGCGTGATGCGAACACCCGCCCGCCGCGCCGCCTGCAGGAGGTCCCTTTCCGGATACAAGCGACCGTGAGGCTTCCTGAGGCCGGCCGAGGACACCTCGAGGCAGACGTTGTCGAGCCCCGCGACGAACGGATTCGGATCCCAGTCGATCACACCGGCGAGGAACTTGATCAGGTCCGGGTGTGCGAGCGAGTCGAAGAGCCCACTAGCGGCCGCCGCCGCGAGTGCGCCGAAGTACCGGCGGTAGGCGTCTTCGGGACCCACCCTCCCGGCGAGGCTCGGCTCGACGTCGATCCCGAGCCCGTCGAGGTAGTGGATCGAGCCGAGCACGAAGTCCCACGGGTGCGAGGCCAGGAGGCGGCGGATCTCTTCATCGCGCCCGGGGTAGTAGTCCACCTCGACTCCGAGCTTCACCGGCAGCCCACGCTCCTTCGCTGTCAGCACGGCCCCCACATACGACGCAATCGGGACGTGGCAGTGGTCGATCTGGTACGGGACGGTCAGGAGCGGCCTCGCCTCGACGAAGTAATAGACATGCTCGCTGAAGCCGCTCTCGTCGATGCCGCGCTCCGCCGCCCTCTCGACCCACCGCTCGACCGTCTCGACCGTATGCGACACCTGCTGCCCGTCGCTGCGCAGGTGCGTGTGGTAGTCGACGATCACGCGTGAGCCAGTAGTCCTTCGACGAACGCGAGGTCTTCCTCGGTGGTGATCTTGAGGAGACGACGGTCGCCTGGGACAAGGCGGACCCGGCCGCCGCGGCACTCCACGAGCCCGGCGCAGTCGGTCGCATCGCCGATGTCCCCGGAAAGCGCCTCGCGCAGGACGGGAGCCAGGAACGCCTGCGGGGTCTGGACGGCGTGCAGCCCGGCGCGGTCGACCGTCTCTATCACGGCCCCGTCTGCCTCGGAGCGCTTGAGCGTGTCGGCGATGGGCAGGGCTGGAACGGCTCCGTCCCATCCCTCCCCGAGTGGTTCGAGCACCCGCTCAACGACCTCCGGCGGCAGCAGGGGCCGCGCCGCGTCGTGGACGAGGACCACGAGGGCCTCGGGGGAGACTTCCGCGACTCCCGCGCGTACGGACTCCGTGCGAGTCGCGCCTCCGGGCACGCAAGCGGTCACCTTCCCCGCTCCGATCTCCTCGGCGAGGAGGATCGACGGCTCCTCCCACTCCTCGGGCGCCACGACGACGATCGCGTCCACCCAGTCGGAGGCCTCCAAGCGCTCGAGGCTCTCGGCCAGCAGCGGGCGGCCGTTGAGCTTTGCAAACGCCTTGGGCCGCTCCAGGCCGAGGCGGTCCCCCCGGCCGGCTGCGACGACCACCGCCCAGGTGGCGCTCATTCAGTGGCGCTCACTTGAGGACGACGACCTGGCCGCCGCGCTCGACGAAGAGGTCTCGGCTCACCGGGTTGGTCCCCGTGACGAAGTCACGCTCGACCTTGTCCCTGATGCGCGATGCGTACTTGACGGGCAAGGCGACGTAGACGCTTTCGCGCGGGACGGCGTAGACAGCCGGGCCGATCTTCCTGACGATCTGCGCTCGCAGCTCGGGAACGATGAAGCGTGTCGCGTCGTAGCCGTCGCCCGAGGCCCAGCCGCAGAGCTTCTTCTCGCAGCGCAGCGGCTGCTCCCGCTCCGTCTCCTTCAGCAGATTGGCGAGGGCGAGCTGGTTGACCTGGCCGACCGACTTGTGCCAGCGGCCGAGATCGTCCCGGCCGACGAGCGTGAACGAGTCCGGTCGCTGTACCGCGTAGGCGACGCGCAGATCGCCGGGAAAAGTCGTGGTCGCAGGGTCGTCGGTGACGCCGCGGAAGGAGGCCTTCGGCTTCAGGATCGGGAGGATGTGCGCGCGGGCGTCCGCGAAGGTCACGCCCTGATTCCCTCGGGCCATGCGTGCCTGCACGTCGTCCACGAACTGCTTCACGACCGCATCCACGTTCCCCGGATTCTTTCGGTACTCCGCGTAGCTCGCCTGCACGCTCTCGGAGAACGTGCTCAGGCTCGTCGGCGAGGTGACGTCGACCTTCGCCCCGAAGCCGGGCTTCCCCTCCAGGTCGCTTCCCGTCGTGACGGCGGCTGCGGCCTTGTTCTTGAAGTCCCCGAGCGTCAAGGGACCCGAGACCGGGCTCTCCTTGTCGTTGCAGCCTGCCAGTGCCGCGATCACGGCCAGAAAGACGGCCCAGCTGAGGACGGCACGCACGCGTACAGGATGCCCGCGCAGTCCGGGCCGGGTCGCAGTTGTCGAGCTAGGCCTTTGCGGCGACGGCTCGGCGCGATCTCGTCGTGCCGACTTCCTCGAGAACCTCGTCGAGCCACGTCGCGGCGGACTCCTCGTCGAGCCCCTTCGCGTACATGAGCTCGCTGGCGAGGATCTTCTTCGCCTTAACGAACATCTGCTTCTCGCCCGTGGAGAGACCCTTCTCCTGGTCTCGCAGCGAGAGGTTCCGCACGACCTCTGCCAGCTCGAAGATGTCACCGGTCTTCATTTTGTCCCGGTTGTGCTTGAAGCGGCGATTCCAGTTCTTCGGCATCTTGGTGCCGCTGCCGTGCAGCACCTCCAGCACCTCTTCGACCATGTCCTCGTCGACGACCGGGCGGAGACCGACTTTCTCTGCGTTCTCGGCCGGGACGTTGACCGTCATGTCGTTGTGCAGGATCTTGATCGTCAGGTATTCGCGCTCCGTCCCCAGAATGGTGCGCTTTTCCTTCTTCACGACCGTGCCGGCGCCGTGGTGGGGATAGACGACCTTATCGCCGACTTTGTACAAGCTCTCCTCCTCTTCCCGGGCCCAAAAAAAGCCGCTCTGACCGCCTGCGGAACCCTGCCATTGTACCGAAACTCCGCTTAAAACGCGAGTTTTCCAGGGTTTTTATGCCCGATTGCGGGCTTTTTATCCACAGGAGGAGGTTCAGAGCTGCAGGTACCGGTCGACGAGATTGTGCTCCTGGAGGCGCCGGAGGCCCTCCCGGATCTCGCGGGCGCGCACGGAACCGACCCCGTCGACCGCCTCGAGGTCTCTGTGACTGGCCCGGATGACCGCGTCGAGCGATCTGAAGTCCCGCACGACATGGCGAATGACCGAGTCGGGGAGGCGCGGAATGCGCGAGAGCACCCGGTAGCCGCGCGGCGAGACGGTGAAGTCGAGTGGGTTGGTGTCGCGGGGATAGCCGAGCACCTCGGCGAGCTCCTCGAACTCGAGCAGGCGCGGATGTGGGAGATCCGCGAGCCGCTCGAGCACGGCCGAGGCCTTGGCGGGCTCGCCACTTCGCTCGTAGTCGTAGACGACAGCCGCCTTCTCGCGCGGGACCTCCTCCATCAGCTCGTCGAGCTGCATGCGGATCAAGCGCCCCTCCTCCCCGAGCTCGACGCAGTTGCGCTCGATCTCCTCGGCCATGCGGGTCGTCATCTCCGCGCGCTGGAGGACGACGAGGACGTCGTCGAGCATGACCGCGCTCTGGAACTCGAGCGCCGTCAGCCGGGTAAGGCCCTGGTCCAGCCGTGTCTTGTACGTCTCCAGCGTCCCGACCGCCTGGTTGGTTCGCGCAAGCACGTCGGAGATCTCCCCGAGCTGGTAGCGGAGATCGCCGGCGAAGACGGTCACGGTCTCGCGCTGCTGGGAGATCGAGATCACGAGCGCATCGGTCTGTTTGGCGACGCGCTCGGCGGTGCGGTGACGCGTCCCGGTCTCGTCCGAGGGGATGGCGGGGTCCGGCATCAGCTGGACGTTCGCGTAGACGATCTTCTGGGCTTGCTCGTTGAGGACGATCGCGCCGTCCATCTTCGCCAGCTCGTAGAGGAGCTGGGACGTAAAGGGCAGGTCGAGCCGCATCCCTCCCGAGAAGAGGAACGCGAGCTCGTTCGGGTCGTCGATCACGAGCAGCGCCCCGAGCTCGGCCCGGATAATGTCGTCGATGCCCGCCCGCAGAGGCGTGCCCGGCGCCAGCTGGCTGAGGGCCGAAAGGAAGGTCTTATCCTGCCGGGGATCCGCGCGCATCGAGCCCACCCGCGATCGCTTGCCGTAACGTCGCCGCCGCGTTCAAGCGGATTCTGCCACGAGGCTCGGTGCCGTCGGGGACGATCGCCTCGGCGAAGCCCAGCTTGGCGCACTCGGCGAGCCGCCGCTCCGCTTGTGAGGCGGGCCGCAAGCGGCCGGTGAGGCCGATTTCCCCGAAGCACGCCACGGACGGGCGAATGCGCGCGTTGCGCGCTGCGGAGGCAATGGCGAGTGCGATGCCGAGGTCGGCCCCGGGCTCGTCGATACGCACGCCGCCCGCGACGTTGACGAAGACGTCGGCTGAGCCGAGCGCGACGCCGGCGTGCCGGCCGAGGACGGCGACGATCATCGAGAGCCGCTTCGGGTCCACTCCGGTGCCGACGCGGCGAGGCATGGCGAGGTCGGACGGTGAGACGAGCGCCTGCACCTCGAGGAGCAAGGGCCGCGTCCCCTCGAGCGCGCAGACGACCGCGGATCCGGGCTGATCCTCGTCGACGAGACCGAAGAGCTCCGACGGCTCCGCCACTCCGGCGAGCCCCGTGCCCGTCATCTCGAACACGCCGAGCTCGTTGGTCGAGCCGAAGCGGTTCTTGACCGCGCGCAGAACCCGGTGCTCCCGGTAGCGGTCGCCCTCGAAGTGGAGCGCGCAGTCGACGAGGTGCTCGAGGACGCGGGGGCCGGCGATGGCGCCCTCCTTGGTCACGTGTCCGACGAGAAAGACGGCGATGCCGTGCTCCTTGGCGACGCGCAGGAGCCTGGCCGCCGCCTCGCGCACCTGCGCCACCGATCCGGGCGCGGATCCGAGCTCGGGCGCGTAGAGCGTCTGCACGGAGTCGACGACGGCCACCGCGGGCCGTTCGGCCTCGAGCGTGGCGCAGACGTCGTCGAGGTTGGTCTCGGCGAGGATGTGCACGTCCTGGGCGCCCCCGAGGCGATCGGCGCGGAGCTTGACCTGGGCCGCGGACTCCTCACCCGTGACCAGGAGCATCTTTCTGCTCCTGCTCATGGCGGAAAGCGCCATGAGCAGGAGGGTGGACTTCCCAATCCCCGGATCTCCTGACACCAAGATGACGCTCGCTGGTACGAGGCCCCCACCCAACACACGGTCGAGCTCGGAGATCCCCGTGGAGATGCGCGCGGTGTCGGTGGCCTCTACCTCGACGAGGCGCAGGAGCGGCCTCGAAGCGCCCTGGCCGGCATTGGGCGAGGCCGGGACGGCAGCGCGCTCCTCGACGAGCGTGCTCCAGCCGCCGCAGGACGGGCAGCGCCCGAGCCATTTGCCGGTCGAGTAGCCGCACTCCGAGCAGGAAAACTGGACGGCAGCCGCTTTCGCCATGGGCCGATGCTATGGATCGGACCCGACGCCCTCCCCCGGCGTGTGAGAATCGGCCGCCATGGCGCCGAGAACATTTACCGTCGCCGAGCGGCCGGACCTCGAGGCGCGACTCGACGAGATCGCCGACCCCTGGCCCGAGTTCATCCATCACGACCAGGCTGTGCGGCGATGGTGGTCAGCCCTGTACGAGCGTTTCCGAGACTTCCAGTTCGCCCTCTACGACGAGGATTCGGACCTCGTCCTCGGAGAGGGGTGCAGCATCCCCATCCGCTGGGACGGCCGGACCGAGTCGCTGCCCGAAGGTGTCACGGTTCTCGAGTACGGCTTCTCGGAGCCCGAGCCGAACGTCCTCTGCGCGCTCGTTGCCGTCGTCGATCCACGCCAGCACGGGAAAGGGCTCTCAGGTCTCATCATCAAAGGGATGGCTGAAGCCGCTCGTAGCGCGGGCCTCGAATGCCTGCTCGCTCCGGTGCGGCCCACGTGGAAGGAGCGCTACCCGCTCACACCGATGGAGAGCTACATGCGCTGGACTCGAGCCGACGGCCTGCCCTTCGACCCATGGATCCGGCTGCATCATCGCCTGGGCGCGGAGATCCTCGCTGTCGCGCCGCGCTCACTCGACATCCGCGGGACCGTCAGCGAATGGGAGGCATGGACGGAGATGGCGTTCCCCGAGACCGGCGAATATGTCGTCAAGGGTGCACTCGTGCCGGTGACTATCGACCGGGAACGGGACCAGGGGCGCTACGTGGAGCCGAACGTATGGATGAGGCACGCCGTCTGACCCACTCCCCGGCCGCGGGCCAGTTCGTGAGCACGACGAGCACCGTGGCCGCCTGCGCCGAATAGTCCAGGCCCATCGCGAGCCAGATTCCCGCGTGCAGGGCGATCGCGGAGGGGACGTACACCCAGGCCGCCTTCGCCTTCCAGAGCACCAGCGGGAAGGTCAGCTCGAGCAGAAGGGTGCCCCCGGCCAGGAGATGCGCGAGCCACGGGCGGTCGGCGATGAACATCGCGAGGTCCGAGCGGCTCGTCGAATACAGGATCCAGCGCATGTTGTCGCTCGTCACCCATGCAGGGCCCGAATAGAGAAGCTTTGCGAAGCCGGCGAAGAAGTAAGCACCCGCGACGACGACCGTGGCCGTGCGCACCGGCCAGCCGTAGTCGATCGAGATGCGCGGGCTCCGGCGCCCTCGTCCCAGGAGCGCATCGAGCGACCAGACGTCGCTCACGCGCGCCGGAAGCAGGGGCACGAGACAGAGCAGGAGAAGCACGTCGTTGTGCACGACCTTCCCCGTGCTCGCGAGCATCCCGTTCAGGAAGACGGCGCAGAGCCAAGCGATCGGAAGCGTGATGCGCGCACGCCAGCCGACTGCTGCAAGCACGGCTGCGCACACGGCGACGACCTGGAGCGGCAATACCACCTCTCGCGGCGGCATCGCGGAGAGGAGGTGCATGAAGGAAAGCGGCCGGAAGAGCGCTGCGGGCTGATCTGCGAGGTCGAGG
>JBKPFG010000134.1:0-11365 GCA_046728735.1 Actinomycetota bacterium
ACCGGCTCGGGGAACTCGAGCGACTCGCCGATCTCCGCGGGCGGCTTCCGCGCCGAGACGCGCGCATCACCCTCGCCGTGAGCAAGTCTCCAGGCCTCCGTCCCCTCGGCCCCCAGCCGGTCGGCGACTGCCGCCCGTGGAAGCCCGGCCAGCTCTCCGAGCCGCTTGACCCCGAGCTCGGAAAGCTCCTCGCGGCGTTCGGGGCTCAGTGGCAGGAGATGGAGAGGCAGGGGTGCGAGGAAGAGCTCCGTCTCTTCGTCGTCGACGATGAGCGCGCGGCCGGCAGGAGCGACGCTCGCAGCCGCGAGCGCGGCGAAGCGGCGCTCGGCCACCCCGACGCGGGGGTCCCAGGCGACGCCGACGGCGTCGAGCGCCCGCTGCACGGCGGCCTTCACCCCGCCGGCGAGCCGCTCGATCCCACGGGTATCGAAATACGCACAGCCGGGCTCGGCGGGCTCGACTGCGAGGCCGGCGTCCTCGAGCCGGCGCAGGATCCGCTCCCACTCGGCTTCGGCTCCCGCGGGATCCTGCTCGACGAGGTGGAGCTCGGGGCAGGTGGCCAGCGCCTCCGAGAGGCGCATCCCCGGCCTCACGCCCGCCCGTTCGGCCGCCCGGTTGCACGGACCGATGAGGGGACGCTCGCCGGGGGCGACTGCGAGCGCTGCCGGCTTGCTTCTCAGCTCTGGCCGGTCCTTCAGCGCCGCCCGCAGCGAGAAGGCCGGGATTGTCAGACAGGCGATCATGGGAACGTATGTTCTACACGAACACACGTTCTCCTGTCAAGCAATTTCTACGGGCTGAAGGGAACCTTGATCCAGCCGTGGTCCGGCGCTCGGTCCATTTCTCCGTTGTAGAGGCTCTCCGCACGGATCTGGATGTCGACGTCGCTCGAGCCGTCGACGAAGAAGATGTCGACGGGATGGACGTACTGCGCGGTCACGTCGTTCGGGCGTTCGACCGGTACGGCCTCGAACTGCTGTCCTCCGCCGCTCAGGAAGATCGAGAGCCTGCTGCCCGCGAAGATGACCCGGCCGCGGCGATCCGCGTGCCCGTCGAGATCGAGGTCGTAGTAGACCGTCAAGCGGTTCGGGCCCACCTTCACGGGGGTCCCGACGAGCACGTTCGAGCTCCAGGGATCGTAGGTCTTGAGCGACACGGCGATGAGGTCGCCGGTACGAGTCGCGTTGAGGTCGCGGATGTCGAGCTGCCCGTCGACGTCGTCAGGGTCGTTCCCGGCCGGCTTCGGAGCGGTCGTCGTCTCACCAGTCGGGGCCGGCGCCTCGACCGTGGTCGTCTCCTGGACGGTCGTGGTGACCTCTACGGTCTGAGTCGAGCCCGAGCCGCAGCCGGCGACGGCGAGGAGCGCGAGGAGGACGGCCCACCTCATGCCCTTACTATCTCAGCAGCAGGCCCCCGCATCGAGGCGAATCGCGGCACGACGCTCGCGACGCTTTCCTGCGCGCACCAGACGAGGTCGTTCTGGACGACGAACTCATGCTGCTGCCGCGAAGCCCGCAACCCCTCCTCGGCACTTTCGAAGGATCGGGCGATGCGTACAGCAGCCTCGGCCGAGTCGGTGAGCTTCCCTCCCACCAGGTCAGCGATGCGGCCCGCGCAGTACGCGTCGTCGAGCGTGAAGCGACCGTTCACGCCGGCGCAGACGATCTCGACGTCTTCACCCACTGCTCTGGCTCGGGCGGCGACGGCATCGAGGTTGAGAAGGCTCCCGATCACGACTTCCTCGCAGTCGGCGGCTGCGGCGAGGATCGCGCGCGTACCGTTCGTCGTCGTGAGGATGACGGTCTCTGCACGCGGGTCCAGAAAGTCTCGAGGCGAGTTACCGAGCTCGAACCCCGGAATGGCTCCGGCCCAGCGCTCCCCGGCGAGCACGGAATCGCCGATCTCGCTCCGCAGGCCTCTAGCCTCCTCGATCTCAGCGCAGCAGAGCACGCGCCGGTAGCCACTTTCGAGCGCTTGGACGATCGTCGACGTCGCTCGCAGGACGTCGACCACGATCGCGGTCGCAACCTTGGCGGCTTCGGCCGGTGTAAACGCGACGTGCACGCGCACGGATCTGGACGTTACCCCGCCCCTCCCTCGTTACGATGACCGCGATGGCGAGCTCAGAGCAGACGCAGACCCAGGTCTGCTACCGCCATCCGCGGGCCGAGACCGCCGTCAGCTGCTCCAATTGCGGCCGCCCGATCTGCACGGACTGCATGGTCTTCAGCGCGGTCGGGATCAAGTGCCCGGAATGCGCGGGCCAGAAGCCCTCGGTCAAGAAGAAAGCGACCCGGGTTCGCTTGGCCGCCGGCGAAAGCACGAGCTTCATCGCCACCAAGGCCCTCATCGCGGCAAACGTCCTCGTCTACCTGCTCCAGGCGACCAACGGCGGGACCTTCACCAACCCGGCCGGGGAGATCTTCCAGAAGGGCTACCTGCGCGTGTACGAGGTCGCGGACGGAGAGTGGTGGCGGCTGATCACAAACGCCTTCCTGCACGGGAGCCCCATCCACCTGCTCTTCAACATGCTCATGCTCTGGTGGTTCGGCAGGCTGCTCGAGGGCCTCCTCGGCACCGCCCGTTTCCTCGCCGTCTACTTCCTCGCGGTGCTGGCGGGATCGGCAGGCGCTCTTCTCCTCGCGCCGACCTCGGCGACGATCGGAGCCTCGGGCGCAGTCTTCGGAATCCTCGGGGCCGGACTCATCCTCGAGCGCAACAACATCAACGTCTTCGGCGGAACGGCGCTGCTCATCGTCCTCTTCAACCTCGCGTTCACCCTCTTCACCAGCCAGTCGTACATCTCGATCGGAGGACATATCGGGGGGCTGATCGGCGGCGCGCTCGCGGTGCTCGTCCTCTCACGCTTTGGCCGCGGACACGCGGTCTACGGACGCTTCGACCTCGGAGTGGCCGCAGGCCTCCTCGGCATCGCGGTCGCGAGCCTCGCCCTCTCGTACTTCAGAGCACGCGGGTACGCCTGACGCTCCAGGTCCGCACCCTCACCGACGGCGGGCAGAGCGCGCTCGAGATCGCCGAGTACGCCGGCGAGTTCATCGCGGGCGCGAAGGAAAGCCTCGATCTCGCGCTCTACGACTTCGAGCTCGAGCGGGCCACCGAACGGCTCGTCGCGAGCGCGATCTCGGCGGCCGCGCGGCGCGGCGTGGCGGTCCGGCTGGCCTACAACGTCGATCACGCCAACCCGATCCCCGTCCCGCCCCCACCGAGCGGTGAGCCGAGCCTCATCGAGAGCCTCGACGTCCCGACCAAGGGGATCCCGGGCGTCCCCGACCTCATGCACCACAAGTACGCAGTCAGGGACCGGAAGAGCGTCTGGACCGGCTCGACGAACTGGACGGACGACTCGTGGAGCCGAGAGGAGAACGTCATCGTCGTGGCGGAGTCGGATCCGCTCGCGCACGCCTTTACGACCGACTTCGAGCAGCTCTGGACGAGCGGCAGCGTGGCCGAGAGCGGTTTCGTCGATCCCGATCCCTTTCCGATCGAGCAGCGCAGGGTGCGCGCCTGGTTCTCGCCGGGACACGGCGAGGCGATGGCCACGCGCATCGCGCACCGGATCAAACGCGCGAAGCGGCTCGTGCGGGTGTCGTCGCCCGTCATCACGTCGGGGCCCGTGCTCGGCGCGCTCGCTGAGGTGGTCTCCGACGGCAACGTGAACGTGGCCGGCGTCGTGGACGCGACCCAGATGAAAGGCGTCTACCACCAGTGGTCTTTGAACGGCAACGCCTCCTGGAAGACGCCTCTCATCGGACGCGTGCTCGGTGGAGCTCCCTTCTCCGGGAAGGAGTCCACGCCCTACGGACAGGGAGACGTGCACGACTACATGCACGCGAAGGTGACGGTCGCGGACGACTACGTCTTCACTGGGAGCTTCAACCTCTCCCATTCGGGCGAGGTCAACGCCGAGAACGTGCTCGAGATCCGCGACCCCGAGCTCGCCGAGCGGCTCGCCGGGTTCGTCGACGAGATCCGCAGCCGCTACCGGCCTGCCCCAGTCCCCAAGAGCTAGCCCCCGCTCGTCGTCGCGCCCCCGCTGTCCGCGTCGGAGGAAGCAGGAGTGCTGATCGAAGTGAGGAGGCGTTGTTCGGCGGGCGTCAGCGGGCGGCCGAAGACCCCCTCGTAGAGAGGCTCCAGATCCGGCGCCCGCCGCGGCATCGAACGCTCGACCCAGTCGGCGTTCTCCCGGAGGCCGTACATCGGAGCCCCGACGGGCACGTCGACTGCAGCGGAGAGGCTTCGGCAGCGGAAGGCGTCGTCGTCCGGCTCGCACGTGACGAACTGGGGCACGCCCGCAGGCGGAACGAGGACGAAACCAGGTCGCGTCAGGTGCGGCGAAGCGACGCTGCGCAGCGCCAGAAGGACTTGCAGTTTCTCGAAGAACTCGTCTTCGACCGCCGCGATCTCGCTCCGCAGCCTGTCGGCCGTCTCCGGCGCAATGCGACCCTCGCGCTCGCCCGCAGCCACGGCGTCGAGGATGCTCGTGCGGGTCACGTTGGTCGGGGGCGCCTCGACCCTGCTGAGGGACTCGTAGATCCAGCGGCCGGAGTTGCCCTCCGTGCACGAGAACTCCGTTCCGGGCTCGGCGCAGGCCAGGGCCCCGGGCGCCGGCCAGTCGACCGTGCGCGACGAGTCGATCGAGAAGCGCGCCGCACCCGGCCCGTCCGCGTTCAACCAGTCGAAGAACGTGTAGCCCGTGGCCGCGACCGCCGCGCCCGCGAAGAGCAACACGGCGAGCACGACGACGGCAAGCCGCCAGTTCGGCCGCAAGCCTCGGGCACTCGGTGCGTCGGTCTCGAGCGCACGCACGAGCTGGGCTCGGCGGGTGCTCAGCCAGTCCTGCGTGGGGTCGATCGTGGGCGGGTTCACGAGGTCGGTCATGCGGTCATCCCTTCCAGAAGCGGCAAACGGCGGCGGGCACGGGAGAGCCGGCTCCGCACGGCGCCCGGCGAGATGCCGAGGGCGAGAGCGGCCTCCTCGGTGGAAAGACCCTCCCAGACACAGAGCTCGAGAACCTCGCGCTCGCGGCGACCCAGCTGCTCGACGGCCTTGAGTACAGCACGCATGTCCCTCTCGGCGTCCAACCGTGCGATCGCCGCATCGCTCTCGGGCTCGGGAACGTCGTCGGCGGAAAGGCGCGCGAGCGCCTCGCGATAGCGTCGCTCCGCGCGTGCCTGCGAGCGAAGGACGTTGAGGGCGACTCCGAGGAGCCAGGGCCGGGCATTGTCCTCGAAGAAGACGGTGCGTTCGCGCCGCCTCCAAGCTTCGAGGAAGACGATCGAGGTGAGGTCCTCGGCGACGGCCGCATTTGCGGTTCGCCGGAAGCAGAAGCGCAGAACGGCCGGCGCATGGCGCTCGAAGAGCGCCCCGAAGGCCTCGGCGTCCCCGGCCTGCGTGCGGGTGAGAAGTGCGGCATCTGTCTCGAGAGCCGTCACGGCGATCATCGTGTCCATAAATGGTCGCCCGGAGGGACGGTGTGCCAAAAAGGTCAGGGGGGGTTTGGCGGAACGTCGCTCGTCGCCGGGACGGGACGATCGTTCTGAGGCACGGACGCAGGGAGCCCTCGTATCGACGTTAGATACGGGGGCGACTCGTCTATCTGAACGCGGATGCGTTGGGGTGAGCGGCGCGCCTCCGGCGGCACAGCCGATGTTTGGTCAAAACCTCCTACTACTAGCCGACCTGCACTGCGTTCACGCCTGATTCCTTCAGGGCCGCCTGAGCCGCCGCGAGCCGCGCCAGCGGCACGCGATACGGCGAGCAGGAGACGTAGTCGAGCCCGAGCTCGTGGCAGAAGGCGACAGATGCGGGGTCGCCTCCGTGCTCGCCGCAGATGCCGAGCTTGATGTCGGGCTTCACGCCGCGGGCGCGCTCGACGGCGAGCCGCATCAGCTCGCCGACGCCGTCCCGGTCGAGCGTCTCGAACGGGTTGGTCTCGAGAATGCGCTCGTCCAGGTAGTGCGTGAGGAACCGTCCCTCCGCATCGTCCCGAGAGAAGCCGAGCGTCGTCTGGGTGAGATCGTTCGTTCCGAAGCTGAAGAAGTCGGCGTGCTCGGCGATCTCGTCGGCGCGAACACAGGCTCGGGGAAGCTCGATCATCGTTCCGCAGAGGTAGTCGGCGTCCCCCTCGTCCGCCGCCGTGCGAAGCGTGAGCTCGCGCAGCCGGTTGAGCTCCTCGGCGAACCCCACGAGCGGATGCATGATCTCGACGAGCGGCGCATTGCCGCTCCGCTCCTCCACGGCCTCCGCCGCACGGATGATCGCGCGCACCTGCATCTCGTAGATCTCGGGGAAGAGGAGCCCGAGCCGGCAGCCACGCGTGCCGAGCATCGGGTTCGCCTCCTGCAGCGAGCGGATCCGGCGCGCCATCTCGGGCGAGCGCGCCTCCTCGGGGGAGGGTAGGAACTCGTGGAGTGGAGGGTCGAGGAGCCGAATGGTCACCGGTAGGCCCGCCATCGCCTCGAAGATCCCCTCGAAGTCCTCCTGCTGGTAGGGAAGCAGCTTCGCCAGCTGCTCGCGCCGCTCCTCCTCGGTGGAGGCCATGATCATGGCCCGCACATGCGGAAGCCGGTCCTCGGCCATGAACATGTGCTCGGTGCGGCAGAGACCGATCCCCTGCGCCCCGAACTCCCGCGCCTTCGCCGCATCCTGGGGCGTGTCCGCATTGGCTCGCACCCTGAGCCGCCGGATGTCGTCGCCCCAGCCCAGGAGACGTTCGAAGTCCTCGTTGATCTGCGGTGGAACGAGATCGACCTCGCCGACGATGACACTGCCGGAGCCACCGTCGATCGTGATCACCTCGCCCTCCGCGAGCTCCTGCCCTCCCAGCGAGATCTTGCGGCTCTCCAGGTCGATCGTGAGCCCCTCGCACCCCGCGACGCACGGCTTCCCCATGCCGCGGGCGACGACGGCCGCGTGCGAGGTCATGCCTCCCTGCGCGGTGAGGACGCCGCGCGCCTCGAGGAGCCCGTGGATGTCGTCGGGTGTGGTCTCCCAACGGACGAGGATCACGTCCTCGCCCTTGCGCCCGCGCTCCTCCGCGGTATCCGCATCGAGGACGACCTTCCCCGTCGCGGCGCCCGGCGAGGCGTTGAGGCCTTTCGCGGCCGGCACGTAGTCGGCCTGCGGGTCGATCATCGGATGGAGGAGCTGGTCGAGCTGCTTGGGATCGATGCGCGCGACCGCGTCTTCCTGTGAGATCAGGCCCTCCTCGACCATCTCGACGGCGATCTTGAGAGCGGCCTGCGCCGTGCGCTTTCCGCTCCGCGTCTGGAGGAGGTAGAGATGGCCCTCCTCCACCGTGAACTCGATGTCCTGCATCTCGCGGTAGTGCTCCTCCAGCCGGCGCATGGTGTCGACGAGCTGCTCGAAGGCCTCTGGGAGCCGCTCCTTCATCTCCGCGAGCGGCTGGGGCGTGCGAATGCCGGCGACGACGTCCTCGCCCTGCGCGTTCGCGAGGAACTCGCCCCAGAGCCCCTGCTCGCCAGTCGAGGGGTCTCGCGTGAAGGCCACCCCCGTCCCCGAGTCGTCCCCCTTGTTGCCGAAGACCATCTGGACGACGTTGACGGCGGTCCCGATGTCGTCCGAGATGCCGTTCGCACGGCGGTAGACCTGCGCCCGGGGCGTCTCCCAGGAATCGAAGACGGCCCGCACGGCTCGCTCGAGCTGGACACGGGGATCCTGCGGGAAGTCCGAGCCCGTCTCCTCGCGGTAGATGCGCTTGAACTGTTCCACGAGCTCGCGCAGGTCGTCGGCGCCCAGGTCGACGTCGTCACGCACGCGCTTCGACTCCTTCAACGCGGCCAGAGCCTGTTCGAAGGAGTGGGCATCGACGCCTTCGACGACGTTCCCGTACATCTGGATCAGCCGCCGGTAGGCGTCCCAGGCGAAGCGCTCGTTCCCGGTCGCGCGAGTGAGCCCTTCGACGGACTCGTCGTTCAATCCGAGGTTCAGGATCGTGTCCATCATCCCGGGCATCGAGACGGCCGCACCGGAGCGCACAGATACGAGCAGCGGGTCCTCGGCGTCGCCGAAGCGCTTACCGGCGTCGCTCTCGAGCCGCTCGAGGTGACCCGCGATCTCGTCCTCGAGGCCGGGGGGAAGCTCGCGCCCGTTCCGCATGTATTCGATGCAAGCGGCGGTCGTAACGGTGAAGCCGGCAGGCACTGGGATGCCGATCGCAGTCATCTCGGCCAGGCCGGCGCCCTTGCCGCCGAGCAGCTCGCGGCCGAGGTCTGCACTCTCGGAGAAGTCATAGACGTAGTCGTGCATGGGCGCGGAGTGAGATCTTCCCACGTCGGACGCTTTCGGCACGCTCTTTATGGCCTTCTTGACGTGTGCGGCCCTCGCCTGAACACTGGTCCCGTGCGAACGCCTCTCACCACAGCCACAGTCCTGCTCCTCCTGGTCGTGCAGGCGCTCGCCATCGGCCTCGAGAGCGGCTTCTTCGACGGCCACTAACCGGGCCCTCGATCGAGGGGTCTCGGAGCGGATTACCCCATTCGGTCATGGCGCCAGGGTCCATCGTCGGCCATGGTCCGCTCATAACGGGCCAGGACGACGTGGGGCGCCGCAGCCTACGTCTCGGCCCGAGAGGAGGCGGCTTGGCACCACGGCCGCCTCTATTTTTTCCCTGAACGTCTTGGTCGGCCCGCTCTGCCGGGCGAAGCCCGGCTCCGCCCGGCCTGGCGACGCTGGCTACAGGATGCGGCGCCCCTCGGGGCTAGGCCGTGCCCGATGCACTGTCCGTCGCCCCTCGGGGCGTGCCTCCTTTGCCAGCCCCGCCCCAAGCCGCCCAGGGCTCGTTTACGGCTCGAGATTGCGGCGCTCGGCGAGCCACGAGATCAGCCTGATCCCCATCCACACGGGCGTCAGGACGACGTAGAAGACAAACAGGCCGAGGGCGAGCAGGAAGAAGAGGAACGGCCAGTAGTACCAGGGGACGCGCGGCTGCTTCTTCATGCCTTCGCCGCCAGCCGCCGCTGCTCCACGAGGTGGATGATCCTGCGCGCGGTCTCCTCGATGGCGAGGTTCGACACCTCGATCACCGGGCACCCGAGCCGCCGGTGGACGGCTTCCGCCTGCTCGAGCTCCTCGTAGATCGCCTCGAGATCGGCGTAGCGCCGCTTCGCACCCCGCATTGTGCGGGCGCGCTCCCCCCTGATCTCCGCCAGCGCCGCAGCGTCGATCGTCAGGCCGACGATCTTCCCCGGATCGATCTCGAAGAGCTCCTTCGGCGGGTCGACGCCGCGCACGATCGGTACGTTCGCCGTCTTGTAGCCGAGATAGCCGAGGTACATCGAGAGCGGGGTCTTCGAGCTCCGCGAGACCCCGACCAGGACGATGTCGGCATCGTGCAGCTCGTGGGTCGCGACCCCGTCGTCGTAACGGACTGCGAACTCGATCGCCGCCATCCGCTTGAAGTAGCTCGAGTCGAGCACCGGCGTCGCGCCAGGCGTCCCGGTCGCGGGCTGTCCGGACACGCGGGCGACGGCGTCGATCGGATGGCCGAGCAGGTCGCAGTAGTGCAGCCGATAGCGCTTGCAGAGCGTCCGCATCGCCTCGCGGAACTGTGGCTCGACGATGGTGTACATGACGACCGCCCGCCTCCCCCGCGCCCGCGCAGCGGCGAGCTGGACGTCGTCCACGCTCGTGATCCGCGGATGGCGGACGATCTCGAACTCCTCGTCGGGAAACTGCCGCTCCACGGCCTCGGCGAAGCGCGCGGCGGTCTCTCCCGTCGAGTCGGACATGACGTGAATCTCGAGCGGGACACTCATAGCGGGGCGCTCATCGCGGGATCTGCGAAAGGTCTCCCAGGGCCCCGACCGCGTCCCGCACCTCGAGCAGGAGGCGGAGGCGGTTGGCCCGCACCTGCTTGTCCTCGGCCATCACGAGCACCTCGTCGAAGAAGCGATCGACAGGGGGCCCAAGTTCGGCGGCGGCTGAGAGGGCGGCTGTGAAGTCCCTGGTCTGGATGGCCGCCTCGATCTTCGGGGAGGCGCCCGCGAGGCTCTCGATCAGGGCGAGCTCGGCCTCGTCCGTCGCGAGCTTCGCGTCGAGCGCGGCGGACGCGCCGTCGGCCTTTCCCGCCAGCCGGTTCGCGCGATCGTAGGCCACGTAGGCGCGCTCGAACTCGTCGGAAGAAGCAGCACCTGCAAGCGTCTCGGCCAATTTCGCCACCGCGCCGAGCTCGGTGACTCCTCCCGCCCACGCAGCGCGCACGAACTCGACCGGGACGTCGAGGAGACCCTCGAGCCGCTCCTCCACGAAGTCGGAGACCTCGGCGACGTCGTCCTTCACCTCGGCGCCTTGCTCTATGAGCAGTCCGCGATCCCGCTCCACCAGGGCGGCCACGTCGAGCTCGAGCCCGCCCTCGAGCGCGAGCCTGCAGAGCCCGATCGCCGCCCGCCGCAAGCCGTATGGGTCGCGCGACCCGGTCGGCTTCTGTCCGAGCGCGAATGCGACGGTGAGGTTGTCGATCTTGTCCACCGCCGAGAGGACGCGTCCGGCTTCCGTTTCCGGCAACGGCCCGCCCGCGCTTTCGGGGAGATAGTGCTCGTCGATCGCCGCACAAACGGCTTCGGGATAGCCGGCAAGGCGGGCGTACTCCGCCCCGATGTGCCCCTCGAGGTCAGGGAACTCGCGCACGAGCTCGGCCGCCTGGTCGGCCTTGGCGAGGCGGGCGGCCTCTTGCGAGGCCCCACCGCCTCCCAGGTCCCCGACGAGCGCGACGAGCCGGTCGGTCTTTTGCGCGAAGGAGCCTGCTCCGGCCACGAAGGTGATCGACTTGAGCTCCTTGGTCAGCTCGTCGAGGCCGCGCGCGACGTCTCGCTCGAAGGTGAAGACGGCGTCCTCGAGCCGGCCTTCGAGCACGTTCTCGTTCCCCGCCACGACGGTCTCGGGGTCGCCCCCGTTCGCGACGAAGGCGAAGCGGTTGCCGCCCAGCGGGAAGTAGCGCTGGTGCGACTCCATCGCCGTCACGATCACGCGCTCCGGCAGCTGCAGAAAGCGCTCGTCGAAGGTGGCCTGCAGCACGGTCGGGCTCTCGACGAGGTACACGACTTCGGCCAGAACGGGTTCGTTGGCGGTCTCGAGCCCGAGCTCGCGAAGCCCGCGCGCGATCGTATTGATCCGCTTGTCCTGGTCGACCTCGACGTCAGCGGCTCGCAAGAGGTCGACGTAGTCGCGCGCGTGCGGAATTTCGATCTCGCCGTGCGTGAAGCGGTGGCCGAACGTCGACCCCCGGAAGCCCTCGACCGTCGTTTCGTCGAGCTTCGCGCACAACCAGCGCACGGGCCTCGCGAATCGAAGCCCGCTCTGATCCCACACCATCGACTTGGAGAAG
>JBKPFG010000091.1:0-4580 GCA_046728735.1 Actinomycetota bacterium
GATGCTGTTGTTGCGATGGGTGGCGCTCGGCGCTGCGGCCGACCCCTGGTCGTTGTCGAACGTGGGCGGCGTGCCGCTCTGAGTCAGGCAGCCGTAGTAGGGGCCCGGGTTCGCGTTCAGGTACCAGGCATCCCAGTCGACCGTGGGAGCCGCCGAAGTGGCGGGTGTGTTGTCGAGCACCGTCGCGTAGACGTTGTCGAAGCCGCTCGCACCCGCGCCCTGCTGGCAGGGGTTGTGCAGCGAGTTGTTCTTCCACTGACAGCCGTTCTTGACGTGGAGCTGGTTGAGCGGCGTGGTCGAGGTCCCGGCGTAGTTCGCGCTCTGCAGCATCGTGAAGGAGCCCTGCACGACGAGGGGGCCGGCCGTGATCGCTGCGGTGTTCGTCAGGCACAGGTTGCCCGCGACGTAGAGAGGCGAGCGAACGAGCACGCTGTTCTGGATCGTCATGTCGCAGCCGCCGGGTGTGCCGGTCGCGCGCGAGTAGATGAAGTTCCAGGACGGGTTGTTGAGCGGCTGCGTGTAGGTGGGCACGACCGGAACCTTCGCGGTCAGCGTGCGCTTCGCAGGCGAGGCCGTGCTTCCGGTCGAGTTCTTCACGGTGCCGATCGAGGTGAGCGTCCAGGTTGAGGTTCCGGCGCTCTGGGCGAGCGTTCCGTACCACTCGACGGTCCCGCGGTCATAGGTGTGCGTCGTATGCGTGACTGAGCCGTTCGCCTGCTCCCCGAGGAGATACTTGTTGAGCGCGTTGTTCTCGGGACGGGAGAGCACCGCCATCATCTCGTTGATCCCGGCCTCCGCGAGGTCGTAGGCAACGGACTTGTCGTCCGTGTACTCGGCGCTACGCGCATTCGTCGACGAGTAGTAGATGAGCGCAGTGCCGGTCGTCGTGAGCACGCCGAGGATGCCGATCGCCATGATCAGCGTGATGCCGTCCTGCCTCCGTAGAAGGCGCCGCAAGAAGCTCATCTGTGTCCCGGGGTTGGAAGGTTGTCTACGCGCGCAACGTGTTCCTGAGGACGATGTCGTCCACGAGGCGCCACTTCTTCCATCCCTCGTTCGGGTACACGTTGACGGGGAAGTCGACGTGCAGCAGCCCACGGCTCGAAGTTGAGGGAGCCGTGTACAGGAAGGGATCGTTAGTGGTGATGTAGTCCGCGATCGGGACCGTGACGTTGGACTGCGTCCTGCGAACTTTCCACCGGTTCGTGCCGGCCGAGTTCGTGTCGTACACGACCGTGATGTTCACGCCCTTGGCGCTCGGGCACTGTGAGGGAATCGTGACCGTGATGGACGCGACGTAGCCGTCACCGTCGGTATCCGTTCCAGGTGTGATCGAGTCCGCACAGTGGAGCTCGCGCCGCATGCGGTCGAGAGCGAGGCGTGCTTCCTGCTGGGCCTGGAAGCGGCGGTTCATGTCCAGCTCGGCTTTCGCTCCCGAGGTGAAGAGACGCGTGAGCGCGGTCACGATGAAGAGGAAGATCGAGAGGACGACGATCAGCTCTACGAGCGTGTAGCCGTCTCGGCTGCGCAGCCGCCGGAGAAGGCCCAGGCTCACTTGCCGTGCGCCTCGACGTAGGCGAGCGCGCGGCGCGCGACCGCCTCGCTGCGCGCACCGAAGTCGAAGCGGCGCTCGAGGCTCTGATCAACCTTGATGAGGATGTGGAGCGCCTCGGCCCCGTCATGCCACCCGAAACGGGCTCCCGTGACGATCCAGGAATGCTGGTAGAGCCAGTAGTTGACGAGCCGGTTGGTCGGCTTCGACATGGCGTCCATACGCCGTTGCAGCAGGCGCGCGCGCTGGGGCAGCGAAATCTCGTCGACGGGCTCGGCAGGCGCACCCGCGACGATGAAGTCGGGCTCTCTCTTCTTGGGCTCGGCGGGCGGCTCCGGCTCGGTCGTCGTGGTCGGCGCGGTGGACGTCGTTGCCGACGTGGTCGCCGTTGCCGCGCTCGTCGTCCCGGACGACTGCTCGTGCGCCTTGCGCCAGTCGCTCAGATAGACCACCCGCGTGCCGAGGTAGGGCGACTCGTTCTCGGGCAGGCCCCGCTCCCCGTAGGCGGTGTTCTTGGAGAGGCGAACCGAGACTACCGGCATGCCGTTGTCGATGATGCGCGACCCTGGGACGGGGCTCTGCCAGACGACCGCATTGGCCGCATAGCCCTGCACCGCCCCGCGGACCCGCCACGCGAGCCCCGCGTCCTGGAGGATTCCCTTCGCGAAGACGTAGGCCTTGCCACGCACATCGGGAACCGTGATGACGCTCGGGCGCGCTACCTGCGAAGCGGTTCCGGTGCTCGTGCCGAGGGGCGTTGCCTTCTTCTCGGCGGCAAGCGTGAACGTCGCTGCGCCGAGAAGCCAGATGACCGTCAGCGCAAGCAGGCGCGGGATGAGCGCGGTGAAACGGGCCGCCATGCTCGTCCCATCGGCATCCTTTCCCGGAAAGTCAAGCCCCTTAAGGAGGCCCTGGAGCTACCGGGTAAAGGTGACCACGTCGGTGCCGAAGGGGTCGCCCCCGTCGCCGACGACCGTGAAGACCGGACCGCCCTGGTGCTCCTGCGTCGAATGGGGATGGGGCGTGGCCGCGTCCTGCCAGGAGAAGGCGACGCCTGCAAACGACTTGAACCAGTCCTCGTTCTGCGGATAGGAGGTCGCCGGATCGAGCTGCAGATGCAGGTGTGGCCCAGTGGCGTGGCCCGTGTGGCCGACGAGGCCGACTGGCTGGCCGGCGCTCAGCGCGGCGCCCGGCCGCACCGCGGGCTCGAGGAAGGAAAGATGGCAGTACGTGTACTCCGTGCCTTCCCGCAGCTGGATGTGGAAACCGATGCCGCAGTTTCCGGCGGAGTAGGTTTCGAGCACGATCGAGTCGGCGAGCGCGTAGAGCGGGGAGCCCTCGGGTGCCGCGATGTCGGCAGCCGGGTAGTCGTGGTGGTGGTGCCCCACCGAGACGAGCAATGGACCGCCGCCCACCGGGAAGACGTATCCGTCCACGGCCTCCGGGCCGCCCTCAGTTGCCGTCGCCGGATCTGCCACCGCGGCCGCTGCGAGCTGGTCTTCCAGGCCCGTGACTGCGGCAAGGGCGGCGTCGAGGTCGCCCCGACGCTCGTCGATTCTGGCTCCGATGCGTGCCTCCGAGGTTTCGATCGCCGTGATCCGGGCCTCGAGCTTCTCGAACGCGCGCGTCGAGATGCCCGCGTCTCCAGCCCGGCGCTCGAGCACGAGCTTTCGCTCCGCGAGGCGATCGAGCGCGCGCTCGTCTCTGGGGATCAGCCGCTGCGCTCGCGCAACCTGCTGGCGGGCGGCGCCGAGCTGGTCCTGTAGGGCGGCGAGCTGGTAATCCATTCCCGAGCCGAGCCCGACCGCGAGGGCGGCGCCACCCGAGTCGAGCTGCGCCGCCAGGCTCAGCACCTCGTCGACGTACCACTGAGCGTGGTTGTAGGCGAAGATCGCGCGCGAAATGTCCTCGTGGGCGCCGGCCGCGGCGAGATACCGGGCGGCCGAGTAGACCGCGTCCTCCGGATCCCAGGGGTCGGCGACCCCGTCGCCGTCAGCGTCGGTTCCCCAGCGTTCCCAGGTGGAGGGCATGAACTGCATCCAGCCGACCGCGCCCGCCGAGCTCGGGCCCATGTTCTGGCCGAAGTTCGATTCGATCTTGTTGATGGCGCCCAGCACCTGCCACGGCACGCCGTACGCCGCCCCGGCGCGCTGCCAGAGCTCGCGGAGCTGATCGTAGGAGAGGCTGGCAGGATCTACAGGAGCCTTCGAGAGGGCGAACGGCATCGCCACGCTCCCCGGCCGGTTCGGCCTCTGGTAGCTCGCGAGCTCGACCGTGGCCGGGGCGGCCTTGGGAGCAGGCGAGACGATCGTGAACGTGCGCGCCCCGGCCTGCGCCGAGCACGTACACGCGATCGCCAGGATCGCGAGCGAGACGCCAGCGCGCCTCATTGGTCCTTCGACGCGAGCCGCAGGCGCACCTCGTTCTCCTCCTCAGGCTCCGGCTCTTCGGCCGGCTCTTCCGCTGCTGCTGCTTCCTCTGCGGCGGCCTCGGCATGCTTCTTCCGACGGATGGCCTGCTGAACGGCGATCTCGAAGTCGTGCCGGTTGCTCGCCGCGTTGCCGGCGGTGTCCTCGTCCACGAAGCCGTCGAGGACGAGCTGCACGAGATGCTGGCCGAAGCTCTGCATGTGGTGGAAGTCGCCGTCCTCGATCGCTTCGGTGATCTCGTCCGTGCGGCCTTCGCGAATAAGGTCTGCGATCCGAGCCGTGTTCACCATCACCTCGACGGCGGCGACGCGCCCCCCGCCGACCTTGGGCAGCAGGCGCTGGCTGATGACGCCGCGCAGGACCCCCGCGAGCACCTGGCGCACCATGTCGTGCTTTCCGGGCGGGAAGTACTCGACGAGGCGGCCGATCGTCTCGGCCGCGTCGATGGTGTGCAGCGTCGAGAAGACGAGGTGGCCCGACTCGGCGGCTCGCAGCGCAGCCTGGGAAGATTCCTCGTCGCGAAGCTCGCCGAGGAGGATGACGTCGGGGTCCTGGCGCAGAACTCGGCGGAGGCCCTCCGAGTAGGACTCGGTGTCGAT
>JBKPFG010000181.1:0-2147 GCA_046728735.1 Actinomycetota bacterium
CTCTAGGCTGAGCGACCGTGGCCGGGGTCGTCAAAACGTCTGCCTGGGATCTCGCCGTCGAATGCGTCGACCGCGCAGTCGAGGAAGGCGCGGTGCCTTCGCTCGAGCGGCTGGGCCGCCTCGGCCAGCTCGGCAGCCTGCCGTCGTTCGTGGCCGCCCTCGGCGGAGAGGACGATCCATCTGAACTGAGCGCATTCGCGTTCGAACACACTCGGGAGCGTGAGAGCCTCGGGCTGGCGCCTGAGGAAATCGTTGCGGAGCTCCTTGTTCTCGGACGGATCCTCGACACATGTGAAATTGAACGCGAACGCGTTCGCGAGGCCCTCGACCGCTGCATCGCGGCGTACGTCGTCCGGATCACCGGGGAGCTTTCTGACCGCGCCAGACGCGACCCGCTGACCGGGCTTCTCAACCACGAGGCCTTTCACTCCCGGCTGGGAGCCGAGGTGACGAGGGCGCGCCGCTACCGGGGGCACCTCGCGCTCGTCCTCCTCGATCTCGACAGCTTCAAGGAGCGAAACGACCGTGAGGGCCATCAGGAGGGCGACCGCCTGCTGCGTGTCTTCGCCGCGGCCCTCACCGGCACGGCGCGTGAGACCGACTCCGTGGGACGTCTCGGAGGCGACGAGTTCGGCGCACTCCTCCTCGAGGCCGACGGTGAAACCGTCGCTGCGTTCGTGACACGTCTGCGAGCACGCCTGGCGGACGGCCCCGCGGCGAGCGCCGGCGCCGCCTACCTCCCCGACGACGGGTCGACTCCGGGAGAGCTCCTCGGGGCAGCCGACCGCCATCTCTACGCCGACAAGCGCTCAGCGCGCGGCGGCTAGGGCCCGCTCCAGATCCGGAGGAAGCGGGGAGTCCGTCTCCACCCGCTCGCCCGAGAACGGATGTGGGAAGGCGAGGCGGGCGGAGTGGAGGAACTGCCGTTCGAGACCGAGCTCGTCGCCGACCCCGTACACCGAGTCTCCGGAGACCGGGAGCTCGATCGCAGCCAGGTGAACACGGATCTGATGTGTGCGCCCGGTCTCGAGCCGCACGCGCAGAAGGGCGTGTGCGCGCATGAGCTCGACGACTTCGAAATTGGTCACGGCCTCGCGAGGGGTGTCCGTGTCGAGGGAGATTCTCGTCGGATCGTGACGGTCACGGCCGATCGCCGCCTCGATCCTCCCGGCCTTCGAGCGCGGGCGACCGTGGACGAGCGCGAGGTACTCCCGCTCGAGCTCCCGCTTGCGCAGGAGCTGCTGGAGCCGCCTGTGCGCCTCGTCCGAGCGAGCCACGACGAGCAGGCCGGACGTGTCGCGGTCGAGCCGATGGACGATGCCAGGGCGGCCCGCATCTTCTCCGCCCGCGATCGCGTGCCCGAGGAGCCCGTGGACGAGCGTCCCGCTCCCGTGACCCGCCGAGGGATGGACGACGAGACCGGCCGGCTTGTCGACGACGAGCAGGTGCTCGTCCTCGTAGGCGATCCGCAGATCGAGCTGCTCGGGCTCGAGCTGGCTCTCGCGGCGCTCGGAAACCTCTACCTCGAGCTCTTCCCCTCCCTCGAGCCGATAGCTCTTCGTCCGCGCCGAGCCGTCGACAAGCACCTTGCGCTCGCCCAGGAGCCGCTCCGCTGCGGCCCGGGAGCCGATCTCCTCGAGGCCGGCGAGGAAGCGATCGAGGCGCTCGCCGGCCGCCGACGGCGGCACGGCCACCTTAGGCACTCGTCTTGGGAGCGGGCCGGTTCGGGTTCGTCCGGCGAATCCGCGGCTGCCGCTCCGCGTCGACGATCGCCAGCAGAAGCGATGCGACCCCGACGACGATGAACGTGTCCGCGAGATTGAAAGCGGGCCAGAAGCGGAGATCGAGGAAATCGGTCACGTGGCCGATCCGCAGGCGGTCGACGAGATTTCCGAGGCTGCCGCCGACGAGCAGGCCGAGGGCGACCGGAAAGATCGGGTGCCTCGCTCCCGACTTGGCGAAGTAGAAGAGCATCCAGAGCACGGCGCCCGCGGTCAGAAAGGTGACGATCGACGCCCAGCTCGAGAAGAGCCCGAAGGCGATTCCAGGGTTGTTCACGTGGCGGATGTAGAGAGGGCCGACGACGTGGACGGACTCGCCGAGGCCGAGCTGCGTGACGACGATCTGCTTCGTCAGCTGGTCCGCAG
>JBKPFG010000048.1:0-6377 GCA_046728735.1 Actinomycetota bacterium
CTCCTGAGACGTTCGACTTCGGCGCGCTCGCAGCGCAGCTCTACCGCGTCACTTTCGACGATTTCTGCGACTGGTACGCCGAAGCGATCAAGCCGCGCCTCTACGACGGAGACGAGGACGCCAGAGCAACCGCTCTGGCGCTCCTCGAGCGCCTCCTCAAGTACGTGCATCCGGTCCTGCCCCATGTGACCGAGGAGATCTGGTCGCACCTGCCCAATCGCGAGAGCCGCTTGATCGTCTCCCCCTGGCCGGAGTCGGACGGAGGCACCGCGGACACGCAGCCCCGCTTCGAGGTGATCCAGAACGCGGCGGAGATGTACCGCCGCAGCGGCGTGCGGGTCCCGCTCGACGAGGAGCAGCAGAGGATCTTCGACGCGGTCGTCCGGCCCGAGCGGACACAGGTGAACGGCGATGTCGATGCGGAGCGCGAACGCCTACGGAAGGAGATCGCGCGCGCGGAAGGCATGCTCGGCAACGAGCGCTTCGTCGAGAACGCGCCTCCAGAGGTGGTCGAGGGCGAACGCGAGAAGCTCGCCCGCTACCGACGCGAGCTCGATGCCCTCGGCGGCTGAGAACGCTCGGCATCCCGACCGGCCACACCCCCCGGGCTCTGGGCGGCTGCAAAGCTGCGCCATGCTTCGTCCTCGGTCGCGCCCGTATTTCAATCAATACGGGCGCTCCCTGCGTCCTCGCCTGACGCGCTTTTCGCGCGCCAGAGCCCCGGCGCGGTGACCGGCCGGAATGCCAGCTGGCTCGAGTCGCTGACGCCGTGGCCGGAGGAGTTCGGGCTCGGCCGGATGCTGGAGTTTCTCGAGGCCCTCGATAACCCGCAGCGCTCGTTCCCTGCCATCCATGTCGTCGGTACCAACGGTAAGACGACGACGACGCGTCTCCTCGAGGCCCTGCTCTCGGGGGAGGGCGTTGCGGTCGCGGCCTATACGTCGCCGCACGTTCTCGGCTGGGCGGAGCGCATCCGGGCGCGGGGCGGCGAAGTCGATCTCGAGCGCGCGCTGGAGCGAGTCCGTGACGCCGCGGAGGAGGCCGGGGCGACCCAGTTCGAAGTCCTGACCGCCGCGGCGTTCGCCGAGTTCGCGGCTCAGGAGGTGGACGTCGCAGTCGTCGAGGCGGGCCTCGGAGGAAGGCACGACGCGACCAATGTCCTCGGAGCGAGGCTCATCGTCCTCACCAACGTCGGGCTGGAGCACACGGAGGTCCTCGGCGATACCCGCGAGCTGATCGCCGCCGAGAAGCTCGCCGTGGCCTCTCCCGGAGCGACGGTCATCCTCGGCGAGCCCGAATGGGACGAGGCTGCCCGTGCAGCCGGAGCCGAGAGTGTCGTCTTCGCAGGCAACACCAACCTCGCCCTGGCGCTCGCCGCCGCGGAGACCTACCTCGGCCGCCAGGTCGATCCGTCTCCCGCCGAGAGGCTCGTGGTTCCGGGTCGAATGGAACGCGTCTCCGAGCAGCCGCTCGAGATCTGGGACGGAGCGCACAATCTCGCGGGTGTCGGCTGGCTTCTCGCCCGCCTTCCGTCGCGGCGGTACGTCGTCGTCGCCTCCATCCTCGAGGACAAGGACGCCGACGGCATGCTCGCGGCGCTCTCTGCCCTGGGTGACACGTTCGTTGCGACGGCGTCCGGCAACCCGCGCGCCCTCCCTCCCGGCGAGCTGGCCGGGAGAGCGGGGGCCTTCTTCTCGGAGGTGAGCGCGGTCGCCGAGCCGGATCGAGCCGTCTCGTTCGCGCGTGAGGCGGCCGGGGACGACGGCGCGGTCCTCGTCACGGGATCCCTCTACCTGCTTGCAGATCTGGCCTCCTTCCGACCGGCCACTGCCCTACCATGGCGACAGTAGGCGAGCGCATCAGCGTCTTCCTGCTCGCCGCGGTCGTACTCTCATTGATCGTGGCGATCTCGTTTGCCGCAGGGTGGTTCGTAGGAAAGATGTTGTTCTAGAAGACGATGTACCTGGCTCAGACCACAACCGATTCGAACGACGACCTGTTCGGCGGGTTCAAGGACTTCTTCCACTCCGGAACCTGGCTCGCGATCCGGAATGTCTTCCTCTTCTTCCTCGTCATCTTCTGGGCTGCGTCCGCGTACTGGGTGTACAAGGACGCTCGGCGGCGGATCGAGGATCCCTGGCTCCTCGCGATGGCCGTCGCGCTCGGGATCTTCCCGCCCTTCCTGGGGCCGCTCCTCTACATGCTCTTCCGGCCGCCGGAGTACCTCGAGGACATCCGCGAGCGCGAGCTCGAGATCAAGGCCATGGAGGAGTCGCTCGGCACCGCCGACCGCTGTCCCGTCTGCCGCGCAGTCGTCGAGCCCGGGTTCCTCGCGTGCCCGGTCTGCACCACGAAGCTCAAGGAGGCCTGTCGGCGCTGCAAGGCGCCCCTCGAGCCCCTCTGGCAGGTCTGCCCCTACTGCGAGACGCCGGTCGAGTCGGCGCCGCGCGCAGTCGAGAATCTTTAGCTCGTAGCTGTCGCTAGGCTCCCGGGCGTGTCGGAGCGCACCCTCGTCCTCATCAAGCCGGACGCGATGCAGCGTGCCCTCGCAGGGGAGATCCTGGCTCGCTTCGAGCAGCGAGGTCTCGAAGTGAGGGCCGCGAAGCTCGTCCACGTGGACCGCGAGCTCGCCGAGGAGCACTACGCGGAGCACACGGAGAAACCGTTCTTCGACGAGCTCGTCGAGTTCATCACGTCCGCGCCCACGCTGGCCCTGGTGCTCGAGGGGGAATCGGCGATCGGCGTCGTCCGCACGACGGTGGGGGCGACGAACCCGGCCGACGCCGCGCCCGGGACGATTCGCGGCGACCTCGCGCTCGCCATGCCCGACAACCTCGTGCACGGCTCCGACTCACCGGAGTCGGCCGAGCGCGAGATCGGGCTCTGGTTCCCCGACCACGAGCTTGTCTAGCCCGCCGCCGGCGCCACTGGTCCTCGCCTCTACGAGCCCGCAGCGCCGGGCGATCCTCGAGCAGCTCGGGGTTCCGTTCGAGGTCGTCCGGCCGTCGTACGTCGAGGAGGACGATCCCGGGACATCGCCGGAGGAGCTCGTCAAGACCCACGCGGCCGGCAAGGCGCGCTCGGTCGCAGAGGGGGCCGGCGAGCGGCCGGTGCTGGGCGTCGACACCGCAGTGGTGCTCGACGGCGAGGTCTTCGGGAAGCCGGGGGGACCGGAGGAGGCCACCGAGATGCTCGAGGCGCTCGCCGGACGGTCGCACGACGTCGTCTCGGGGCTCTGCCTGCTGACTCCCGCCTGGGAGGAGATCCGCGCCGATGCGACGCGCGTCAGCTTCCGCACGCTGACTCCGCGCGACATCGCCTCCTATGTGAAGGCAGGCGAATGGGAAGGGCGTGCGGGCGCATACGCGATCCAGGGGCTCGGCGCCTCCCTCGTAGAGCGGATCGAGGGGGACTACCTGAACGTCGTCGGGCTCCCCGGCGCGCTCCTAATTCACCTGCTCGCGGAGCGTTTCGCGGGCGCCTACGGCTTTGGATAAGAGGAACTGTCCTCTACACTTGGCCGCTCGTGAGCCTCTGGTCCACACTGAGCGGGTTCGGCGGTCGGGAGATGGCCGTCGATCTCGGGACTGCCAACACGCTCGTCTACGTGCGCGGGCGCGGGATCGTCCTCTCGGAGCCGAGCGTCGTCGCGATCGACCAGCGAACGGGCGAGGTGCACGCGGTGGGGATCGAGGCGAAGCGAATGCTCGGCCGGACGCCCGGGACGATCAGCGCCATCCGTCCTCTCAAGGACGGCGTCATCGCCGACTTCGACGTCACGGAGCAGATGCTCCGACACTTCATCCAGAAGGTCCACCACAACCGCTTCGCGAATCCGCGCGTCGTGGTCTGCGTCCCCTCCGGGGTGACGGGCGTCGAGAAGCGGGCGGTCGAGGAGGCGACCCTCTCCGCCGGCGCGCGCCAGGCGTATCTGATCGAGGAGCCCATGGCGGCCGCGATCGGCGCGGGCCTGCCCGTCTCGGAGCCGACCGGCAACATGATCGTGGACATCGGCGGGGGCACGACCGAGGTCGCAGTCATCTCGCTCGGCGGCATCGTCGTCTCCCAGTCCATCCGCGTCGGCGGCGACGAGATGGACGAGGCGATCATGAGTCACATCAAGAAGGAGTACAAGCTCCTGATCGGCCAACAGACGGCTGAGGAGCTCAAGCTCGAGATCGGCTCTGCGTGGGAGCTCAGCGAGGAGGTCCAGGCCGAGGTCCGAGGCCGCGACATGCTCACGGGGCTTCCGAAGACGATCGTGATCACCTCGGAAGAGGTCCGCCGCGCGCTCGACGAGCCGGTCGGACAGATCCTCGACGCGATCAAGTCGACTCTCGACAAGACTCCGCCCGAGCTCGCGGCCGACATCATGGACCGCGGCATCGTGCTCGCAGGCGGCGGGTCGCTCCTCACGGGCCTCGAGGAGCGCCTCCGCGAGGAGACGCAGATGCCGGTGCAGCTCGCCGAGTCTCCGCTCACGTGTGTCGCAGTCGGCTCCGGCAAGAGCCTCGAGGAGTTCGAGGTCATCCACCGGGCTGCGAAGGCCAGAAGCCGCAACGGTCGGCGCCGCTAGGCCGGCATCATGATCCGGGGTCTCGCAGCGGCGGTCGCCCTGGCGGCGATCGGCCTCGCCGGCTGCGGAGGAGGCGACGAGCCGACCCGCGACGACGTGCGCACAGTGCGGGACCTGTTGACCTCCTCGGCGAACGTGCAGCGCGCTGTCGGTCCGATCTTGGCCTGTGCTCCCGAGGACCGCGGCTGCTATCAGCGAGTGGGGCGCGAGATGATCCCCGTGCTCGAGCGTGAGCAAGCGTCGTTCGCCGACGTGCTGGAGGACACGGACAACGATTGCCTGGTCGAGGCGGGCGGCATCTACCAGGACGCTCTCGCCGCCTTCGAGGAGGCCGGAAGGGCGGCCGCAGCGGGCGACACGACCGCCGCGGACACGGCGATCGAGAGGACGTCGCCGTTGGGGACCGCATACGTCCGCAAGCTGAGCGAGTGCGGCTTCTCACAGGGGAAGATGGCCGAGATCCAGCATCAGCTGGGCAACGTCAACATCCAGATCCTCGCGCTCGTCGACAAGATGTCGACCTGCACGGACCGCAAGTGCGTCGTCAGCGTGAGCCGGCAGCTCGAATCAGCAGCGCAGGGCGGCGTGAAGGCAATCGACGCGGCTGTCACCCAGATCCCTGCCGGGTCCCCCAGCTGCTTGGCGGACTCTCTCGACCTCGCACGCCAATCGTTCTTCGCCCTCGGAGAGACCGCCAAGGCGCTCCAGGAAGGCCGGCTCAACGCCGCAGAGCAGCTGGGCACGCACTCGGACGAGCTCGGCGCGCAAGCGCAGCAGAAGCTCGCGGCCTGCCTGACGACGGCGCTCTCGATGGACTCCGGTTGAAAACGGTCACTTTCCGGCCAAGGCTTTAGACTAAGGCGTCCGTGCCTCGGCAACGCACAGCACGGCTCCCTGTCCTGGACGCGCCCGCCCGTCGCACCGAGGGGCTCTCGCCCAGGACGAGTCGCGCGCTCAGAGCGCGCCTGGTCGCGGCTGTGCTCGTGCTCGTCTCGCTGGCCCTCATCACCGTTTACTTCCGCGAGTCCGAGGAGGGGACGCTCCACGGCGCGCAGCGCATCGGACTCTCGGTCGCCATGCCCTTCGAGGTCGCGGGGGAGCGGATCGCACGGCCGTTTCGCGACGCCTGGGGCTGGGCCTCGGACCTGATCGGCGCGAAGGACGAGAACGAGAAGCTCCGGGCGGAGGTGGACAGGCTCCGCCAGCAGCTGATCCAGGGCCAGACAGCGCTCAGCGAAAACGAGCGGCTCCGCGCGGAGCTCAAGTTCATCGACGGGCCGAACTTTCCCACGGGCTTCGAAGGAGTGACCACGCGGGTCGTCGGTAGGCCTCCGAGCGCCTACAACCAGGAGGTCCTGATCGCCGCCGGCTCGTCCTCGGGGATCGAGCGTAACGATCCCGTGGTGACGAAGGACGGCCTGGTCGGGCTCGTCACGGATGTGACCTCGAACGGGGCCCAGGTGACGCTCCTCACCGACCAGTCCAGTGCGGTCTCCGCGGTCGTGCTCGAGAGTGGCGCAGCGGGGATCGTGCGGCACGGGCCGAGCGACTCCTCGGCGCTCGTGCTCGACCGGGTCAGCAAGGACGAGCTCGTCGAGGAGGGGAACCTCGTCATCACGGCCGGCTGGCGCAGCGGCAAGCTCGAGTCCCTCTACCCGCGCGGGATCCCGGTCGGCACCGTGAAGTCGGTCGGCCAGCAGGACGTCGACCTGTACAAGCGCATCCAGGTCGCGCCCCTCGTCAACTTCGACTCGCTGGCCGAGGTCATCGTCCTCGTCACCAAGAGCCGGTGATCGCCGAC
>JBKPFG010000145.1:0-5862 GCA_046728735.1 Actinomycetota bacterium
CGTCGCAGCGTGGTCACTCACCTGGATTGGCTCTCTGCTTCAGACCGCCACCGTCCGCGAGGAGATTCTGCCCGAAGGGCTCTCGCTGGTGGGCGGCTTCTGGCTCCAAGCCGTAAGCATCGGAGTGGCGGTCATCGGAACCATCCTCGTCGGGGTCGGTAAGCGCTACGCGAACGGGGAATGAACCGACATGGACGCGTGACGCCGGTCACGTTAGGGGAAAGTACATGGTGCCGCCTCGTACGAGGTGCCCCTCAGTCGCTTTCGCGGATGGACGCTACGAGCGCCTCAACGGCTGCCTCATCGGCGTCGGACCCCGTCTTGATCGAGGCGACGAGCACGTTCCCCTTCACCACAAACCGGAGGACCGAGAGCGTCGGGCCACCACCCGTGGCGCTCCCAACAACAAAGTCATCGAGTGAGAGCGGAAGTCGCGCCGGTGCGGGAGGCGGGACGTGGAGGTTCGTGTCTAAGTCACGGGCGATGATGAGGGACACCCCGTCAGGGGGGAGTTCGAGACTGCTGGTCTGAATCGGAGCCCCTGGTTCGATCTCGGGCGGTGGCAACTCCACGTTGGAGATCTGCGCGCCGACGGCCGACACGTCGCCTTTCGAAGTGTGGAATGGCAAGACCCTCCAGCCCGCTGGCACCCTCACCGACCACCCTGCCGACCATTGGTAGACGCGCTCCTGGTTCACCCGTTCGGGTGTCTCGTCGGACAGGCTCGTACAGGACGCGAGCAAGCCCGAGACCACGACCGCCGCAATCGGCCGACGCATCTCCCCCTCCAACCAAGCGCAATGACACGCTACACCCCGCCATTCGGAACGGCTGACAAGGTTCCACGTTGATCGGGCCAATCGCGCATGGACCGTGACGCCGGTCACCAGACCGTACACGCGGCGGCGTAGGCTCATGCTAGTGAGGCCCGACGAGCTCGAACGCCGGCTATGCGAGCGCCTGGCTGCGCTCGGGCCGGCTCCACGCGCCGAGCTGTCTCCACGTCCTCGTGCTCCCCGACCTCGACCGGGCCGAACGGATCGGCGAGTTCTGGAGCTACGCGCAGAGCCGCACCTTCGCCGAACTGCTGATCGACTGCGAGGAGGACCGCACGCTCCGGGCGGTGCTCGTCGGCATGCTGCGGGAGGCTGGACGATGAGGCCCGGCGATGCAAGGGCTTTAGTCAGATTCCAAACCAGCATGAACGGTCCCCGTAGAGCATTGCGACGGACCGTCATCTGAATCGCTGTATCCAACGGTGCTGCCGGAGCCGTTGCCGCCGTACTTGCCGTGGATCGGACGGTAGCGCACCACACACCTGAGGTTCAGTCCCGCAGGGCCGTGGGCCTCAACACGCGCTGAGGTTTCCCTAGTTTTGGCCAGGAACTCTTGACTGGTCCACGGAAGTGTCACCGTTCTCTCGACGAGGTCGGCCTCCTCGGTCAGATAGGTGATCCTCACGTCGGTGCCCCGGCGTCCGTGAACTTCGTACCGGTAGGCGATCGAGGGTTCGACAGGCTCGCCGCAGGCAAGTGCCAGCAATCCGAGGCATACGAGGAGGGCAGAAGCCCTCAACATGTCGCCAGGATAGTCCCGGTGCCTCGTTCCACGTCCCCGCCTTTGGTCCCGTTTCGGCGTTTGGGGCAATCCAAAGACCCGCGCCTTCGCCGAGCTGCTGATCGACTGCGAGGAGGACCGGACCCTCCGAGCCGTGCTGGTCGGCATGTTGCGGGAGATGGAGCGGAAGGCTTAGCTAGGTCCACCCGGTGAGCTGCTCGAGACGGCACCGCTTGGAACTCTGCCTTGGTGAAGTCGGTCATTTTGGCGAGATGAGGGCGATGATTGGCGTGGCGGCTGCGCTGGTGCTGCTGGCGTGCACATCGAATGCTCCGACGCCTTCTGCTTCAGGCAATAGCCCTGCACCGATGGGATTCATCCGAGACTGCGGCTCCGCGGTCTTCGGAGAGCCAAACATGAAGAACGCCATCCGGATAGGGCCACTCGCACTCGCCGGTGCCCATTCAGCGAGAAAGCTGCCCCTTCGAGCTTTCCAACAACATCGCGGGCGGTACGGTGCCATCAAGGTCGTAGCCCTAATAACGGGGGATCAGGACGTGACGGTTACGGTGCCGAGCAGCCAGCGGCGGATTCTCACGCTCCTCTATGATCCGAATGCGCAGGCGAACAAGTACGGCTTCTTGTTCTCCGCCGGTGACCCACGAGTGACTTTTGAGGCATGCTCCGACGTCGACATGAACTACAACGGCGGCTTCATCGCAAAGCAACCGATCTGCGCGAAGCTCCAGGTTCAGACGGCGACATCTTCAGACACAGCCACTCTTGCGCTGGGGAGAGGCTCATGTCCGTAGGCGCGGGCGGTCGTATTCGGGCTCCTAGCGGAGATGGAGCGGAAGGGCTAGAAGCGCCGCACGGCGACCCAGCCCTTAGGTTCGCGGTGCGAAAGCCGGTATCGGCACCGGAGTGGGGACCGCGAACCTGCCCGTTCCCCCACTACTTGGACTTCTTCACCGGGACGGTCTTCACCGGCGGCGCCTTCTGGATCACCGGCTTCGGCGTAGCCGCGAGGTTGTCTGCCTGCTTCACTGGCCGCTTGCTTCCCATGTTGTGTCACCTACCTCTTACGATGAGTGCTTCGAGTGCCTTGCGGTCGCGCTTCGCCTGGTCCTTCATGTCGCGGATGGAGGCACGCCTACTCTCGATACGGGCGCGGTGATCAGCGTCCTTCTTCGCCAGCAGTTCCTTCGGGGCGTACTCATCCGTTGGCTCGGCAATGCGCCCACGTTCGAGCACTGCAAGGTTGGCCTCGTCTCTCGGAATCTGCTGTTCGAGGCTGAGCAACTGCTCCCACTTGGATATCGCTATGCCCCGCGCCTCCGACAACTCCATGTCGTGGGCGGTGCCGCTGAGCTTGAGCACGTCGGGCCCTAAGGTGAGCCACATCTTCGTGAGCAGTTCGACGTTCCGGGCTCGTCCACGCTCCATCTCCTTCTGCTGTTCCTCCATCGCCGCCCAGTCGGTGGACGGGATCGGTCTAGTCTGCATCCTGCTCTCCCTTTCCTCAGCCGCCGTTGACGGCGGCCTGGACTAGTTCAAAGTCCACCTCACCGAAACGCCTCAGGTCTTTTGCCACTCGTTCAACGGCTTCCCAGACGCCTCGGTCCTCAAGCAGGTCAAACGCCTCGCTCGCGATGTCGCCCGTCGAGGCATGCACGAACTGGCGGGTATACCCACGAATCCACTCGGCGTCGTCGTAATCTCCACCGCCACCGAAGGTGGCCCAGCTATCGCGGTCGATGAAGTCGAGTCGTCTGCCGCGATGCATATGAAGCGACTGGGCGGCCGGTCCCGCCGCGGTGGCCACCAGCCCCGCCATCGTGCGGTTGCGAGCGAAATCGACGTTGCCCTGTTCCGCGGCGCGATGATCGAGCGAGCCTCGCCTAGGTACAGGGTATGGCCATCGCTCCCATCGTCCGCCCGAGGGATGATGGAGACCTCTTCTTCGGGGAATTTGTCGAGCAGTAGGGCTCCATCCCCTCCGCCGCATCCGCCTTGTTCACCGTCGGATGTGTCAGAGATAGTGGAGCCGGTCGTCTGAAATGGCGAGCCAACTTGCGCACAAGTTTGACGAACTTCTTTGTGACAGCAGACATGAGATGTAAGCGAGCGGGGAATACTTGCATTGCCGAGAGGAGCGGACTTGTCGAGGTCGCTCACTCACAATGAGTATGTGGTCCTACAGCATCTTCTCTCGGGCAATGGCAAGCATCGTCTCTCACGCACGCTAGACGCGGGGGTGGAGACGATGAGCATTCAGGTCGTCGAGATAGACGACGGTCTGCTTGTCGCCGGCGAGCTCGACATGGGCGCCGCCAATGACTTTCTCGAGATCGCTGAAGCAAGCGTGGACGGCACGCACGAGGTCGTGCTCGACATCGCCGACCTGGGGTTCATCGACTCCGCAGGGGTTAGGGCGATCCTTCAGCTGGCTGCGACTTCATGCCCGAACGGCATGGTCCTGCAGCGGCCACGGGAGGGCGTCCAGCGGGTCCTCGACATTGGGAAGATCGAGGAAGTTCCGGGCATCCGCGTCAAGCGGCGCGACGCCTAGATCGGCCCGACGATCAACTTCTTGTCCTACGCAAGAATTGAACTTGCTCTGCGCCTGTTACTTCCCCTCCATCTCGGTCAGCAGTCCGAACACGATCGCTCGCGCCGCCTTGTCCTCCTCCAGGTCGATCAGCAACTCGCGAAGGTCCGATTTCTCCGCGGCCTGATCGGAAGCGTCGCGAGCACGAATGATTGTTCGTGCCGGGTGGCCGATGCCGGAGATGCGCGCCTGGTTGCGCTCCGGGACGTGGTCGACTCCATGGACGGGAACGCCGCCATGCGATACCTAGCCTTCCGCCGCGCCTGCTCCTCGAACTAACGCTTCCGGCGACCTTCTTCTAGGATCGGCTCGATCCTCTCGTGCGACGATGTCGCCGAAGCCGTGCCCGTCGTACTGACGGTCACGATTGCACCTACGGCCAGCGCCAAGATGAACCGCCGTATCCGTCAACCACTCCTTTCGAGTGCCTCTGTCGCCGATGATTGCTTAGCAGGCGAGAACGGGACCGCCAAGCGCCAAGTGCAGTAGACGTGCTACGCACGCGACGAGCGAAGCGGAGGAGGGGGCCGGGCCCCCCTAGCTAGGTGGAATCAGACGGCGGACTCGCCGTGCGGCGAGGATTTGGCGCAACCGCACGCATGGCAAAGGCAGATTGACGCTTTATAGGCCGGAGCGAGGGTAGGGGAATTCAAGGCGAAAGTTGGCGATGTTGAGAAATGGAATCTATAGAGCTTCGATTGCCACCTGAACCCGTCGCCGCTGCCCTCGCAAGGGCTGCCGTGGCAGGCCTCATGGGGTCCGATCTACCGGACGGGGTGGTGACCGATGCGGAGCTCCTGACGAGCGAGGTCGTCTCGAACGCGCTTCAGCATGTGCGGCTGGGCCGCACTGAGGCTCTCATCCTGCGCCTGACGTTGGATACCTCCCTTCGAGTCGAGGTCGTGGACCCAGGTCCGGTATTTGAGTTACGTCCTCGGCTGCCTCAACCGGACTCGGAATCGCCTCGTGGCTGGGGACTATCCTTCGTGGACGCTATCGCGACGGCTTGGGGTGTCGAACCCGAAGGCAGCGGCAAGAAGGTCTGGTTCGAGATTGGCCCGCGCTAGTCGAACTGACTCCTGGATCGTCTCGAGTGAGGGCCTGCAGATAGGAGTACTCTTGAGTCTTCGTCGTCTGGACCGTCGGCGCTCGCCGGACCGGTTGCCCTCTCGACCATGTGGAAGGGAGCCCCCGATGCCAGACCGTGGCCCGAGCGCTTTCTATGTGGAAATCACCCCGGGGGGCTCACTCATGCTCCGCGGCGAGCTCGATCTGGCGACCGTCCAGGACCTTCAAGAGAAGGTCGACGAGATCATGGTGCCAGGCCAACCCGTCGTCATGGACCTGGCGCAACTCACCTTCTTGGACAGCAGCGCCATCCACCTCTTCATCAGGACCTGCGCTACGAGCGGCCACCCGGTCGTTTTGCGGGACGCCTCGTCGAAGGTCCGCCGCATCCTGTATTTGGCTGACGGAAAGCTGCAGCCCGATGCGTGGGTGTTTGAGCCTGACGGTCACGATCCGAACGTGGTCTAGGCTTGAAGAGGAGCCTGCGGTCATTCACATTCCGGAAGTGTCGATATCCCCCTTCTTGATGAAGAAGAAGTAGACGGCATACCCGAGCAGCGCCACGACCAGAACGCAGAGCCCGACCACGATGAGCGTTCCTGCGGCATACCCCAGCATCGGCGCGA
>JBKPFG010000098.1:0-3140 GCA_046728735.1 Actinomycetota bacterium
GCCGAGATGTTGGCGCGGCGGGGGCCCGGGTCGACAGAGAAGCGAAGCATGAAGTAGGCGGCGTAGAAGAGGAAGAGCACGAGGAAGAGGACGAGCTGCCGGGACCCCCACACCCACCAGTGGCCCCACGAGGTGCGCGCCCAGATCGAGCCCGTCAAGAGCGTGAGGATCCCGAAGATGACCCCCATGTGCACCGCCGTGTAGCTCTCGAGGTCGTAGCGCCGGTCGCGCGTCCAGAGCAGCCGCAGCGCCTTCCACGCGCCCCAGCCGAAGCACGCGTACGCCGTCAGGGCGATGGGGACGTGGAAGTAGAAGATCCGCTGCCGGAAGCCTTCGATCGGCGCGTTCGGAACCCAGTAGAACGCGAGCGCCGTCCCCAGGAGGAGAAAGCCGGCCGCCGTCACAGCGAGAACGGCGGGCCCGTTATTCCGTAACGACGTACTCAAAGCTCGCCCAGGACAGAATCGCAAAAACGGCGTCGTAGAGCCCGAGGAAGGCGAGGTAGCGACCCGGATCGTCCGTCACCGAGGCGCCGACGCCGCCCACGACGATCGGGATCATGAGTGGGAGGAAGAGCAGCGGCAGGAGCAGCTCGCGCGCCCGCCCGGCGGAGGCCATGGCCGCAAGCAGCGTCCCGACTGCGGCGAGGCCGACGTCGGCGAGGAGAACCGCCGCGACGAGCTCCCAGCCCACGGGCTGGAAGAAGAGCGCGTACGCGGGGACGGCGACGAGCTCCGCGGCGAGGAGGAACGCGAAGACGCCGATCCCCTTGCCGAGCCAGATGGCGCTGCGGTCGCAGGGAGCGAGCACGAGGCCGTCGAGGACGCGTTCCTCCCTCTCTGCGACGAAGGCGCGCACGAGCCCGAGGAGGGCAGTGAAGAGGAGGGCGACCCAGAGAAGGCCGGTGGCCGCGGCATCCGACGGGTCGGTTGGCAGAGCGAAGTGGAAGACGACCAGCGTGGAGACGACGAAGAGGAGCATCGCCGGGAGCGTGTCCCGGGAGCGCAGCTCGAGGAGCAGATCTTTCCGGGCCAGAGCGACGACGTCCGCGAGGTAGGTCACGCGAGCGCCAGGGACTCGGTGGCGAACTTCCGCACGCGCTGGGGCTCGTGCGTGGCGACGACGACAGTTCTGTCGCCCGCGGCCTCGGAGAGCACTTCGTCCACGAGCACCGACGCGTCGAGATCGAGGCCGGAATAGGGCTCGTCCAGGAGGAGCAGCTTCGGCTCGTGCAGAAGCGCGCGGCAGAGGGCGAGGCGCTGCGCCATCCCGCGTGAGAACGACCCCACCCGCTGGCCCCGGGCCTCCCAGAGCCCGAAGCGCTCGAGGAGCATGCCGATGCACTCCCGCCGCTCGGGGACGCGATAGAGCCGTCCGTAGAGGTCGAGGTTCTCGAGCGCGGTCAGCTCCCTGTAGACGAGCGGCTCGTGAGCGAGGTAGCCGATCTCGCCGCGCTCGGCCTCGACGAGTAGCTCCCCCCTCGTTGGCACGAGCAGGCCGGCGCAGAGCGAGAGCAGAGTCGACTTGCCGGAGCCGTTGGGCCCGGTGACGATCAGGAAACCGCCAGGGGCTATGTCGAAGTCGAGCCCGCGCAGCACTCGCTTGGAACCGAAGTCGCGACCGAGATCGCGGGCGGAGATCACACCAGCACGTCCGCGAGCACGAACGCGAAGAAGGTGACGCTGATGACGCCGTTCATCGTGAAGAAGGCCATGTCCAGGCGGCTCCGATCCTGCGGGGAGACGAGGAGGTGCTCGTAGAGGAGAAGAACCGCGACGGCGGCGACCCCGAGCCAGTAGAGGGCGCCCACCGAGAGACCCAGGCCGGCGACGACCAGGGCGGCGACGGTCGCGGCATGGCACGCCCGCGCGACGGCGAACGCTGCCCGCACGCCGAAGCGAGCGGGAAAGGAGTGCAATCCTTGCGCCCGGTCGATCTCGAGGTCGAAGAGGGCATAGAAGAGGTCGAAACCCGCAACCCAGAAGGCGACGGCGGCGCCGAGCGCCCAGGATTGCCACGGCAGCTCGTTCGTGATCGCGGCCCACGCGCCGACCGGAGCGAGCCCGTCGACTGCGCCGAGCCAGAAGTGCGAGATCCAGTGGACCCGCTTCAGGTACGGGTAGACGACGAAGGCGGCGACGGGAATCGGCCACAACCAGCGGACGACCGGAGCGAGCTGGAAAGCAGCGACGAGGAAGACCGCGAGCGACCCCAGCGCGAACGCGGCGACCTGCCACGGGCGCAGGGCCCCACGAGGGAGCTCCCGACCGGCGGTGCGGGGATTCCTCGCGTCGATGCCCGCGTCGATGAGGCGATTGAGGGCCATCGCCAGGCTGCGGGCGCCGATCATCGCGACGGTGATCCACAGGAGATCGTGCGCGCTCGGCACGTCGCCGACGGCGAGAAACGCGCCGATGTAGGCGAACGGGAGCGCGAAGACGGTGTGCTCGATCTTGACGAGCGACGCGAACAGGCGGGGATAGCGGAGAACGGTCTCGGTCATGTCTGGCTATGGGTGGTTGCCTGGTCTGTCAACAGTTCGACCGCGTGATTGAGCGCGGGACGGAGCACCTCGTAGCCGTCCCTACACCCGCCGGTGGAGCCGGGGAGGTTGACGACGAGCGCCGCGCCCGACGTCCCGGCCAGACCTCGGGAGAGGAGCCCGTGCGGCGTCTTGGCGATCGAGTCCGCCCGGATGGCCTCCGCGATCCCGGGAGCCTGGCGGTCGAGGACGGCTGCGGTCGCCTCCGGGGTGACGTCTCTCGGGGCCACCCCCGTCCCGCCCGTCGAGAGCACGACCTGCGCCCGGGCTGCGAGCTCGCCGAGCGAGGCCGTGATGGCGTCACGATCGTCGGGAACGACGCGCCTCTCCACCTCGAATCCGTCCGCGGTGAGCAGGTCGGCGAGCAGGTCGCCGCTCGCGTCCTCGCGCTCGCCGCGCGAGACACCGTCGGAGACCGTCAGAATGGCCGCTCTCATCCCTTGGTCTTCTCGAGCAGCCGAACCTCCTCGACCACCATGGAATCGTCGACAGCCTTCGCCATGTCGTAGACCGTCAAGGCGGCGACCGCAGCGGCCGTCAACGCTTCCATCTCGACCCCGGTCTGGGCGGTCGTCTCGGCGGTAGCGAGGATCTCGAC
>JBKPFG010000197.1:0-4662 GCA_046728735.1 Actinomycetota bacterium
TGCCTGGCCCCGTGTGTCAACTACGTGTCCAAGGAGGCCTACCGCGAGATCATCGACGGGGTCGTCGACTTCCTCTCGGGCGAGACGGAGCCGATCCAGCGGCAGATCGAGGAGCGGATGCAGGCTGCGTCCGAGCGCCAGGACTTCGAGGAGGCGGCGCGGATGCGCAACCGGCTTTTCTCCGTGCGCCACCTGGCCGAGCGCCAGGCTGCGGACAAGCGCGCGATCGGGACGGTGGACGTGATCGGGCTCGCGTCGTCCGACGGAACCGCGGCCGTGCAGGTCTTTCCGCTGCGGGGCGGTCGACTCACCGACCGGCACAGCTTCTTCCTCGAGAACGTCGAAGGCCAGGATCTGGACGCGCTCCTGGAGGCCTTCTGCCTCGAGTACTACGGCAGCGCCCCGAGCATCCCGCCGCTGATCGTCGTTCCGCCGGATGCGGGCGCGCTGGGGGGGCTGGAGGAGTTCCTCTCCGATCTGCGGGGCACCAAGGTCGAGGTCCGGCCGGCGCGGCGCGGTGAGAAGCGCCGCCTGCAGGAGCTCGCCCAGCAGAATGCCGAGCTGGCCCTCGAGAGCGACAGCCTGCGAAGCGAACGCACGCGGCTTCGCCGCATCGAGGCGCTCGAGGAGCTTCGCGAATGCCTCAACCTCGAGAGTCTGCCGATCCGCATCGAGTGCTTCGACATCTCCAATATCCAGGAGTCCGCGCCCGTCGGCTCGATGGTCGTCTTCCAGGACGCCGTGCCCAAGAAGGCGCACTACCGCAAGTTCGGCATCCGCCACGAGCGAGGACAGGACGACTTCGCGATGATGGCCGAGGTTGTCTCCCGGCGGTTCGCGCGAGCGCGCCCCTCAACGTCGGCGGCCGACTATGACGAGGGTTTTGCGGCGATCCCGAACCTCGTGGTCATCGACGGGGGCAAGGGCCAGCTCTCGGCGGCGCTCGCAGCGATGCAGAGCTTCGATCTTCCTCGTGTCGCGGTCATCGCCCTCGCCAAGCGGGAGGAGGAGGTCTTCGTCCCCGGTCGCCCCGATCCGATCGTGCTGGAGCGAGGCTCGGCCGGCCTGCAGCTCCTGCAGCGGGTCCGCGACGAAGCGCATCGCTTTGCCCTCGGCTTCCACCGGCAGCGGCGCGACAAGGAGTCGCGTGAGTCGATCCTCGACGCACTCCCGGGCGTCGGCCCGGCCAGGAAGCGCGCGCTCATGCGCCACTTCGGTTCCCCCGAACGTCTCCTGGCCGCCGCGGCCGAGGAGCTCGAGGGCGTGCCGGGGGTGCCGGCGAAGACCGGCCGGCAGATCTACGCCGCGCTCCACAGGGCGGGACGGGCATAGCCGAACCGGCGGCGGAGGCCAGGCTCGCCCGACGGCGCGTCGGGCCCGCAGCTGCCTTTCGTCTGATCGGCTCACGGGAGTTCGCGCCGTACTTCGTCGGCAACGCTCTCTCGGCCAGCGGAACGTGGTTCCAGAACCTCGCCGCTGCGATCCTCCTCTTCCGGCTGACGCACTCGGCGCTCTTGCTCGGCGTGCTCAGCTTCGTCCAGTTCGCTCCCATCCTCTTTCTCGCGCCCTGGACGGGGAGCGCGGCCGATCGCTTCGACCGCCGCCGGCTCTTGCTCGTCACGCAGCCCACGGCGGCCGTCCTGTCCGGGACGCTCGCCCTGCTGACGCACTTCGACGTCGTCACGGCGCCGCTCGTGATCGTGTTCGGGCTGGGGCAGGGCCTCACGACGGCTTTCTCGACTCCCGCGCAGCAGGCCCTCTTCGTCTCGCTCGTGGCGCGCGAGGAAGTCACGTCTGCGGTCGGCCTCAACTCGATGACGTTCAACATCGCCCGCGCGGCGGGACCCGCGCTGGCAGGCGCGACGATCGGAACCCTGGGGATCGCAGCTGCGTTCGCCGTCAACGCGTGCTCGTATCTCGTCTTCGCGCTGGCGCTCGTCTTCGTCAGGCCGCGTCGCCAGGAGCGTCCCGAGAGCACGCGTCTCCGGGACAGCTTCGACCTCCTGCGGCGAGAGCCGCGCCTTGCGGTCGCGCTGGGTATCGTCGCCGCCGTCGGCTTCACCTCGGACCCGATCAACACGCTGTCGCCGGCCTTCGCGCACGCGTTCGACCGTCCCGACACGACCGCCGGCTACATCATCGGAGTGTTCGGCGCCGGCGCGGTCACGGCTGCGTTCGTCCTCGCCGGTCGCGAGCCGTCTCGTGTCCGGACGGCGATCACGCTGACCATCCTGGGCGGAGGGGTGGCCGCGTTCGCGCTCTCTCCTTTCCTGCCCCTCGCTCTCGGCTTTCTCTTCATCGCGGGCTTCGGCTACCTCGCGTCCAACACCTCGGCGACGAGCTTTCTGCAGCTGGGCGTGGCGGAGAACCAGCGCGGGCGGATCATGGCCCTCTGGAGCATCGCCTTCCTCGGCCTGCGGCCCTTCGCCAGCCTCGTGGACGGCGCCATCGCCGCATCCTTCGGAGTCCGGGCGGCAGGCGTCGCCCTCTCGATTCCCGCCCTGGTGGCGGCTGCCCTGCTGGCTAGATGGCGCCCTCAGCCCCGTCCGACCCCATGAACGGGTAGCGGTAGTCGGTCGGAGGGAGGAAGGTCTCCTTGATCGTCCGCGGGCTCACCCAGCGGATCAGGTTCCACATCGAGCCGGCCTTGTCGTTCGTCCCCGACGCCCTCGACCCGCCGAAGGGCTGCTGCGCCACGACGGCGCCGGTCGGCTTGTCGTTCACGTAGAGGTTTCCTGCCGCGTAGCGGAGCTTGTCCTCTGCCTCGACGACGGCGCTGCGGTCGTCGGCGAAGATCGCCCCCGTGAGCCCGTACGGCGCGGTGGTGTCGATCAGTTCCAGGGTGTCTTCCCACTTGCTCTCCGGATAGACGTACGCCGTCACGACGGGGCCGAAGAGCTCGTCGCGCAGGAGCCGGAAGCTCGGATCCTCGGTCTCGATCACCGTCGGCTCGACGAAGAACCCCTCGCTGTCGTCGACTCCGCCTCCGACCAGCACCTTCGTCTTCGAGTGCTTCTCCGCCTCGGCGATCGCTTCCTGCTGCGTCTTGAAGGAGCTCGCGTCGATGACCGCGCCCATGAAGTTGGAGAAGTCGGAGACGTCTCCGACCTTGAGCTCGCCGACCTGCTCCACGAGCCGCTCCTTCAGCTCCGGCCAGATGTTCGCGGGCGCGTAGACGCGCGAGGCGGCCGAGCACTTCTGCCCCTGGTACTCGAAGGAGCCGCGGACGATGGCGGTGGCGACCTCCTCCGCGCTCGCGGTCGGGTGCGCGACGATGAAGTCCTTGCCGCCCGTCTCCCCGACGATGCGCGGGTAGCTGCGGTAGTTCTCGATGTTCGCCCCGATCGTCTTCCACATCGACTGGAAGACCGCGGTCGAGCCGGTGAAGTGGACGCCGGCGAGGTCGCGGCTCCCGAGCGCCGCGTGGCCGATCTCCTTGCCGGGCCCGGAGACGAGGTTGATCACGCCGTCTGGGAGGCCGGCCTCCTGCAACAGCCGCATCGTGTAGTAGGCGGAGAGCATCGCCGTCCCGGCCGGCTTCCAGACGACCGTGTTGCCGAGGAGCGCCGGGGCCGTCGGGAGGTTGCCGCCGATTGCCGTGAAGTTGAACGGCGTCACCGCGAAGACGAAGCCCTCGAGCGGGCGGTACTCCATCCGGTTCCAGGTGCCCGGCGCCGACATGGGCTGCTCCTCGTACATCCGCGTCATCAGCCACGGGTTGAAGCGCCAGAAGTCGGTCAGCTCGCAGGCCGCGTCGATCTCGGCCTGGTGCGCGGTCTTGGACTGGCCGAGCATCGTTGCCGCGTTGAGCGTGTCCCTCCAGGGGCCCGCGAGCAGCTCGGCGGCGCGCAGGAAGACGGACGCGCGCTCCTCCCAGGGCAGGCGGTGCCAGTCCTCCCACGCCTCGCCGGCCGCCGCGATCGCCTGGTCGACCTCGGCCGCTCCTCCCTGGTGCACGTCCGCGAGAACGTGATCCTTGTCGTGCGGCATGACCGCCTCGCGGAGCTTCCCGGTGGTGACGTCCTTGCCACCGATGACCATGGGGATCTCCGGCCGCTCGCGCTTCATCTGCTCGAGCCGGAGCTGAAGGCTGGCGCGCTCGGGAGAGCCCGGCGCATAGTCGCGAACGGGCTCGTTGCGCGGCGGCGGCGGGTGAAAGATTCCGGGGGCGCTCATCGACGGGCATTGTATTGCCGTGGAGGTGCTCGGGTACGAGGTCGCAAGCTGGGGGGTGGGGGAGATCTGGCTCGACGAGGACAGGGTCGTCAACCACGAGCTGCCCCGGGCGGGGAAGCTGGAAAGGCAGCGCGACCACGAGGTCATCGAGCGCGTGCGCGCGTACTTCGCGGGAGACAGGGCCTCTTTCGACGACGTCGAGCTCGATCTCGACTGGGCGACCCCCTTCCAGGCGAGCGTTGCCTCCGCGCTCAGGGCCATTCCCTACGGCGAGACGGTCACCTACGGGGAACTGGCCGCGCTCGCCGGCCACCCCAACGCGCAGCGGGCGGCCGGAACCTTCTGCGCCCACAACCGCTTCCCCCTCTTCATTCCCTGCCACCGCGTGGTGGCCGCCGGGGGCCTCGGCTCGTACGGGTCGCTCGGCCTTTCCTACAAGCGCCGGCTGCTGGAGCTCGAAGGTTTGGTGTGCTGACCGGCCACGCC
>JBKPFG010000286.1:0-1834 GCA_046728735.1 Actinomycetota bacterium
GCGCGGGGTCCCGGCGGGGGCTACCGCTTGAACCACCCTCCGGAGGAGCTCACGCTTGAGCGCGTTGTGCGCGTCTTCCAGGGGCAGCTTGCGCCAATCGGCTATGCGACCCGCCACGAGCCCGACCCCTGTCCAGCGATCGTCGGTCGGTCACTCCGCCCGGCGTGGGAGCAGGTCAGAGACGCGACGATCACGATTCTGAGCGGCATCAACTTCGGCGATCTGGCTCAGGCGGCGCAGTCCGGATCAGAGAAGTCAATTCGCACGAGCCTGCCGTAGGTCCGTCGGAAGATCTAGACGCAGAACTCGGCGGCGATGCGGGCGTAGACGTCCGCGCAACGCTCGGCGCTGGCGACGTCCACCCACTCGACCGCCGCGTGCGCTCCCTCGCCCTTCGGCCCGTAGACGACGGTCGGGATCCCCGCAGCGGCGAAGAGCGCCGAATCCGCCCAGAAGGGCACTCCGATGAGCTCCGGGTCGCCTGCGTGGCGCCGGACGAGGCCGACGAACTCGTGACCCTCGTCCACGTCGAACGGCTCGCGGAAGAACGTCACGCGGGCGGAGCCTTCGAGGTCCGCGAGGAGCGCGCGGGCTTCCGCCGCGATGTCCGCCTCCGTCTCCCCGGGGAGCGTGCGCCGTTCGGCCTGGAGCACGCAGCGGTCGGGGTAGGTCGAGAGCTCGGTCCCGCCCTCGATCAGCGAGGCGTGGGCGGACCCCGTGCCGAGGAAACGATGTGGCGCCCGGCTGCGGAGCTCTTCGTGGAGGGCCGCGAGCCGGACGAGCACCTCTCCCATGCGGGCGATCGCGTCCTCGCCGAGGTCGTAGCGCGATCCATGAGCCGCGCGTCCCCGCGTCTCGACCTCGATCCAGGCGAAACCCCGGTGAGCGACCGCGAGGCGCTCCTCGGTCGGCTCGGCGACGATGGCGCCGTCGGCCGCATAGCGCCGCGCAGCGGCCTCGCTGCCGATGCTCCCCACCTCCTCGTCGCAGGCCGCCGTGACGATCACGTCTCCGCGCAGGCCGAGATCGACCGCGCCCGCACCGGCGAGCATGATCGCGGCGAGGCTCGCCTTCATGTCGTAGGCCCCACGCCCGTAGAGGCGCCCACCGTCCGCGCGGGGCTCGAAGGGGGCCTCCATCCCGGCCGTGCCGACGGTGTCCATGTGCGCGTTGAGGAGAAGCGAGCGGCCGCCGCCCGAGCCGCGCGCGATTCCCACGACGTTCGAGCGGCCCGGCGCGACCTCCTCGCTCTCGACCTCGAGGCCCGCTTCCTCGAGCCAGGAGGCGACGAACTTCGCGATCTCGCCCTCCCCCGCGCCACCCGGCACGAGGTCCGGATTGACCGAGTCGATCCGGACCAAATCGGCCGTTAGTTGCATGAGCTGGCTCACGTCGCCGGGGCGGGGCTGGCAAGGGAGCCCCGGCCGAGGGGCGCAGGACAGTGCGCGGTTAGGCACGGCCCAGCCCCGAGGCCGCCGCATCCTGCCGCCAGCGCCGTCAGGCGCGGCAAAGCCTGGCTTGCCAGGCAGCAGCCGTGCCGGCCAGCGGCGTGAGATCAGTAAGGCTCGACAAACTCCACCGGTGCGCCGTCCACCTCGATGAACGAGACCCGCGCCTCGCCGAAGACGTCGAACGGCTCGACGAGCACGGAATGGCGGGCCATGGCCTCTTCGAGCGAAGCAACCCGATACGCGACGTGCGGGACGGTGCGCACGAGCTCGACCTCCGGGCTCCGGTCCTCGTACCAGAGCCATTCGACCCGGTACGGGTGATCGGCCGGGCTCGTCAGCCAGAGCCGCTTGGATTCGAGGTACCGCATCCCCTCGCGCTTGGC
>JBKPFG010000074.1:0-12250 GCA_046728735.1 Actinomycetota bacterium
AGGCCCGCCTTGGCGCGGTCGCCGTAGCCGAGCCAGCAGATGCGGGCCGGAAGGCCCTGAAAGGCAACCCGTTCGGGAGCCAGAGCCAGCCACTGCTGGAGGAGCCTGTCGTCCGGGAAGAGCTCCCGCAGCATCCCGTCGATTGCGGCGATGTCTTCCGGATCGCCGGAGAGCACGGCCCAACGAAACGGCCCGATCCCGCGGCAGAAGAGCGGTCGGATATAGGCCGGGACGAAGCCCGGATATGTGAATGCATCCTCGACCCCGGCCTCTAGCGCCTCCCCTCTGAGGTTGTTGCCATAATCGAAAACATAGCTCCCGCGGCGGACGTACTCGAGGAGGCCCTCGACGTGCTGCGCAATCGACTCGCCCGCTCGGCGCAGATACTCGTCGGGGTCGCTCGTACGCAGCTCGGCGGCCTCGTCGACCGAGAGCCCCGTCGGGATGTAGCCGTTGAGCGGATCGTGGGCGGCCGTCTGGTCGGTGACGAAATCGAAGTGCTCCCCGCGACGAGCGAGTTCAGGCACGACCTCGGCCGCGTTGCCCAGAAGGCCGACCGAGAGCGGCCGTCCTTCCGCGGCCGCTTCGCGCACGCGCGCAACTGCGTCGTCGAGCGAGTCGGTCGATTCGTCCAGGTAGCGCGTCTCCAGCCGGCGACGGATTCGAGTCGGGTCGACCTCGATGCAGAGCGTGGCGGCGCCGGCCAGCGTCGCCGCGAGAGGCTGGGCGCCGCCCATGCCGCCGAGCCCGGCGGTGAGAATCGTCTTCCCCTTGAGCTCGGGCGTCCCAAAATGCGTCTCGCCCGCGGCCGCGAAGGTCTGATACGTCCCCTGGAGGATCCCCTGGGTGCCGATGTAGATCCAGCTGCCGGCCGTCATCTGGCCGAACATCGTCAGCCCGAGCGCCTCGAGCCGCCGGAACTCCTCCCACGTCGCCCATTTGGGGACCAGGAGCGCGTTGGCGATCAGGACTCTCGGCGCCCCGGGATGCGTGCGGAAGACACCCACGGGCTTCCCGCTCTGCACGAGCAGCGTCTCGTCCTCGCCGAGGACGAGCAGGGAGCGGACGAGAGCCTTGAGAGCCTCGTGACTCCGCGCGGCCTTCCCGGAGCCGCCGTAGACGACCAGCTCCTCAGGCTTTTCAGCCACCTCGGAGTCGAGGTTGTTGAGCAACATGCGCAGGGGGGCCTCCGTCTGCCACGAGCGCGCGTGGAGAGGTTGCCCACGAGGCGCGCGGATGCGGGAGAGATCGCCGCAGAGCTCTTCGACGGTGCTCTCCAGAGATCGGACGCTCACGACAGCTCACCGGCCTCGCGCTCGACGGCTTCGACGAGCTCTCCGGAGCGGATCGCGTCGGCGACCCGTTCGATGTCCTCGGCCAGTGGCCGATCCTCCTCGACCGAAGCCGACAGAGTTCGGACGAAGGAGCGGGCTGCACGGACGCCTGCTCCGCCCTCGAGGGGCGCGAGAAACTCGATCGCCTGCGCACCGGCGAGGAGCTCGATGGCAAGCGCTCGCTCGACGTTGCCGAGCACCACCAGGGCTTTGAGTGCGGACGCGTTTCCCATGGGCACATGATCCTCCTGTCCGGCGCTCGTGGGGATGGAATCGACGCTCGCCGGGTGGCAGAGGACCTTGTTCTCGCTGACGAGCGCGGCGGCCACGTATTGCGGGATCATGAACCCTGAGTTGAGCCCGCCGTCGGGGGTCAGGAAGGCGGGCAGGCCCGAGAGCGACGGGTTCACGAGCCTCTCGAGGCGCCGCTCGGAGATCGACGCGAGCTCCGCAAGCGCGATCGCGATGGAATCGAGCGCGAATGCGACGGGCTGCCCGTGAAAGTTTCCGTTGGAGACCAGCTCCTCCTGCTCGACGAGAACGAGTGGATTGTCGGTCGCCGAGTTGAGCTCGACCGCCAGGGTCTGTTCGGCATAGCGGAGCAGGTCGCGGCTCGCCCCGTGCACCTGGGGCGCGCAGCGCAAGGAATAGGCGTCCTGCACCTTGTCGCACCAACGGTGCGCCTCGATGATCGCGGAGCCCTCGACGAGACGGAGCACGTTCGCGGCCGCGCGGGACTGGCCCTCGAGGGGTCGCAGGGCCTGGATCTCGGGCAGGAAGCTGACGCGCGAGCCCTGGAGGGCCTCCAGCGAGACGGCGCAGGCGATGTCCGCCGTCTTGACGAGACGCTTCGCCCGCACGAGCGCGAGGGCGCCGACAGCCGCCATGAACTGCGTGCCGTTGACGAGCGAAAGACCCTCCTTCGCCTTCAGGCGCACCGGCTCGAGGCCGGCACGCGAGAGCGCCTCTGCTCCGGAGACGGTCTCCCCTTCGAACGTCGCCCGGCCCTCTCCCACGAGCGGCAAAGCGAGATGGGCAAGCGGCGCGAGATCGCCCGACGCGCCCACCGATCCTCGACTCGGCACGAGGGGAAGAACACCGCGGTTGAGGCATTCGAGCAGGAGCTCCACTGTCTCCACGCGGGCGCCCGAGTAGCCCTTGGCGAGCGTGTTGGCGCGCAGCAGCATCGCACCGCGCACGACCTCGTCCGGATAGGGATCGCCGACGCCGCAGGCGTGGCTTCGGATCAGGCGGAGCTGCAGCTCCTCGGTCAGCTCACGCGGGATCGTCTTCTCGACGAAACGGCCGAAGCCGGTGTTGATGCCGTAAGTGTGCTCCTGGCTGGCGGCTCGCTCGACGAGGGCGCGGGCGGCCTGCATCTTGTCGCGACCTTCCGGAGAGAGCTCCGCGCGCGTCCTCTCGACGGCGACGGCCCAGACGTCGTCGATCGTGAGCTCATCCCCGTTCAGCGCCACCGCCGCGGTCACCGCCATCTCGACGCCAAGTCTAGAACGCGTCCTCCCTCCGGCAGGTCGCCGCCGCGCGGCTCTCGAGCTCAGGCGACGTCGCATCGCCACTTGGCGGGCGTGGTAGCGTCGCGAGCGGTCCAGCGTGCTCATCTCGCATTCGAGTCGACTCGTCTTCATCCACGTGCAGAAGACGGGGGGTATCAGCATCCGAAATGCGCTGCGCGGCGTGTGCCCCGACCTCGAGGAGGTCTATCCGCGACACCAGTCCCTCGGCGCCGCTCTGGCGTCCTACCCCGAGCTCGAGAGCTATCTCATCGCCGGCTTCGTTCGCAACCCCTGGGACCGCCTCGTCTCGTGGTGGGCCATGGTTCGGAGCGCGAGTGAGCGGCCTCCGAATCACCCACATCGAGACTTCCTTCGCCGGCCGCTGTGGCGCTATCTAGCCGGGTTCGACGATTTCGAGGATTTCATCCGCGACATCGAGTCCGGTTCTTTCGAGCAGTTCCGGACGCCGCAGCTCGACTACCTGACCGCGCCGGGGCGCCAGGCGGACATCATCGGCCGCGCGGAGGAGATCGACGCCGGGGTTGCCGAGCTCCTGAAGAGGATAGGAGCGGAGCCGGTGCCGGTTCCGCACGTCAACAGATCGAAGCGACCTGCCTCCTACCGGGAGCTCTACGGCCATGAAACCGAGCGCATCGTCGAGCGGGTCTTCCAGCGCGACATCGAGCGATTCGGTTATCGCTTCTGACGCGACGCGAGAAGCCGCGCCGACGCGCGGCCTGCAGCTGCTCCGGGTGCGCGACTTTCGCGTCGCGTACGGGGCCGTGGTCTCGAGCGAGCTCGGGGACGCGTTCCAGTACATCGCCTTGATGTGGTTCGCGCTCGAGACCGCAGGGCCGCTGGGCGTGCTCGCCGTTCGCCTGGCCGACAGCGTGCCGGCGCTGATCTTCGGCTTCCACGGGGGCCTGCTCGCGGACAAGCTGGAGCGCCGCCGCACGATGATCACGGCCGATCTCGTGCGCGGGGCGGTTCTCGTCCCCGTGGCGGTGGCCGGGCTCGCCGGCCACCTCCCTCTCTGGGCCCTCGTTGGCGCAGCGTTCGTCCTCACCGCGGCGACGAGCTATTTCGACCCGGCCTACGGCGCGCTCCTGCCGGGGCTCGTCGGGCGCGAGAGCGTCCAGCAGGCCAACGGGCTCGTTCGCGCCACCGGCGATGCGGTCGGCATCGGCGGTTGGGCGCTGGCGGCCGCGTTGCTCACCTTCATGCCGCTGAGCGCCTTCTTCGCCATCAACGCCGCGTCCTATTTCCTCTCTGCGATCCTGCTCGCCCGTCTGCAGGTGCGCGAGGCGGTGATCCAGCCCGAGGGGACGACGTGGGCGCAGGTGCAGGCCGGGTTCGCCGCCCTCCGACTGCTGCCGGTTCTCGCGGTCGCGGTCGCGGCGGTCGGAGTCGCGATCACGATCGAGTCGGGGACGTGGATGGTCGGCGTGCCCGATCTGATCCGGAACGAGCTCGGTGGCGGAGCGAGCAGCTTCTCGCTCGTCATGGTCGGCTACGCGCTCGGCTCGGTCACTGCGGGCCTCTTCCTGACTCGCCATCCGCTGCGACGCAAGGCGCGCGGGAGCCTGCTCGCCTGGTGCCTGTATCTTCCCGCCTACCTGCTCATGGGTCTCGCAGGGTCCGTTGCCGTCGCCTTCGTCGGCGCCGTATGCGCGGGAGTGGGTCAAGGATCCGCGATCGTTCTCGTCAACTCGGCTGCGCAGGAGCAGGTTCCAGACCAGACCCTGGGTCGTGTCATGGGCCTGATCTCGCTCGTCCATCGAGGCGCCCACGCGACCGGCCTCCTCTTCGTCGCGCCGCTCTTCGCGATCGTCGACCCGCGTCCGGTCTTCGTGGTCGCAGGTCTCGCCGCCCCGGTCATCGGGCTCGGCGGCCTCGCGGTCGCGACAGCTCTCAGTCGCCGAGCAGACGCAGCTCGAGCACGCGGCTCGAATCGAAGCCGTCGATCTTGAGAACCGCGCCCGCAGCCTCGACGGCGGCGCCTGCCGGCATGAGACCGACGAGCTCGCTCCCCACGACTTCTGCTTGCCGAGCTCGGGCTTCGGCCTCGATCCGCTCCAGGATCTCGTGCAGGGCGGCGGCCTCCCAGTCGGTGACGTTCATGCTCACCTGAACGAGCCCAGCAGTCGGAAGGTCGAGGCCGAGCGCGCGCACTCCCGGGAAGCCGCCGTCTCGCTCGCGCACGAGGCGCGCGATCTCCCGGGCGATCTCGACGCTCTCCGCCCGAAGATTGACGTTGAAGGCGATCAGGGGACGGCGCACGCCGAGGAGCACGGCGCCCGCGGTCGGATGAAGCTTGCGCGGGCCCCGATCCGGGTCGAGCTCGCCGGCATCGATCCGGCGCTGGAGCTCGTCGGTCCCACCGCCGCGAAAGAACGCGGGCTCACGCCGATCCTCCGTCAGGCGCCCGTAGAAGAAGACGGGCAGTTCGAGCTCGGCGAGGCTGTCGGCCAGCTCTAGAGCGGCTTCTCTCGCCGCCGGCTCGTGCTCGGGCTCGAGTGGCACGAGCGGGACGACGTCGGCAGCTCCCACGCGCGGATGAGCCCCTTCGTGCAGGTTCAGGTCGATGAGCTCGACCGCACACCGAACCCCTGCGGTCAGTGTTTCGACGAGCTCGCCACTCGAACCGACGAGGGTGTAGACCGATCGATGGTGATCCGTGTCGGAATGGACGTCGAGCAGACGTGCGGGGCTCGACATCGACTCTCTCAAGGCGGCCAGCGTCGAGACATCGCGACCCTCGGACAGGTTGGGCACCGACTCGAGCGGCAGGTTCACCGAACCAGCATAGAAGGGGCCTGGGAGGCCACAGCTAGACTCGAATGAGGTGCTGCAGGCCACCACGAAACACCCTCATCTGCGGATCTTCGGCCGCCTGCTCGGCTTCCTTCGCCCCTACCGCTGGTCGCTCGTCGTCTCGATCGTCCTCGCCGCCGGCTCGCAGGCGGCGTCGATCGGGCTCGTGCGTGTGACCCAGAGCGTGATCGACGAGGGGATTCGCGCGCACGACCAGCGCATGGTCTGGATCCTCGTCGGAATCGGCGTCGCCCTGGGAGCGGTCAAAGCGCTCCTGCTGGTCGGGCGTCGCTTCATCTCCGGCAAGCAGGCCCTGGGCGTGGAGTTCGACATGCGCAACGCGCTCTACGCGCATCTGCTCCGGCTCTCCTTCGGCTTCTACGACCGGCATCAGACGGGCCAGCTCATGTCGCGCGCGACTGTCGACCTGCAGGGAGTCCGATTCTTCCTCGGCTACGGGCTCATCTTCTTCGCGCAGAACCTCTTCACCATCGTCGGCGCGACGGCGATCATGTTCTGGACGGAGTGGCGCCTTGGGCTCATCGCACTTGCGATCGCGCCCGTACTCATCACGCTCGCGTACCGCTACAGCAGCGTGTCCCACCCGATCCTGCGCGACGTCCAGCAGAAGATGGCGGACGTGGCGACGGTGGCGGAGGAGAACATCGTCGGCGTGCACGTTGTCAAGGCCTTCGCCCAGGAGGAGGAGGAAGCGCAGAAGTTCGCGCGGCGGTCCGAGGCCGTGTTCAGCCGCACGATCGACGCGAACCGGCAGCGGTCGCTCTACGTCCCGCTGCTCGCGTTCATCCCCCTCCTCGCCCAGGCCGCCATCCTCCTCGTCGGCGGCTGGATGGTCGTGCACGACCAGCTGACGGTCGGCGAGTTCTTCGCCTTCAACCTCTACGTCTCGATGCTGATCATGCCGCTGCGGATGCTCGGCATGTGGATCGGGCAATCGCAGCGGGCGACTGCGTCCGGCGAGCGCATCTTCCAGGTGCTCGACGAGCCCGAGGAGATCTCCGACCGACCTGGCGCAATCGACCTTCCTCCCGGCGAGGGCCGAGTCGAGTTCGAGGGCGTGACCTTCGGCTACGACGCGGCGCGACCCGTGCTCCACGAGATCGATCTCGAGATCGCTCCCGGGCGGAATCTCGCCGTCATCGGTCACACGGGGTCCGGAAAGACCACTCTGACCGCACTGGTACCGCGGTTCTACGATGCGACCGCCGGTCGGGTCCTCGTTGACGGGGCGGACGTGCGGGACGTGAAGCTGACCTCGCTTCGGCGCGCGATCGCGGTCATCTCCCAGGATCCGTTCCTCTTCTCGACCACGGTGCGCGAGAACATCGCCTTCGGTGCCCCCGACGCGAGCGACGAGGAGATCGAGCATGCGGCGCGCCAGGCGCAGGCACACGAGTTCATCGCGGAGCTCCCCGACGGCTACGACACCGTGATCGGCGAGCGCGGGATCACGCTGTCGGGCGGACAGCGGCAGCGGATCGCGATCGCGCGGGCCATCGCCACGAACCCGAGGATCTTGATCCTCGACGACGCGACTGCATCCGTCGACGCGACGACGGAAGCGAAGATCCGCCTGGGGCTGCGCGAGGCCATGGAGGGCCGGACAACCCTGATCATCGCCCACAGGCTCTCGACGATCTCGCTTGCCGACGAGGTCGTGGTCCTCGACCACGGGCGAATCGCGGCGCGCGGCACGCAGGGCGAGCTGGCGGAGACGAGCCCTGTCTATCGCGAGATCTACGAGCACGGGTTGATCGAACAGGAGTTCATCGCGCGGCTCGAGGCGACTGCGTGACGACTCGGTTTCGGCGCAGAGCGCGCGCCACGGGCGCGAATTCGCGAGTTAGGCTCACGCCGTCGGGTTGGGGAGGTGGGTTTCCCATCCCCGCGCGCGTAATTCAAAGGGGTCGCTCGTGAGGGTCTGGCAACCAGGCAGCCACCTCACGATGCAGCGGGGAGCCGAAGTCTCTGACTGGTCGTGGCGGCGCACGGCCCGGCGGGTGTCCACGCTTGCCCGCTTCGCCAGGCGCTACAAGTTCCGTACCGCCCTCGCCATCGCGAGCCTCCTCGCCGCGACCCTCACTGGGCTAGCTCCGCCCTACCTGGCCACGCTCGCCCTGGACGACGGAATCCGCGAGCAGGAGTACCGCACGGTCGTGATCGTGGTGATCGTCTTCCTCGTCGCCGCCCTCCTGAACTGGGGGGCGAGCTCGGCGCAAACGTACTTCACCGGCTGGACCGGCGAGCGGATCCTCGCCGACCTCCGCAACACCCTCTTTCGCCACCTGCAGCGCCTCTCGCTCGGGTTCTACGAGCGCAACCGGGCCGGAGTGATCATCAGCCGCTTGACGAACGACGTCGAGGCACTCGACCAGCTCGTCACCGACGGGGTCACGAGCCTCTTCCAGAACACGCTGATCTTGGGTGGGACGGCGATCATCCTCTTCTTCCTCGACTGGAAGCTCGCGCTGGCGACGCTGGCCGTCTTCCCTCTCATGGCGGTCGCGACGGCGATCTTCCGCGCCATCTCGTCGCGCGCCTACCGAGCGGTGCGGGAACGCCTGGGGCTCGTCACGGCCACCCTGGCGGAGGACATCGCCGGCATGCGGGTCGTCCAGGCTTTCACGCGCCAGCCCGCGAACGAGCGCCACTTCAGGGAGGTCAACGCGCAGTATCGCGAGGCCAACCAGGTCACGGTCGTGACCAACGGGCTCTACTTCCCCTTCGTCGACTTCCTCTCCACAGCGGCGACGGCGGTCGTGCTCGCGTATGGAGCCCACCGATTCTTCTCCGGCTCGATCGAAATCGGCACGCTCCTCGCCTTCATGCTCTACCTGAGCAACTTCTTCGACCCCGTCCAGCAGCTCTCGCAGCTCTACAACACGTTTCTCTCGGCCACAGCCGCGCTGGACAAGATCATGGACGTGATGGACGAAGAACCTGAGATCGAGGACAAGAGCGGCGCCTTCGACCTCCCGCCCATCGAGGGACGGGTGGCGTTCGAGGGCGTGCGCTTCGCGTACGGACGCGGACCGGAGGTCCTGCACGGGATCGACCTGACCGTCGCGCCCGGAACGACCGTCGCCCTCGTCGGACACACCGGTGCCGGCAAGTCGACCATCGCGAAGCTCCTGGCCCGCTTCTACGACCCACGCCAGGGACGCATCATGGTGGACGCCCACGATCTGCGTGACGTGACGCAGGAGAGCCTGCGGCGTCAGCTCGGGATCGTGCCCCAGGAAGGCTTCCTCTTCGCCGGGACGGTGAAGGAGAACATTGCGTTCGGTCGCCCCTCCGCGTCTGACGAGGAAATCGTCGCCGCGGCCGAGGCGGTTGGCGCGCACGAGTTCATCGTCGACCTCGAGGATGGGTATGACACCGAGGTCGCGGAGCGCGGAAGCCGTCTCTCAATCGGCCAGCGCCAGCTCGTCGCCTTCGCGCGCGCCCTGCTCGCCGACCCGCGCATCCTGATCCTCGACGAGGCGACCTCGAGCGTCGACATCGGGACGGAACGCCGAATCGAGCTCGCGCTCGCACGCCTCCTCTCGGGGCGAACGGCATTTATCATCGCCCACCGCCTTTCGACGATCCGCAACGCGGACCTCATCGTCGTCCTCGAGCACGGCCGGGTCGTCGAACAGGGGACGCACGAGGAGCTCGTGGCCCGCGCGGGCCGCTATCTCTCGCTCTACGGCGATTGGGCGGCTACGGCGGCTTGATCTAGTCTGTTCGCTACGTGTCGGCGGGCGCCGTCATCGGTCGGGCATGGGAGCTGTACCGGGCCCACTTCCGCCATCTGATCTCGATCGCCTTCATCGTCTACGCGCTGATCGCGCTCTTCACCCTGGTTCTGATCATCCTGCTGGGCGACTTCGGAGCCCTCATCGCCGGGTTCATCTTGATCGCCGGCGTCTTCTGGCTCCAGGGGGCGCTCGTCGTCGCGATCGACGACGTCCGCGACGGACGTGCAGATCTCTCCATTCGGGAGACGATCGCGCGGGTTCGCCCCCGGATGAACATCCTCAGCATCGCCGCGGTCGCGATCACGATCGTGCTCATCGTGAGCGCGTTCATCATCTTTTTCGGATTTCTCCTGTTCATCCTGCCCGGGGTGCTTCTGCTGGCCGGATTCTTCTTCCTGCTGGTCCGCTGGATCCTGCTCGTGCCGGTGATCGTGCTCGAAAATCGAGGCCTCTTCGCCTCACTCGATCGCAGCAGCCAGCTCGTCCGCGGCTACGGCTGGAGCGTTCTCGGCGTGATCCTCCTCACCGTGCTCATCCTGATCGGCGTGGCAATCGCGGTCGGCGCCGCGCTCTCTCCGCTCGACCAGGACATCCAGGGCCCCCTAGGCAACCTCATCAGCTCCACGCTCACCTCACCATTCGCGGCCCTTGCATGGACGCTCACCTACTTCGAGCTCCGCGGCCTGGAGGAAACCGGCGAGGAGCCGGCGCCGGTCGCCGCCTAAGCCATGGCCGAACTGGACAAGGAGACACAGGAGCGGATCGACGAGCCGGTCTCCGAGCAGGCGGAAGAGGAAACCCGGCTTACTCCCGCCCAGGCCGTCGCTCAGATGCGAATCCGCGTTCCACCGCGGGCCAACCGCAAGCTCGCTGCGTTGCTCGAGCGGGTCAACACAGACCTCGAGCTGAAGGCCTGGTGGCACGTCTCGAACGTGAACGCGGTCAAACGGCTCGAGATCAACGACCACTCGTGGGTGCACATCCAGATCGTCGCCAACATCGCCCTCAAGCTCCTCAGACAGCTGACGAAGCACGGCGTCGAGCCTGCCGTCGTACGCGATTACGGCATGACCCGGGACGACGCCGAGATCGTCGTCGTTCTCGGCGCCCTCCTTCATTGCGTTGGAATGTCGATCCACCGCGAGGGACACGAGGACTGGAGCCTCTTCCTCGCCGACCCGAAGCTGCACGAGCTGCTCGAAGGCCTCTACGAGGAGCCCGACCTCACTGTCATCAGCTCCGAGGTGCTCGGCGCAATCACGAGCCACCGGGAGGACGGGCAGCCCCTCACGCTCGAAGCCGGGATCGTGCGGGTGGCCGACGCCCTCGACATGGCCAAGGGCAGGTCGCGAATCCCCTTCGAGCACGGCCGGGTGTCGATCCACTCGCTCTCGGCTGCCGCGATCGAAGAGGTCGCCATCAAGGACGGCGAGCGCACCCCCGTGTTGATCGAGGTGACGATGAACAATTCCTCCGGCGTCTACCAGGTGGACGAGCTCCTGAAGGCGAAGCTCCGCGGCTCGGGTCTCGAGCCGTACGTCGAGGTGATCGCGAGGATCGACACCGAGGCCGAGAAGAGCCTCATCCCTCTCTACCGGCTCGAGCTCTGAGCCGGCCCGGGGCCGCCGCTACAATGGCCGGGCTCTGCGGGGTCGTCTAATGGTAGGACGCCTGACTCTGGATCAGGTAGTCTAGGTTCGAGTCCTAGCCCCGCAGCCTCGCAAAAAGCCCCGCACCCGCGGGGTTTTTCACTGAAAGGAATGAGGGCCGCCCGAGAGAGACGGCCCTCGCTGAGGAGAGGAACGACGCCTTGCGGCCTGGCGCCGCCCCGTTCCTTCTTCGGCATCCAGACTTTTCCTCTTTAGGAAACGGATTCCCCGGCCGACAATGCCCCCGAGGATCAACGTCCTCCTGCGGCTCGGGGAATGACCGCCAGCATGCCCGACGCAGATTGAGCGGCGGCCGCGAGGTCGCCGCTTGCTTTTTCCGATTCGCTACCCTGTGGCTCGCCGGGCGCATTCGTCTAGTGGCCTAGGACGCCGCCCTCTCACGGCGGTAGCACGGGTTCGAATCCCGTATGCGCCTCCATCGGAAAGCCCCGCGAGTGCGGGGCTTTCGCCGTCTCAGGCGACCCGGGCCGTGATAGCGGCCCGAACTAGGGCCCGACGGTGTCTCCGTCGACGTAGCTGTCGAGGAGGACCCAGCGGGCGCTGACGGCGCCGTTGCTGCCGATCCCGAAGGAGCCGTAACGCCCGTCGAGGACGACCACGGTCGACGAGCCACGTGCGACGGGACCGCTCGACCCAAGCTCGATCGCGGTGCCCACGTCCACGCCGACCGCGAGCCGGGCCGGCGCGGCCCGGAGCAGGTTGTAGAGCCGGCCCCAATGCCGATCGGGCAGGAGCCTCGGCTCGACCGAGACGCCAGACAGCCAGCCGAGCCCGGGCGCAAGCGTCACACCGTCGACGAGGAAGTCGACCGACGATGCCTCCTCGAGCCCGCTCGTGTCGCTGGGCGGCGTCGCGTCGGCGGTCATCGTGGGCCCGATGGCTGCGGCCGCGGCATTGTCCAGCAGCAGCGCACTGGCGCCCGACGCCCACCGATCGTGGATGGCGGAGGTGATCGCGGGTCGCGCCGCGAGGCCTGCCATCACCCGTGACTGGTCAGGCGCAGTCAGCCAGATCCCGGTCGCGCCGGACAGCGCGGCGAGGGCCGCGGGCCCGTCGGTCTTCGCATCGAGGACGAAGCGCGCGACAGGCGCGTCGACGAGCGCCTGGAGCGCGGTCGCCTCGGCCTTCGCCTCGGCTGCGGCGGCGTTCCTCTG
>JBKPFG010000179.1:0-6211 GCA_046728735.1 Actinomycetota bacterium
CGCCCTTACACTCTCAGCGTGGATTCGCCCGTCACCGGAGGCTGTCTCTGCGGAGGTGTGCGCTTCGAGGTCACCCAGCCCTTCGTCCGCTCGAGCCATTGCCACTGCTCGCGTTGCCGCAGGCATTCGGGCACCTTCGGCCTGACGATGGTGCGCGTCCCCCGCGAGGGCTTCCGCCTGCTGAGCGGCGAGGAGCTGATCCGCGTGTACCGCCCGGCCGACGACGCCGCCGTCAAAGCGTTCTGCTCGGTGTGCGGCTCGAGCCTCTTCGGCGCGTGGTGGCCGGAAGGCCACGAAATCTCGATCCGCATCGGGGCTCTCGACAGCGACCCCGGCATCCGGCCCCAGTTCCACACATACGTGGACTCGCGGGCGCCCTGGGACGAGCTCCCCGACGACGGGCTCCCTCGCTACCCCGAGGGTTCTCCGAGCACGTAGCCAGGGCCTCTGGGGCGCCGCTGGCTAGGCCATTACTTCGACCTTGCGCTCCTCCGGGGTGATGCGGCCCTCGAGGCGCAGCACCTCGCGGAGCGCCCGAATGGAGACCTCGATCTGGTCGAGCGTCGGCTCGCGCGTCGTCAGGCGCTGGAGCCAGAGGCCGGGCGCGAGCACGAGCCGCAGCACAGGGTTCCGAGAGTGCTTGCCCGCGAAGCGGATGATCTCGTAGGCGATCCCCGCGATCACCGGAAGCAGGAGGATCCGCGAGGCGATCAACCAGTACCACGCCGGCCGTCCGAAGAAGGCGAAGACGAAGATGGCGACGACCATGACGTAGAGGAGAAACGCGGTCCCGCAGCGCACGTGCAGAAGGCTGTGCCTCGCCACGCGCTCCGGCACGAGCTCCTCGCCGCTCTCATAGGCATTGATCGCCTTGTGCTCTGCGGCGTGGTACTGGAAGACGCGCTTCAGATCCGGCAGCAGCGAGATGAGGAGCAGGTAGGCGACGAAGATCGCCACGCGGATGAGGCCTTCGACGACGACGAAGGCCCCGGTGGACTCGATCGGCAGCCAGTTGGTGATCAGCGCCGGCGAGACCTTGAAGAGCAGGAGGGCGAAGCCGATCGCGATCCCGAACGCGAAGAGCAACTGTCCCCGTGTGAGCTCGGTCTGGACCTCGCTCTCGTCACCCTCCTGCTGAGCCGCGTAGTTGGCCGAGATGGCGAGGGCGCGGAAGCCGATGGCGAGCGACTCGCCCAGAGCGACGACGCCGCGCACAACAGGGATCCGCAGCCAGCGGTGGCGTAGGAGCACCGAGGCGATCGGCTTGTTGACCTCGGCGATCACCCCGTCGGGCTTGCGAACCGCGACCGACCAGGCGGAGGGGCCGCGCATCATGACGCCCTCCAGGACTGCCTGGCCTCCGATCGGCTGACTCATGAGCCTCTAGTCGGCGCTGCCGCGGCCGGCCTTCTCGAGGCGCCGCTGGAAGCGCTCGACCCGCCCGCCGGTGTCGAGCAGCTTCTGCTTGCCCGTGTAGAACGGATGGCACTCGGAGCAGATCTCGACATGCAGCTCGGGCTTCGTGGAGCGGGTCTGGAACTCGGCGCCACACGAGCAGCGCACGGTTGCGAGAACGTATTCGGGATGGATGTCCGGCTTCATTCTCCTTTGAGAATAGCAGCCGTTATTTCGGCGGCTACGTTGCCTCCCGAGACAACGGCGACCACGATCTTCCCCTCCAGGCCGACGATTTTTCCGGCCAGCAGCGCCCCCACTCCGGCCGCCGCGCCGGGCTCCGCCGCGAGTTTCGCGCGCTCGTAGAGGAAGCGGAAACCGGCCCGTATGTCGTCCTCGGTGACGAGAACCGACTCCACTCCGTGCTCGGCGCAGACCCGAACGGTGTTCTCGCCCGCGATGGGCGCGTTGAGCGCATCGGCGATGGAGTCTGGCTGGACCGAGACCGGGTGGCCCGCCGCGAGCCCCTCGTGCAGCGCCCTCGACCCTTCCGGCTCTGCCGCGACGACCCTGACGCCGGGGGCGCCGACGGCCAGGCCCGCGACGAGGCCCCCTCCCCCTGCCTGGGCGACGATCACCTCGGTCTCGGGGCAGTCTTCGACGATCTCGCGGCCGAGGCTGGCATGGCCTTCGATGACGACAGGGTCGTCGAAGGGATGGACGGAGACGCGCCCCGTGGAGGCGCGGAGCTCCTCGAGCCGTGCGAACGCCTCGTTCGGCCCCGCCGCCTCGCGATCCACGGTGGCTCCGTAGCCGTGCGCTGCGGCAGCCTTGATATCGCTCGTGCCCTGCCACATGACCACGAGGCAGTCCACCCCCTCGAGCATGCAGCCGTAGGCGACGGCCGCTGCCGCGTTTCCGGCGGACACGGTGATGACACCGCGCTCTTTCTGCTGTGGAGAGAGGGACGCGAGCTTCGCCAGGATCCCTCTTGGCTTGAAGGAGCCGGTTTTCTGGAAGAGCTCGGCCTTGAGGAAGGCGGTGCCGCCGAACGCCTCACCGAGGGCCGTCGAGCGCAGCAGCGGCGTCCGCAGAAGCGTCGTCACATGAGGCTGTATTCGGGCCCGTCCCCGCCTTCGGGCGGCGTCAAGCGACCGCCCTTCGCCGAGATCGCGCCGCATTGGATGCAGTTCGATGCAGTGACCTCGACCCTGACGACGTTCCCCGCCGGGCTGGCATCGCCCGTGACCTCGTAGACCTGGGCCGGGCACATGTGCACCCAGGTCTCGGCCACCTCGCGCCGCACCTTGTCGTCGACGCGGACGTGGCTCGGCGCGTCGTCCCGCGTCTTGTTTCCCGACAGGTAGACGCTCGAGAGCTTGTCGAAGGAGAGCTTCCCGTCCGGCCGCGGGTAGCCGCGGTCGCGGCTCCCGACGAAGACGGGGACTTCGGCGTCGCTCTCCAGGGAGAGGTCGCCGGGCGGAAACTTGCCGAGCGAGTTCAGAGCAGCCCCGGCGAGCAGCGAACCCCGCACGAAGCCGTACTTGAAGGCCGGCCGCAGGTTGCGGACGCGCTGGAGGTCCTCCCAGACATAGCTCTCACGGAGCGCGGAGTCGTAGGGCTCGAGGGCGCCGGGCTCCCACGGGGTGCGGCCGGGACGCAGCGTGTCGAAAGCGGTCTCGGCGGCGAGCATCCCCGAACGCATCGCGTAGTGGATCCCTTTCAGGGCGGGGACGTTCACCAGCCCCGCTCCGTCGCCGACGATCATGCCGCCGGGGAAGTGGAAGCGGTCCGGCAGAGCGAGGAAGCCGCCCTCCGGAATCGTCTTCGCCCCCCAGGCCACGCGCTTCCCGCCCTCGAGGATGCGGCGGACGAACGGATGCCCCTTGAGCTCCTGGAGCAGATCGTGAACGGAGAGAGTTGCGTCGGTGTAGTCGAGCCCCACGACCATGCCGAGAGCGACATGTGATACGTCCAGGGGATAGATGAAGCTGCCGCCGAACTCGCGGTACTTCCGGCCGCCCCGGAGCGGCCAGCCCATGGTGTGGATGACGCGGACGAGCGGCTGTGGCACCTCCCAGAGCTCCTTGACTCCGAGGGCCCACACCTGCGGCTTCGACGCAAGGCCGAAGCGTGACATGGCGACCCCTGTCAGATGGCCCTGCGTTCCCTCGGCCAGGATCGTGACTCGCGCCCTGATGTCCGAGCCCTGCTCGAAGTTGGGCAGCTCCTCTCCGTCCCGGCCGCGGCCCCGGTCGCCGGTGCGGATCCCGACGACTCGACCACCGGTGACGAGGAGCTTGCGGGCGGTCGTCTCGGGAACGATGGTGACGCCCAGCTCCTCGGCCCGCTCGGCGAGCCAGCGTCCGATTTCCGCGAGCGAGGCGACGTAGTTGCCGTGGTTCCACATCGTCGGAGGAGCCGGTAGCCGAAGGGCGCGCTTCGAGGTCAGGAAGTAGAGGCCTTCGCGTTCGACGCGGGAGCGAAACGGCATGTCCTCCGTATGCATCCCGGGGAAGAGCTGGCGGAAGGCTCGCGGGTTGACGACCGCGCCCGAGAGAAGGTGTGCGCCAGGCGCCTTCCCCTTCTCCACGACCGCGATGGGCACCTCGCCCAGACGCTCGCCGAGCCGGGGCTGCTCCTGAACGAGCTGCGCGAGGCGGATGGCCGCCGAGAGCCCCGCCGGGCCGGCGCCGACGACGAGCGCGCCCACGTCGATCCGCTCCTCGGCGGGGTCCGAGGGCTCCGCGATGAACTCCTCCGGGTCGAACGGCGGCGGGAAATCCGCGGGCCTGACCATCATCCGCCCTTTTTCTGCTTCACGAGCTCCATCAGCTTGGGCACGATCTCCAGCATGGGGGAAACCATGTTTCCCCCATGAACCTCCTTCTTCCTCTGCAGCTGTTTCACGCTCCGCGCTTCCCTTTGATCAGTTGCGTAAGTTTGGGCACGATCTCGTGCACGTCTCCGACGACGCCGAGGTCCGAGTATTCGAAGATCGGCGCATTGGGATCCTTGTTGATGGCGACGATCGTGCCGGAGCTCTGCATGCCCACCTTGTGCTGGATCGCCCCAGAGATCCCGCAGGCGATGTAGAGCTTCGGCGCGACGGTCTTCCCGGTCTGGCCCACCTGGCTCGCGTAGGGGTACCACCCCGCGTCCACGACGGCTCGAGTGGCCGCGACCGCGCCGCCGAGCTCCTTGGCCAGCGCCTCGACGAGCGAGAAGTTCTCGGGCTTCCCCAGGCCGCGCCCGCCGGCCACGATCACCTCCGCGTCTTCGATCGACGGGCCTTCGCTCTCCTCATGGGCTTGCTCGAGCATCTTCGCCTGCTGCGACCAGTCCCCGATCTTGACCTCGACCTTGCTCACCTCCGCGGACCCGCCGCTCTCTGCCGGCTCGAAGGTCCCGGAACGGATGAGCGCGAGACGCGGCTCGCTCTTCCAGCCGACGTCGAGCAGGACGGAGTCCTGGAGCGCCGGGCGCTTGCCCACGAGCTTCCCGTCCTGCTCCTCGAGATCGACGAGGTCCCAGTTGAGCCCTGCGTCGAGGCGTGACGCGAGGCCTGCCGCGACGTCCGCCGTGAGAACGGACGCCCCGAAGAGGACCGTGTCGAAACCTTCCGCTTCGATCAGCGTCGCGAGGACGTCGACCCGCGGCTGCGGGAGGGGTGCCTCGAGGGCGGGGTCGTCGGCGACGAGCACCCGCTTGGCTCCGTGCCTTCCGACCTGCTCGCCGACCTTCTCGACGCCCGCACCGCAGAGAACGGCGGCTACGTCGTCACCCAGGGTGGCGGCCTTCGAGAGGACGCCGAGCGACCCCTTGACGGGCTCCCCATCGTGATCCTCCACGTAGACGAGCGTGGGCATGCCTAGACCAGTTTCTTCTCGGTCAGGTACTCGAGGATCGCCTCGGCGGCGTCGCCGTTGTCCTCGATCCGGCGGCTCTCGCCTCGTGCGGCTGGCTCGCCCACCGCGTAGACCTCGGTACGCGATCCGGCCTCCCCCACCTCGTCCGGGCCCAGGTCGAGGTCCGAGAGGGCGAGCGAGTCCTGCGGCTTCTTCTTCGCCCCCATGATCCCCTTCAGGGACGGGTAGCGAGGCTCGTTGATCGCATCCGAGACGGCGACGACGCAGGGAAGCGGCGCCTCGATCACGTCATAGCCGTACTCGGTCTGGCGTTTGACCTTCGCCTTCCCATCGGCAAGCTCGAGGCTCGCCGCCTGTGAGATGACGGGAAGCCGCAGGCGATCGGCAACGGCGGCCCAGAGGACGGCGCCGTCCGCATCGGCGGACTGCTGGCCGAAGAGGACGAGATCCGGGCTCTCACGCTCGAGCGCCTTGGCGAGCGCCTTGGCCGTCGCGACGAGATCGGAGCCGGCCAGCGCATCGTCCGCGATGTGCACGGCCCGGTCGGCCCCGATCGCCAGAGCCTTGCGCAAGGAGTCGCCCGCTTTCGAAGGGCCCATGAGGAGGGCGACGACTTCCCCGTCTCCGCCTTGCTCGTTGAGGCGCAGGCCTTCCTCGAGCGCGTGGGTGTCGAACTCGTTGAGGGCCCCCGGAACGCTGCGGTCGAGCCTGAACGTCTGCGGATCGATTCGCTTGGGCGCCGACGCATCGGGCACTTCCTTGACGCAGACCGCGATTTTCATGTCACGCGGCCCCTCTTCTCGCACCCTGTGGCGCCCGGCCGCTGCGCCGCATCGCCCGGCGGTGTCCTCGGTCGCGCCGGTAGCCTCCGGCTACGAACGCTCCCTGCGTCCTGGCCGTGCTCGCGGCTCGCGACCGGATCGGCACCGTCTTCTCGAAGAGTGACC
>JBKPFG010000180.1:0-9135 GCA_046728735.1 Actinomycetota bacterium
TGGATCGGCGCAGCACCGCTCTCCCCCGCGGTCAGGTTCTTCCAGAATGTCTCGGCGTCGTTTCCGAGCGGCGTGACAGCCCCTACCCCGGTCACGACGACGCGTCGTCTTCCGTTCGTACTCAAAGGCTTCCTCTCCCTACATCCCCAAGCCGCCGTCCACGAGCAGCACCTCGCCCGTGATGAAAGCGGCCTCGTCTGAGCAGAGAAAACGTACCGCACCCGCCACGTCTTCCGGTTCACCGAGGCGGCCGAGCGGCGTGTTCTGCAGGATCAGCCCGCGCTGCCGCTCGTTCAGCACGTCCGTCAGCTCGGTGGCGATGTAGCCGGGAGCGACCGCGTTCACCCGCACCCCCCTCGAGCCGAGCTCGCGCGCGAGGGCCTTCGTCAGGCCGATGATCCCCGCCTTCGACGCCGCGTAGTTCGCCTGGCCGGGGTTCCCATGCATGCCGACGACGCTCGAGAGATTCACGATCGAGCCCGTCTTGCGGCGGAGCATCTTGCGAGCCACCGCCCGGCAGGTGTTGAACGTTCCGCGAAGGTTCGTGTCGATGACCGCCTCCCAGTCCTCGTCGCTCATGCGGGCGATGAGCGTGTCGCGCGTGACGCCGGCGTTGTTGACGAGCGCGTCCACGTCGCCGAGCTCGCCCTCCACCCTCTCGACGAGCGCCTGGGCCTCCTCGGGGCTGGAGACGTCCGCCTGCACCGCCAGGCCTCCGATCTCGCCCGCGATCGCCTCCGCGGCGTCTTCCCCCGACCGGTAGTTGACTGCCACCTTCGCTCCGGCCTCCGCGAGCGCTCGGGAGATCGCAGCGCCGATCCCGCGGGAGCCACCGGTGACGAGGGCGACCTTGCCCTCCAACGATCCGAAGCCGCTAGGCGGCAGAGAGCGCCTCCTGGAAGCGGCGCAGGGACTCGGGGTCGCCGACGGACATCGTCTTCAACGAGCGGTCGCAGCGCCGCAGGAGGCCACTCAGCACCTGGCCCGGGCCGATCTCGACGAACATGTCCACGCCTTCCTGAACGAGCCCACGGACGGCCTGGGTGAACTTGACCGGCCCCGTCAGCTGCTGGACGAGGAGGTCCACGAGCCGCTGGGCGTCCTCCACGCGAGCGGTGACGGTCGACATGAACGGGGTCGCGGGCTCGCTGAACGTCACCGACTCGAGTGCAGGTCGTAGTCGCTCGGCCGCACCTTCGACGAGCGGACTGTGGAACGCACCGCTCACCCGGAGCTTGACCGTCCTGCGCGCGCCGGCCTCGCCGGCTCGCTCGAGCAGCAGGTCGACCGCGGAGTTCTCTCCGGAGACGACCACCTGCCCCGGACAGTTGTAGTTGGCGGGCCACACGTTTTCGGTCCCGGCGCAGAGCTCCTCGACCACCGCGTCCTCGAGCCCGAGCACCGCCGCCATCGCCCCGGGCCGCTCTTCGGCCGCCTGCGCCGTCGCGCGGCCCCGCTCACCCACGAGGGCGAGCGCATCCTTGCCCGCGAGCGCCTCGGCGGCCGCGAGCGCCGAGTACTCGCCAACTGAGTGGCCGATGACGAAGTCCGGCTTGACGCCCAGCGACTGGACCGCTCGCAAACACGCGATCGACGTTGCCACGAGCGCGGGCTGCTGCTTCTCCGTTCGGGTCAGCTCCTCGATCGGGCCTTCGAAGCAGAGGCGTGCCACGTCGAAGCCGACGGCCTCCGAGGCCTCGTCGAAGACCACGCGGGCCTCGGGATACTCGGCCGCGATCGCTTGGCCCATGCCGACGTCCTGCGAGCCCTGGCCCGGGAAGCAGAAGGCGATCTTCATGCCGCCTGCCCGTCGTTCCAGATCGTGTACGCGGAGCCCCAGGTGAGGCCTGCGCCCATCCCCGTCATGAGCACGCGCGTCCCTCTCTCCAGCCTGCCGTCCGCAACCGCCTCGGCCAGGCAGAGCGGGATCGAGGCGGACGACGTGTTTCCGTACCTCTGAACGTTGACGAAGATCTTCTCCGCCGGGATGCCGAGTTTCCCAGCGGCGTGGTCGATGATGCGCTTGTTCGCCTGGTGCGGGATGTAGAGGTCGATGTCGTCGACCGTCAGACCGCACTCCTCCAGGAGCTTCTCCGCCGAGGTGACGAGGATGCGGGTCGCGAACTTGTAGACCTCGCGCCCGTTCATCTGCAGGAAGTGCATCTCCGGCGCGAGGGTCTCCGCCGAGACCGGGTGGCGCGAGCCCCCGGCGGGAATGGAGAGCTCCTTGCCACCCTCGCCGTCCGAGCCGAGCTCGAAGCCGAGAAAACCGCCCCTGGGGACGCGCTGCAGCACGACGGCGCCGGCGCCGTCCCCGAAGAGGACGCACGTCGTGCGGTCGTGCCAGTTCGTGATCTTCGAGAGCGTCTCCGTGCCGACGACCAACGCGTTCTCCGCGAGCCCGCCGGCCAGAGCGCCGTAGGCCTGAGCGAGCGCGTACATGAAGCCCGTGCAGCCTGCGGAGAGATCGTAGGCGCCGGCCTCCTCGGCACCGAGCGCCGACGCCAGGAGCGATCCCGTTGACGGAAAGAACATGTCCGGCGTCACCGTCGCGACGACGACGAGGTCGATGTCGCCGGCGTCGAGGCCGGCGGCCGCCAGCGCCTGCCGCGCCGCGGGGAGAGCGAGATCGCTGGCAGCCTGGTCCGGCTCCGCGACACGCCGTTCCTTGATCCCCGTGCGCTCGGTGATCCACTCGTCCGACGTGTCCACGAGCTTGGAGAGGTCGTCGTTCGTCAGCACGCGGTCGGGCACGTAAGAGCCCACGCCGGTGATGCCGATCGCTCCATTCCGCGAGACGTTCGCGAGCATTGCCTAGTGCCTACCCGTCTGTCACGGCGAAGGTGAGCGTGCCGCGTGCCGCCAGCTCGCCGTCGACCTTCGCCGTCGCCTTGCCGCGGCCGATCGGCCCGCGAACCCGTTCGAGCTCACAGGTCAGCTCGAGCTCGTCGCCCGGCTCGACGATGCGCTTGAAGCGGACGTCGTCGATGCCGGCGAAGAGAGCGAGCTTGCCCCGATTCGCCTCGTCGGCGAGGACGGCAACCGCACCGGTTTGGGCCATCGCCTCGACGATCAGCACCCCCGGCATGATCGGTCGGCCGGGGAAGTGGCCCGCCAGGTACCACTCGTCCTCGCGTACGCGCTTGCGGGCAACCACCCGCGCGCCGGGCTCGAGCTCGACCACCTCGTCGAGCAGCAGAAAAGGATCTCGGTGCGGAAGGATCTCTTCGATCTCCGCCCGGCCGAGGCTTGTGGTCATGCGCTCGCGAGTTCCTCGAGGTGCGCCTTGACGCGGGCGCGGGCGCGATGGACGTAGCACTTCGCCGTTCCGACCGGGATCGACGCCGCATGCGCGATCTCCGCGTACGAGAGACCGAACGAATCCCGCAGGACGACGGCCGCCCGCTGCTTGGGCGAGAGACGGGAGAGCGCCTCGGCCACGTCGTGGCGCAGATCGGCGAGCGCGGCGAGGCGGGACGGATCGGTTTCCTCGTCCGCTGCCTGCTCCTCGAGGACGAGCGGCTCCGTCGGCCGGACCCGCTGGAAGGCGACGCGGTCGCGGCACGTGTTCACCACCAGCCTGTGCAACCACGTCGTGAACTGCGCCTCCCCCCTGAACTGGCGCAGCTTGGTGCAGAGCTTGACGAGCGATTCCTGCGCGGCATCCCGAGCCTCCTCCAGGTCTCCGAGGAGCTGCGAGGCAAGCCGGTTGACCCTGGGCGCGTGGCGCTCGACGAGCGCGTCCAGCGCGCGCGAGTCGCCGCTCGTCGCTCTCCGCACGAGCTCGGCGTCGCTCGCGCGCAGGTAGTTACATCCGGAATACCCACTCCGCTCGTACAGACGGGGCTGGGCTTCGATCGGTTGCACGACGCCTTAGTGTATGCGCTCGTGCCAACCCCAGACTCGCTCGCTCCCGAAGTCGTCGAGCCGCTTCTCCAGGGACGGTTCGGCCATCCCTACCGCTACGAGGAGTCCTGTGAATCCACGCAGCAGCTCGTGGACCGGAGCCTGGACGAGGGCGCCGTCGCCGCGTGCGACGTTCAGACGAAGGGACGAGGACGGCAGGGACGGGAGTGGGAGACACCCCCGGGCACGGCGATCCTCTGCTCGATCCTGCTCCGGCCACCTGCCGAGCGGGCGAAAGAAGAGCTCTCGCTCGTGGCAGGGCTCGCCACGGCCGCGACGGTCGAGCGCGCGCTTGACCTGGCCGTCCAGGTCAAGTGGCCGAACGACGTGATGGTCAACCGCCGCAAGGTGGCGGGTGTGCTCGCCGAGGCGGCCGAGGGCACGGTCGTCGTCGGAATCGGGATCAACGTCAACCAGACGCGGGAGGAGCTCCCGACCGAGACCCGGGTCGCGCCCGGATCCCTCTACACCTCGGACGGGGTCCGCCGCGTGCGCGCCGCGCTGCTCGCCGACCTCGTCGGCGCTCTCGAAGCCGACTACGACCGCTGGGTCGAGGGCGGGCTCGAAGCCCTCTACGACACACTCGGCGCGCGAGACTTCCTGCGCGGCCGGAGGATCTACGTCGACGGCCAGCCCGGTGTCGGGATCGGCATCGATCGGCGCGGGCGCCTGGAGGTCGAGATAGACGGCGAGCGGCGGACTATCGAGAGCGGAGAAGTTCTCTTCGAGCGCTAGACCCTCCTACCTAACGGCGCCGGACGCGGGCGCGCGCCTTGGCGCTCGCGTTCTCCGCGGCATCGACAGCCCGCGCCTGCACGATCCTGAAGACACCCGACTTCGAGACGATGTGAGTGCCTGCCGTCGCGTTCAGCAACAGCACCGGAGAGGTCCCGAACCAGATCTTGAGCAACGCCGCCTCGCTGAGCTTGATCGTGACGGTCGTGCGCCGACCATCGGTCCAGGCGCCGACGATCCGCGTCCTGGGAGGGGTCGTGTCGAGCCGCACCGGCTTCGAGAGCACGCGTGTCCCCAGCGACGTCGTGGCCTCGACGCGGATCCGGTAGCTCCGGTCGGAAGCGCGTGATCCATACCGGTTCTTTCCGTCCCAGATGAACGACTTGGGCCCGGAGGAGAGATCGCTCGCCGGCTCCAGAGTGGCGATCCGCGTGTCGCGGTGCAGAACGAGCACGCGAACCCGAGCCCCGTGGGCGAGCGTGAAGGTCACGCCGGCCGTATCGAGACGACCGTCTCCGTTGGGCGAGAAGTCCCGCGGCTGCACATTCAGGAATCCGAGCGTGCGGTCGACCACGATCGCCCGGGAGCTCGAGTCCGACTGGCCCGGAGACTCGGCCGTGAGCTCGAGCGAGTAGTTGCCGTCGGGCACGAGTGACCCGCCGCCGTCGCGGCCGTCCCAGTGCAGGTGCCTCGTTCCCGCGCCGAACGAGCGGGCGCTCGCGAGTCGCCGTACGCTCGTACCCGAGCCGTTGACGACGTCGGCCGTCACCGAGGCGGACGTGGTGAGGAAGAACGAGATGTCCGTGCTCTCACCCACACCGTCCCCGTTGGGCGTCACGACTGAGGGAGAGGCGCGCAGGTACTCGAGTGCGAGCGGCGGCGGGCCCGGCACGCGGGCCGTCCAGGGCCGGACGTCGGGGCCGGCCTCGACCGTGTAGGTGTAGTCCCCGTAAGGGGTGTCGGTCGCGTCCCAGATCCAGTCCACGTTCGTCCCCGCCCCGGTGCCCGTCGCGACCGTCGAGCCATCGGCGACTGCCCTGATCGTCACCTTCCAGGCGAGGGCCTCCGACAGCCTGCCCGTGACGCGCACGGGCCCGCCCAGACTCCCCGACACCTCGGGGTCGTAGAGCTTCGGCAGGCCGCGAGCCGCGACCGAGCGGCGGATAGCCGGGAGCTCGGCGTAGAGCGCGTTTCCGGGACAGCTCGTCGGCCCTGTGTCCCGATGGCCCGCGATCGTCCGCAACTTGACGGGCGTCCCGGCCGGGTACTCGGGATTCCCACCCGAGATCCAGGTCAACCCGGCGCGCGGATCGACATGCGCGACGTCCAAGCGCCAGGCGAGAAGCTTCACGAGCGCCGAGCGAGCCGCCGTGGAGATCGGGCTCGAGCTGTACGTGCCGAGCAAGGAAACGCCGGTCGAGCCCGTGTTGAAGCCTTGCGCGTGGGCGCCGACGACGTTCCTGGCGATCCCCCCACCACGACCCTCGAACACCTGGCCGTACTTGTCGACGAGGAAGTTGTAGCCGATGTCGTTCCAGCCGTTGGCGAGGATGTGATAGCGCTGGATCCCGCGCACGATCGCGGCAGATTCCGCAGCGGTGTAGGAGTTCGTGCCGGCTGTGTGATGGACGACGGCGAAGCGCAGGCGATCGGCGTAGTAAGGAGGCGCGCGGACGATCGACTCGTCAGCGCCCCATTGGGCACGCGTGACGATGGTCGGACGGGTCGCCCGCGCAACGACGCGCAGCGGCTGGTCGATCGCCTCCACCGGGCTGCGGATGAAGTACGTGTGGAGCGCCGTCACCTTCCCCGCCAGGCGGTACTGGATCGCATCCGAGCGCCCCGTCCAGTAGGGGTTGCCGAGCTTCCAGCCAGGCCGGGCGCGTCCCTCGCCGGTATTCCGGTCGGGAACGTCCTCCGCCTCCGGCCGGGCGGGCTGCCAACCGCTCCAGGAGCCGTCGGTCGACCGGGTTCGGAACCAGACCGACCCGGGTCCGCGCCAGTGGAACCCGACCATGTCGAATCCGAAGGGGGCGCTGCGCACGCGCTCCCCGTGGGTGAGCGCTCGCACGGGCTCGTTGCGCTCCTCCAGGCGAACTCCGGCAGCGGCCGGCCATGCACCGAGAAGCGCGAGGAGGGAAACGGCGAGAAGGGCCCGGGGGAGGGTCATTGCGGTGGCGGAGCCTTCTCCGCAGGGTGCCGGAGGCCTGCCGGGGCCTCAAGACCGAAAAGCCCCTCCTGATAGAATTCTTACAGTCGGAAATGCCGTGGCTGCGGGCACTTTTTGCTCTCGCGGGCGTCCTCCTCGTCAGCTTGGCGCTCGCCCAGACGGCCGTCGCAGCCGATCAGCCTCGCGTCCTCGCGGTCGAATTCGAGAACGACATCAACCCGGTCACCGAGGACTACCTGACCGGAGCCATCGACCAGGCGAACGAAGACGGCTACGACGCGGTCGTGATCCTCATGGACACGCCCGGGGGCCTCGACAGCTCGATGCGCAACATCATCAAGAAAGAGCTCGCGTCACCGGTTCCCGTCATCGTTTACGTCTATCCGCCCGGCTCGCGCGCAGCGTCGGCCGGCGTCTTCATCACGATGGCCGCCGACGTCGCGGCCATGGCGCCCGAGACGAACATCGGCTCGTCCACGCCGATCTCGACAGGCGGAGGGAACATCCCCAGCGACCTTCGCCGCAAGGTGATCAACGACGCGGCCGCCTACATCCGAAGCCTGGCCGAAACGCACGGGCGCAACGCCGACTGGGCTGAGAAGGCCGTCCGCCAGGCGTCGAACCTCACCGCCCAGGAAGCGCTCGACATGAACGTCATCGAGGTGATCGCGCCGGACCTGCCGACCCTCCTCGACGACATCGACGGGATGCGCGTCGAGCCGAAGGGGATCGTCCTCCACACGGCGGATGCGGAGATCACGACGATCCACATGTCCTTCTGGAAGCGCATCCTCGACACGATCATCGACCCGAACATCATCGTCCTCCTGCTCTCCCTCGGGGTGCTGGGGATCACGATCGAGCTCTTCAACCCGGGGCTGATCTTCCCGGGCACGTTCGGCGCCATCTCGCTCATCGTCGCCTTCTTCGCGCTCCAGGTGCTGCCGGTGAGCGCCGCCGGTGTGCTCCTCATGCTCCTCGCCGCGGCTTTCTTCGCAGCCGAGCCGTTCGTCATGAGCCATGGCGCTCTCGCCCTGGCGGGAGCGGCGTGCTTCGTCGTCGGCTCGCTGATGCTCTTCGACCCCGCGGGCCCGCACTACCAGGTCTCGCTCTGGGTCGCCCTCGCGATCGCGAGCACCCTCTTCCTCTGCGTCGTCTTCGCCGTGACGAAGATCCTGCAAGCCCGCCGGCGCCCGGCCGTCACGGGCAAGGACGAGCTGATCGGACAGCTCGGCGTCGTCCGCCGGGCGCTTGACCCCGCCGGCCTCGTCTCCGTCCACGGCGAGCTCTGGCAAGCGCGCACCGACGGCGAGGCGCTCAGGCCGGGCACGACCGTGCGAGTGGACGGGATCGAGGACGGCCTCGTGCTCGACGTCAGCCCGGCGGAGCCTGCGCCTGCACCGGTCACGGCATAGGATGCACCGCGCATGACCGCCGCACTAATCGCGATCGCAGCAGTCGTCGTCATCTTCCTCTTCCTGGTGTCGGCGTCCATCCGCGTCGCTCGGGAGTACGAGCGAGGCGTCATCTTCCGGCTCGGCCGGCTCCACTCGCCCCCCAAGGGGCCCGGGCTCTTCTTCCTCATTCCAGTCGTCGACAAGATGGTTCGTGTCGACCTGCGCACGGTGACTCTCAACATCCCGCCTCAGGAGGTCATCACCAAGGACAACGTCCCGGTGCGGGTGAATGCAGTCGCCTACTTCCGGATCATCGACCCCGAGAAGGCGATTGTGCAGGTGGAGAACTTCATGGTCGCCACATCGCAGATCTCGCAGACCACGCTTCGGAGCGTCCTCGGCCAGCACGTCCTGGACGAGCTCCTCTCCGAGCGCGACAAGATCAACGCGATCCTGCAGGAGATCATCGACGAGGCCACCTCGCCGTGGGGAATCAAGGTCTCGATCGTCGAGGTCAAGGACGTCGAGATCCCGAGTGGGATGCAACGAGCGATGGCCCGCCAGGCAGAGGCCGAGCGGGAGCGGCGGGCCAAGGTGATCGCGGCCGAGGGAGAGTTCCAGGCCTCCGAGAAGCTGAAGGACGCGGCCAACGTCATGAGTGAGAACCCGATCACGCTTCAGCTCCGGTTCCTCCAGACGATGCTCGAGATCAGCTCCGAACGCTCGTCGACGCTGATCCTGCCGCTGCCGCTGGACCTTTTCCGGCCTTTCTTCGAGCGCGCTGAGCGCTGAGGGTACCCCTCCCGAGCTTCGCCGCGACCCCGTCTCTGGGCGCTGGGTCGTGATCGCACCTGCTCGCGCTCGGCGTCCGGGCGCCGAGCAGCCGAATGTCGACTTCGAGCCCGACGACGCGGCCGGCTGTCCGTT
>JBKPFG010000051.1:0-4099 GCA_046728735.1 Actinomycetota bacterium
TGCGGCGGATCGTCAGGCGGTCGAGGAGCTCCACGGCGTCCGACTTTCGTGCGCCGGGACCGAGTCCGACGAACGCCTGCACCGTGACGCTGTGGTCGACGAAGATCACGTTCCAGCCCTCGAACTCCACGCCGCACGAGATGAAGTGGCGGTCTTCGTCGCGAAGCTCGAAATGATCGGGTCTGTTCGGAAAGCTGTTCAACGAAGGTCCGGCCACGTAGAGCCAGACGAAGACGCCTCCCTCCGGGATCGTCTTTTGCTCTTCCAGCCACCAGTCGGGCGGCAGCCTGAAAGACGCGAAGGCGAGCGACGGACCGGCCTGGATGGTGGCGTGCCAGTCGCGGGGATACGTGGCGGTGATCCCGGGCGTGCCGATGGCCTTTGGTTGCGACCAGTCGGCGGCTCGCGCCTGCTTGACCGGGAGGCTGTTGGCGATCGCGACCCAGATGAGCGTCGCCGCTCCTCCGGCCACGAGGGCGCGTTTCACGGTGCGTCAGGCGCCCAGCCGGCGATGCTCGGGAACGACTCGGCGCCGGTCCCGCTCGGGCCGAACTCGCGGGTGACGTCGGACACGGAAACCACCTTTCCGAGCCGAGGCAGTCGTCTGAAGAAGAGGAACTGATCTGCATCCGGCGAGGCAGCCGCGAACCAGCGGCCGTCAGGTGAGCTCGTGAGGTCGCCGACACGGCCGGCCCCTCGGTACGCGTGGATGTCCGGGACGAGCGTGCAGGCGCCTGACGTGGAGCAACTCGGCACGATGAGCTCCGTGGCGTCCGCAGTCTCGTCGTAGTCGGCGAGGACGACGCCGTGGAAGGGCCCGAGCGCGACGCTCAGGATCGTGTGGCCGCGTGCGACACGTTCGAACAGCGCCCGCTTCTGCGGGCCGAAGACCCAGATCTCTCTCGCCGTCACGGCGAGCACGCGTTTGCCGTCGAACAAGATCTCGCGGACTCCCTCGACCCGCGGCGTTCGCCAGAGCTCGCGACTGCTGTCCACGTCGACGACGTGGATGCGCCCGTCCCTTCCCGCGTAGCCCAGCACGTGGGAGCCCAGCCGCCAGGCCGGCGCCACCGGCGGCACATCGTCTGCGAGCACCGAGTCCGGCGCGCCGTCGCCGGCGACGACGTGCAGCGACGAACCGGCCCGGTAGGCGATACGGGTGTCGAGACCGCCGCCCGACCAGCGCGGGTCCGCCACTCGCTCCGAGCGGGAGAGCGACCAGCGGACGTCGCCGCTGTCCGAGTCGAGCGTGACGAGCCGCCCTTCCTGCGTCGCCACGACGAAAAGGCCCCGCGGCGACCAGGCCGCGTCCCCGTAGTGGCCGAGCAGGCGCTTCGACCCGTCCTCGTGGACGACCCAGGGGCCCGAGGCGGAGAGCACGAGCAGACGGCCGCCGCCGGGGATCCGGTCGAAGGCGTTCTCCGGCGGCGGTTCCTCGGCGACCGAGTTGCGGACGGTGTCCACCACGGCCCGCCCGGGCGGCGTCACGGCTGCGACCGCCACGGCTGCCAGGGCCGCGAGCACGATCACGAGACGCGAATGGCGCTCGATCCAGGGGACGCGCGCCCGCTCGACGTGGGCAGCCCGCACCACCGACCATGCCCGCGCGCCGGCTTCCTCCTCACCGGGAGCGGGCTCGCCGCGGAGCCGCCGGCCGAGCTCTTCCTCGTTCACGCTTCCTCCTTCGTGATCCGCCCTTGGAGCGCGTCGAGACCGCGGCGCAGGCGGGAGTTGACCGTGCCCCGCGGCAGCCCGAGCATCTTCGCGATCTCGCCCGGCGAGTACTCGAGCAGGTAGCGCATGACGATGACCGCGCGCTGATCCGGCGGAAGCGCCGCCAGGGCGGCGGTCACGCCTGCGGAGAGCGTTTGCACCGGGGCCTCGCTCCGGGCTTCGGCTGCCGCGAGCGCGTCGTCACCGACCTCCCGTCGCAGGGAGCGGGCGCGTGCCCAGTCGATCGACCTGTTGACGACGATGCGGTGCAGCCACGGGCCGAAGGGCCGGCGCCGATCGAACGTGTCAAGCGCTCTCACGGCCGCGAGAAACGACTCCTGTGCGATGTCCTCTGCGGCGGCGGCGTCGTGGACGACGAGATACGCCGCGCGGTATGCACGCGGCCAATGGTTGCGGAACAGGGCCTCGAGGTCCGAGGCGGATCCCGCCTGGGCGCCCCGCACCCAGGCGCGTTCGTCGCGGCCCGCGCGCGGCATCGCCTGCCGACTATACGGCCGGAATTGCGCTGGGAGTCCACGAATGAGATACGCGCCGGCGCGCGGTCGGGGTCCACGGCGAGTCTAGACTCGAAACGTGGACGCTCTGCTCATCGTCGACTTCCAGAACGACTTCTGCCCCGGCGGCGCGCTTCCGGTCATCGAAGGAGATCTGATCGCCGGCCCGATCAACGAGCTGCTCGATTCCTTCGACCTGGTCATCGCCACGCGGGACTGGCATCCCCCCGACCATGGCTCCTTCATCGGCGTCGAGGTCGACCCGGAGAGATGGGAGGGAACCGATCCTCCGTCGATCTGGCCAGTTCATTGCGTCCAGGGGACCCCGGGGGCCGAGCTTCAGCCGGATCTCGAGCGCGAAAAGATCGACATCCTCCTCGACAAGGGCATGGACCGCCGGAGCCAGGGCTACTCCGGATTCCACGGATCAGGCTTGGCGGAGGTACTCAAAGAACACGGCGTCGATCGAGTCTTCGTGGCCGGGCTGACGACCGAGTACTGCGTGAAGAACACCGTCCTCGACGCGCGGAAGCTGGGCCTCGACGTCGTCGTCGTCGAGGATGCGATCCGCCCCGTCGAGGTGCAGCCGGGTGACGCCGAGCGAGCACTTGCCGAGATGAAGGCGGCCGGCGCCGAGTTCATGACTTCGTCGCAGGTGCCGGCTGCTAGAAGGGTTTGACGAAACATCGGCTGTGCCGCCGGAGGCGCGCCGCTTGCCCCCACGCGTCCGTGTTCAAATTGACGAGTCGCCCCCACGCATCCGCGTTCAGAATGACACGGGGCTCCCTGCGTCCTCGCTTGGAGACGACCGTCCCGTCCCGGCGACGAGCGACGTTCCGCCAAACCCTCCTACCCGCGAGGGGTAGGGATCAGCGTCCTCGCGAGCCGTATGACCGCAGACGCGTGGCGCGCGGCCCGCCGATCGCCGAGCGCGCCCGGAGCGAGCTCGACGACGAAGGAGCTCGTTCTCGGGAAGCGGTGGTTCTGCCAGTTGGGCGCGGTGCCGTTGGGCCACCGGATGCGGCGAAACGTCATGCCCGCGAAGCGCGCGTACTTGCGGGCCGCAGGCACGCTCTGTCCCCAGGCCCGCACGATCGTCTGGGGCTGGTGGTACCAGATCGTGATGTCGGGGTGGATCCGGCGAACGAGGCGGCGGACGGTCCGCGTTTCGGGCTCCGACCAGGCGTAGGGGCCCGAGTACTCGGGATCCCAGCGGCTCCCGATCGGGATCCACTCCGAGCCGAAGTTGCGGTTGAGGTCGACTCCGCGCCCGTTCTGGCGGAGGCCGAGGCGCCGCCCATCCGGGTTGACGACGTTCACGACCCAGAGGTCGAAGTCCGCCGGCGGTGTCTTGCTGATCAGTCGGCGCGTGATCGCCACGCCCGCGTCCTCGTTTCCGTGGATGCAGCCGACCACGAGCACCTTCCGCGAGCTGCCGGGGTCTCCGAGCCTGTGCACCCGGATCGCACGACCCTGTGACGAATGACCGATCACCTCTGAGCTCCGCGTCGGGGCGGAGGTGGCGAACGCGAGCGTTGAGAGGAGGATCTCGAGGCCCATGGTCGAGGTACGGGGACCGCCGCCTCAGGGGTTCCCGTATCGGATCGGTGCGCCCACTCTGCCTGATCCTCCTGACGGCCGTCGCCTGCGGCTTTGCGAGCCCCTTCTCGGCCGGGGTGCGCTTCGCGCCCAGTCGGCAGCACGAGATCCGCTGGCGTGACTCCCGTGTGCTCGGAAGCCCTGCCGCCGGGTCGCTGGTCCGAGGCGTGCGCTTGCCTCCCGGCGGCTCGACCTTCTTCACCTGGGACCCACTGCTGCACCGCCTGCCCGACCGCGCCTGGCGCCGCTGGGGGACCGACGAGCTCGTTCGT
>JBKPFG010000220.1:0-2924 GCA_046728735.1 Actinomycetota bacterium
GGGAGCAGGTGGGAAGCAAGGTCGACGTCGCCGGCTCTGATCCCGCCTTCGCCAAGCTCGTCGCCCAGACCCGGCGGGCCGTGAAGACGAAGGAGGGCTTCCATGCGTTCGACACGAGCCAGCAGTCGCGCACCATCGCGGTGCGCGAGCACTTCGTCACGAACATGGGCGTGCTGAGCGCCCGAGTCTCGGTTTCCGCGAAGGAAGCCTGGCGCCGGGATCGGAAAGCGCTTGCCTTGCTACCGAATCGCGTCGGGCGGACGAAGGAATGGCGCGTCCGGATCGGCGGTCGGCCTGCGCTCAAGCTGCGAACCAGGTTCCGGATCCGGTCGCCCCTGGGCGGACGGCCCGTGCTCTCGATGACCCAGTGGAGCGTGGTCTCGAGGGGCTACGAGTACGTGCTCACGTACGTGACGACGCAGGCCGGCGAGGACGCCTACGCGAGCATGTTCGATCGGAGCGCGGCAAGCTTCACGCTCTCGAGGCGCTCCAAGTCTCCAACCAAGAGCAAGCCGGATCTGACGTCCTTCCGAGATCGCGTCAACGAGATCTGCGGCAATGACATCCCCGACTTCGTGCTGCCGCTCACCTCGCTCGGCCACGCCCGCGCACGCGTGCGTGCGTACACCCGTTTCGTCCGCGACCTGAAGCGAGTGCGCCCGCCGAAGGCCGCTCGGTCGAACTACGCGGCCATGGTGGTCGCAATGGAGGACCTGCTCTCCGAGGTGCAGGGAGAGGTCAGGGCGATCTCCGGTGGGCTCGGCGCTCAGGCGATCACCAACTCGGTCGCCGACGCCACCCAGGCGAGTGCCAGGGCGAGGACGTACGCACGCAGGCTCCATCTCGGCTGGTGCGTCGACTCGCTCGCCGGCGCGGCCTAGAAGAGCCCGACGGTGCGGCCGTTCTCGCCGATGTCGACGTCGAACGCGGCCGGCGTCACCCCGAGCCCGGGCATCGTCTGCATGTCGCCGAGGAGCGGCACGAGCCAGCCTGACCCGGTGTAGGCCCGAACGTCGCGCACGGTGACGGTGAAGCCGGTCGGCGCGTTCAGGAGGCCGGGGTCGTGCGAGAGGGAGAGGTGCGTCTTCGCCATGCAGATGGGGAGCTTGTCGAAGCCGTTGGCCGTGAACTGCTCGATCTTCTGCTGCGCCGCGGGCAGGAAGACGACTCCCTCCGCACCGTAGACGCGTTTGCAGACGGCCTCGATCTTGTCGGGGATCGGCGCGTCCAGGGGATAGATCGGAGCGTAGGAAGAGCCCGCGTCGGCGGCGTCCACGAGAGCTTCCGCGAGAGCGGCGGCGCCTTCGCCCCCGCGCTCGAAGGCCTCGTTCAGCTCTGCCGCGTGCGCGCCGCCCTCGAGGGCGAGCCTGCGCACCGCGTCGACCTCCTCGTCCGGATCGCCCGGGAAGCGGTTGATGGCGACGACGGCCTTGAGGCCGAACTCGGAGACGATGCCGAGGTGGCGCTGGAGGTTCGCCGCGCCGGCCTCGACGGCCTCGACGCCTCCGTCGGGTTCGCCACCGTGGTGCTTGAGCGCCCGGACGGTCGTGACGAGGCAGATCGCGCTCGGCTCGATCTGGCCCACCCGGCAGACGATGTCGAGGAACTTCTCCATGCCCATGTCCGACCCGAAGCCGCTCTCCGTGACGACGTAGTCCGCGAGCTTGAGGGCGACGAGATCGGCGACGAGCGAGTTGTTCCCGTGCGCGATGTTGGCGAACGGGCCGCAATGGACGAACGCGGGTTGGCCCTCGAGCGTCTGGACGAGGTTCGGCTTGATCGCGTCCTTGAGGAGCACCGTCATCGCGCCGGCGGCCCGGATCTGCTCGGCGGTCACCGGCTCCCCCTCCCACGTGTAGCCGACCGTGATTGCGCCGAGGCGCTTGCGCAGGTCGAAGAGGTCGCGTGCGACGGCGAGGATGGCCATCACCTCGGAGGCCGCGGTGATGTCGAAGCCGGTCTCGCGGACATAGCCGTTCGCTCGCCCGCCGAGCCCGACGACGATCGAGCGCAGGGCGCGGTCGTTGATGTCGACGCAGCGCCGCCAGCTGACGGTGAGCGGATCGATGCCGAGCTCGTTCCCATGCAGGAGGTGGGCCTCGACCATCGCCGCGAGCAGGTTGTTCGCGGCGCCGATCGCGTGGATGTCGCCGGTGAAGTGGAGGTTCAGGTCCTCCATGGGCACGACCTGGGCGTAGCCGCCGCCCGCGGCGCCGCCCTTGATCCCGAAGACAGGCCCCAACGAGGCCTCGCGCAGGCAAAGCGCGACCTTCTTGCCGATGTGGCCCAGCCCCTGGGTGAGAGACACCGAGGTGGTCGTTTTCCCCTCGCCGGCCTTGGTTGGCGTGATCGCCGTGACGCAGATGAGCTTGCCGTCGGGAACGTCCTTCAGGCGCTCGAGCACGTCGAGGGAGACCTTGGCCTTGTACTTGCCGTAGAGGTCGTACTCGTCCGCCTCGAGCCCGGCGTCCTCGGCGATCTCGGCGATCGGCCGGAGCTCGGCCTCCTGGGCGATCTCGAGAGAGGAGGGCATGTGCGTGGCCATGTCAGTGGCTCACCGCGGCAGCCGCGAGCTCGCTCACGGGCGCGTCCACGTAGAAGCGTTCGAGCGCGAAAGGAGCAATGAGAGCGGGAGTTTGCTTCGTCGCGACGAGCTCCGCAAGCGTGGTCCCCACGATCGGCGCCGCCTTGAACCCGTACGTGCCCCAGCCGCAGCTGACGAGGAACCCCTCGGCCTCGGTGACTCCGAGAATCGGGCTGTAGTCGGGCGAGAGGTCGCAGAGCCCGGTCCACGAGCGGAGGATCTTCGCCTGCTCGAGCTGCGGGAAAAGCTCGAGCACGTGCTTGGCCGAGTACTCGAGGAACGGGAAGGTGCCGATGCCCTTGTAGGTCGTGTAGGGCTCGATCTCGGCGCCGATCAGGAA
>JBKPFG010000047.1:0-12267 GCA_046728735.1 Actinomycetota bacterium
GAGAGCGGCCGCGGCGCCCTTGGCGATGTCGAGCAGCGCAACTGCGAGCCCCAGCTTGAAGCCGAGCGTCCGCCAGACGTTCGTCGCGCCGATATTGCCGCTTCCCAGCGTGCGGACGTCGACGCCTGCCACGAGCCGGGGGAGCCAGAGACCCCACGGCAGGGAGCCGAGGAGATAGCCGGCCGCAATAAGGAGGAACTCGCTCAGGCCGGAATCTGGAACTTCGACACCCAACCGTTCCTCATGAGGGAACCCATGGTTCCCCCATGGACCCGTCCTTACCCGGGGTCGAGGCCTTTACGCCGCGATCTGGTACTTGGAGACCCATCCGTTGACGACGTTCCAGTCAAGATTGTTGAAGAAGGCATCGATGTAGGACGCCCGGTCGGTCTGGTAGTCGAGGAAGTACGCGTGCTCGTAGACGTCGAGCGCGACGAGCGGCGTGGCGTTCCAGATGGGGAAGGTGTTCTGGGCGTCGCCGATGTAGTTGAAGAGCCGCTGCTCGTCCCAGTCGTAGGCGGTCCAGGCCCAGCCGCGGCCGCCCATCCCGGTGGCCTTGAGGTCGGCACGCCACTCCTGGATGGAGCCGAAGTCCCGCTCGATGAGGGTTCCGACGGCCCCGCCGGGGTCACCCCCTCCTCCGCCGAGGTGCTCGAAGTAGATCTCGTGGTTCTTGACCCCGCCGATCGCGAACGTGAGGTCGATCTTGAGGGCCCGGATCTCCGAGTAGACCTGATTCGCGCTCCCGAGGTCCACGTCGGCGAGCTTCGTGAGGATCTCGTTCCGCTTGTTGACGTACCCCTCGTAGAGCTTGTAGTGAGCCTCGACGGACGCGCGGGAAATGCCGTCCATCTCCAGCAGCTCGGGCTTGAGCTCACGGGCCGCGATTTCCTCGTGGTTGAAAACCAAGGTGGCCATGCGTCTCCCTTCCCCATCCTCCTGCTTGGCGCGGAGAGCTTATCGTTCCCGCGATGTCGGAATCCCGCGCGCTTGTCACAGGCGGCACCGGGCGCGTCGGGCATGCGATCGCCGCTCGGCTCGAGCAGGAAGGGTTCCGCGTCGTCGCCGCGGGCCGCGGGCGGGGAGACCTCTCGAGCGCCGAGGGTGCTCGCCGGCTCGTCGCGGAGGCGGTCGCGGAGCTGGGCGGGCTCGACCTGCTCGTCAACGCCGCTTCGGAGGGCTTCGAACCGCGAGGCGTGGAGGAGGTCGACGAAGAGCAATGGGACGCGGCGTTCGGGGCAACCGCGAAGGGAAGCTTCTTCGTCACGCAGGCCGCTGCGCCGCATCTGAGGCAATCCGATCTCGGGCTCGTCGTGATGATCGAGGACGTGGCCGCCTACCAGCCTTGGCCCTCGTTCGCGCCTCACTGCGCGGCCAAGGCCGCGCAGGCAATGCTCACGCGTGTGCTCGCACGCGCTCTCGCTCCCGAGGTTCGCGTCTGCGGCGTGGCTCCCGGCCCAGTGGCGGTCGAGCCCGGCCAGGAGGAGCGCCGGGCCAAGGAGACGCTTCTCGGACGCATCGGGTCGCCGGACGACGTAGCCGCGGCCGTCGTCTACCTGATCGGCGCCGGCTTCGTCACCGGCGCGACGCTCGTCGTCGACGGGGGACGCCTCCTGCAAGCGCCTCGCTGAAACCGAGCGCCCTTGCGCTCCGTATCAACGGGCGATATGCCTGTGGCGATGGCGACCGCGGAAAGCGACAGCCGTCTGATCGAACGAGTCGGGCGTGGCGATCGCGACGCGTTCGAGCAGCTCTACCGCCGGTTCGCCCGGCCGGTGCTGGCGATGGCGCTGCGGCAGCTCGGGGACAGCGGACGGGCGGAGGATGCCGCACAGGAGACGTTTGCGGCGGTCTGGCGCTCCGCCCGGAGCTACCGCTCCGAACGCGGCTCGGCCTCCGCGTGGTTGTACGCGGTCGCCCGGCACGCGATCATCGACCGCGCGCGTCAGCGGCGCGACCACGTCGCCGAGATCCCCGACGAGGCTTCCGCGGAGGCGGGCCCGGACCAGCGGGCGGAGGAGTCCTGGCTGACCTGGCGAGTCCATTCCGCGCTCGAGCAGCTGCCCGAGCGCGAGCGAGCAGTGATCGAGCTCGCGTACTGGAGCGGCCTCTCCCAGGCCGAGATCGCCAGCTACCTCGACGTTCCGCTCGGCACGGTCAAGACGCGCACGCGCACGGGCCTCGGACGGCTCGCCGGACTGCTCGACGAGGTGCGTGAGTGACAGAGCGGCCTGATTTCCGCGAGCTCGTGGGCGAGGATCTCTCGCCCGATGAGCTGGCGGAGCTCGAGCGGGTGGACGCGCTCCTGCGGGCCTCCGGGCCACCCCCCGCCGAGATTCCCGCGTCCCTCACCCGGGCGGTCGAGCGGATCGGCGCTTCTCGCATCTGGACCAGGCGGCGCGTCGCCCTCGCCGTCGCCCTCGCTGCCGCGCTGGCAGCCGTTTTCTTCGGCCTCGGGCGCTGGACGGGAAGCGACTCGACCCACTTCACCGCCGCCGTGCAGATGCGACCCACGGCCGCCGACCCAAACGCCTCGGGACTGATCAAGCTCGGCGAGCGCGACCCCTCCGGGAACTGGAGGCTCCAGCTTCAGGTGGACGGGCTCCCGCAGCTTTCGGGCGACCACTACTACGTGCTCTGGCTCGCCAAGGACGGCAAGTACGCTGCCACCTGCGGCAGCTTCAAGGTCCAGGGCCACACGGTCGTGGACATGACCGCGAGCTACCAGCTCTCGGAGTACGACGCCTGGGTGATCTCGGAGGCGCGCGACAACGCCCCCTGGCTTCTCACTGCGCAGATTTAGCGGCTGAACCGATTGCGGCTGCGTATCGCTCCGCCACCGCGTCCCAGTTGACCACGTTCCACCACGCCTCGAGATAGTCCGGGCGCCGGTTCTGGTACTCGAGGTAGTACGCGTGCTCCCAGACGTCGATCCCGAGGAGCGGAACGTCGTCGTTCATGAGCGGAGAGTCCTGGTTGGGGGTCGAGACGACCGCCAGCCCGGTCCCGTCGTGGATGAGCCAGGTCCAGCCGCTGCCGAAGCGGTTGACGCCGGCCTGGTTCACCGTCGTTCGGAGCTCGTCGAACGAGCCGAAGGTGTCCTCGATGGCCGCGCCGAGCTCGCCGGAAGGATCGCCGCCTCCGTCAGGGCTCATGATCTCCCAGAAGAGCGAATGGTTCGCATGCCCGCCGCCGTTGTTGCGGACGACGGTCTGCTTCTCCTCGGGGACGATGTCGAGCAGGGCCCCGAGCACCTGGTCGATCGGGCGGTCCTCCCACTCCGTCCCCTCCAACGCCGCGTTGACCTTGTCGATGTAGGCCTGGTGATGCTTGTCGTGGTGGATCCGCATCGTCTGCTCGTCGATGTGCGGCTCCAGCGCCTCGTAGGGATACGGCAGCGGTGGCAGCTCGTAGGCCATCTCACCCTCCTCCTTGGGTCGGTCTTGGGAGGATGCTACGGCGCGACGCGTCCCGCTGCGACGAAAGCGTCGTGCGTGACGGGCATGTGCTCTGCGAAGAGCTCCTCGACCGCCTCCGCGTAGCGGCGAATCTCGCGCTGGGCGGTCTCGGCGGCTCGCAGGGAGACGAAGTTCATGAGCGCCCTCGCGTTCACCGTCCAGTAGAACTCGGTGTAGGCCCCGACGGGCATGACGGCACGGGCCAGCTCGCGCGCGACACCCTGCTCGACGAGCCGCTCGTACGCCGCGTAGGCAGCCGCGTAGACGGCTGCGAGCTCGTCGCGCGTGGCCTGGGCGACCTCTGCGGAGACGGGCTCGAAGGAGTAGGCGCCGGGCTTCCCGACCTGTGTGCGGACGTCCTCGAGCTCGGGGACGTAGAACTCGTCGGTCGCCTTCGCGTAGCGCATGGAGAACTCGTTGTAGGACCCGACCCGGTGCCGGAACCACTCCCGCGCGACGAAGAGCGGCGTCCGGATGTGGAAGCGGAAGGAGTTGTGCTCGAAGGGAGTGCCGTGGCGCTCCCGCATCAGGAAACGAATCAGGCCCGAGTCGGAATCGTCCATCTCTTCCTTCCGCCGGGCGAAGCTCACACGTGCCGCATTGACGACGGAGAGGTCGCTCGCCATCGCATCGTCGAGGCGGACGAAGCCGTGATCGAGGACCGGGATCGTCCGGGGCGCGACAGCCTGCTCGACGGTGCTCACCCGAGCGATCTTATCGGCCGCACCGGAGGAGGCCCCCTCGTGATCTACTCCCACGCGAAGCGGAGTCGAAGATGACGTATCGAGGCCTGACCACAACCGTTTTTTCGCTCTGTGCGGCATCGCTTTGCGGCCTCTGGGCCCCTGCCCCCGCGGCCGCGTTGCCGCAGAAGCGGTTGCCGGCTCTGACCACCGTCGGCCATGACGCGCTGACCCGGGCTCTCGCCCAGGGGAGACTGACGCAGGCAACGTACGCGCTCGAACGGGCCCGCTCGCTCTTTCAACTCGGTCGCGTGCGGCGGGAGTTCGGAGACGTCGAGCGCCCCTCGCCACGGGCTGCGACGCCGATTCTGCGCGACCTCGCAGTCCGCGTCCGCGACCTCTCTCCCGCCGATCGCGCCACCGCGTTGGGCATTCTCGCGCGTCCCACCGACAGGAGCGACCCCGGCGAGCACCACTACAAATCGAACGCGATCGTGGTCAGGCTCTGCGATGCGACGAGGCCGATCTGCGTGCACTGGGACGAGCGCGCGGGCGACCGCGACGCCCCACCGGGCGCCGACGGCGACCCTGCGACCGTTCCCCCGGACGTCCAGGCGACCCTGGACACGTTCGCCGGCGTCTACGACCTGGAGGTGGGCGACTACGGCTTCCTCGCCCCGAAACCCGACAACACCTCGACGAACAACGGCGGCAATGGGAAGACGGACATCTACCTCGCCGATCTCGGCGGAGACCGCGTGCCCTTCTTCGGCTACTGCACGACGGACGATGCGAACGCCTTCAAGCCGAGTTATCGCTACTACGACGTCTCCGCGTACTGCGTGGTGGACGAGGACTTCGCCAACTTCGGGAGCTCCCAGACGCCCCAGGGGTTCCGCGACGTGACCGCGGCGCACGAGTACTTCCACGCGATCCAGTTCCACTACGACTGGTTCGAGGATCTCTGGCTGATGGAGGGGACGGCCATGTTCATGGAGGATCAGTACGCCGACGACGTAAACGACAACGTCAACTACCTGGACCGGAGCGCCTTCCTCTCGCCGTTGACGCCGGTCGACCGCGGCGCGGACGGATTCGAGTACGGAGCCTGGATCTGGTGGCGCTTCCTCACGGAGGAGGCCGGCCAGCTCGCCAACCCAGAGCTGATCCGAGAGGTCTGGGAAGACGTCGCCGCGGCGAGCATCGACACCGACGGGGCCGGGCCCGACACGGTCGCCAACGATCGGTATTCACTCCTCGGCCTCCGCAAGGTCGTCTACGCGCACGGTCTCGTCTTCAGGAGCCTCTTCGGGGAGTTCGCCTGGGCGAACAGGCTGCCGTTCACGTTTTACGAGGAAGGCGCCAGCTACCCGACCGCGACGGTGACGCGGCGCCTCACCCTCGGGGCGCGGGGAACCGGGACCGGCCGGCGTTCGACGCGTCTGCGCCATCTCGCGTCGACCTACTCGTCCTTCAAGCCGGGGGCCTCGACGCCGACCGACGCCGTGCTGCGCGTGAACGTCAATCTGCCCGACCAGAGCCACGGGCCGAAGGCCTTCCTCCTCGTCAAGGAGACGGGAAAGCCGTGGCGGGTGCACGAGATCGCGCTGAACTCCGAGGGGAAGGGCGCACGCAGCGTCCTCTTCGGACGCGGCACCATCAACGAGGTCGACCTCGTGCTCACGAACGCGAGCCCGAAGATGCGCTGCGGTCGCGACACCCCTTATTCGTGCACCGGCGTGGGAGTGGACGATCTCCGCAGGTACTCGTTCTTCGCGATCGTCCGCTAGACGAGCTCCTCGACCGTCACGAATTCCGCGCCGGCTGCGACGAGTGATTCCAGCAGCCGGGGAAGGGCTGTTCCCGTGACGCCGGGCCAGCCGTGAAGGAGGACGATCGACCGTTCGCGCTCGCGCACGCCTTCCAGGACCCTGCTCACGAGCTCGGCCGGCTCACGCCCCTCTTCCCAGTCGCGCGGATCGACGTCCCAGCCCACGTGCCGATAGCCGAGCCCCTCGAGGAGACCGAGCACGCGCGGATCGTCCATCCCGGAGCCGAACGGACACCGAAACAGGGGCCGCGGATCGACGCCTGTGGTTGCGAGGATCCTCTCCTGCGCGTCGACCACGTCGGCGCGGAAGAAGTCGTCCAGGAGCCCGTCCATCGGGGCGTGGTGGTGAGAGTGGTTCCCGAGCAGGTGCCCGGGCTCGGCGATGCTGCGTGCGACCTCGGGGTAGGCGCGGGCCCAGCGGCCCTGGAGGAAGAACGTGGCGCGGATGTCCGCGGCGGCCAGGGTGGAGAGGATCTGCTCTTCGACGCCCGCGGGACTCGGCCGGTCGGGGAACTCGGTGTCGAACGTGAGCGCGACCCGCACGTCCGCCTAACGCGCGAGGGTGATCTTGGAGAGGCCCTCGGGACGATCGGGGTCGAGCCCCTTCGCGGATGCGAGGGCGGCTGCGAAGAGTTGGCCCGGCACCACGGAGAGGAGCGGCGAGAGGATCGGGAGCGGAGGCGCCGGCACCGGGAGCCTGAAGGCAGCGCCCTCGATCTCGCCGGCGGCCGGACCGCTCGCGACGAGCGTCGCGCCGGCCTGACGCACGCGCTCGGCTCCTTCGATCACCGCGGGCAGGCTTTCGTCGTGCGACGCGATCGTCCAGACGGGAAAGAGGGAATCCAGAGCAGCGACGGGGCCATGGGCGAGGTCCGTGGCAGTGAGGGGCTCCGCCGCCACGCGGCACGTCTCGGTGAGCTTCAGCGCAACCTCCCGCGCCGTCGCAAACTCGAGGCCGCGACCGATCACGTACATGCGCCCGACGTACGTGAAGGCGATCGCCGGCGCCGCGACCGCGCGCTCGAGAGAGTCCATCGAGTCGGCGAGGAGGTCTGCCACCGTCCCGATCCCGTCCCTCATCTCACGGCCACGACCCGCGGCTCCGGCGGCGAGCAAGGCGAGGGCGGCGAGCTCGTTGCTGTACGTCTTGGAGGCCGCGACCGATCGTTCCGGCCCCGCGGAGAGCGGAATCGTGATCTCCGCCGCCTCGGCGAGATCGGAGCCGGGGTCGTTCGTCAGCGCGAGGGTGAGAGCTCCCCGCGCACGCGTCCTCGCAACGTACTCGACCACGTCCGGCGTCCGGCCGGATTGGGAGAGCGCGATCACCGCCGAGGTCGAGAGGTCGAATGTGGCGCCGTAGTAGACGGTGAGAGAGATCGTGTCCCGGAGCGCTGTCCACCCTGGAAGGAGGCCGAACGCATACGTGCCGTACGTCGCGGCTGCGTCCGAGGTGCCGTGCCCGACGAGGCGAACAGCGGTCGGCGCTCGCTCGGACAGGGCGCGGCAGGCGCGGTCGAAGTCTTCCTCGAGGTCGAGGAGTCTCCGCAGCGCGACGGGCTGCTCGCGTACCTCGGCCAGGAAGAGCTCGCCTGGAGGGCGAGACGGCTCGGGTGCGGCTTCGGCGGCCATCAGGTTCGCGCCAGGCGCTCGCCGGTGCTGGGGTCGAAGAAATGCGCCTCGTCCGTATTGGCCCTCAACGCGACCCGGGCTCCTCGCTCGGGCGCACTCCGGCAGTCGGTGCGGGCGACGAGCTTGGTCACGCCTCCCGGCAGCTCGGCGACACAGAAGACGTAGGCGTCCGCCCCGATCTCCTCCACGACCTCGACCTCGGCCGGCAAGCCCTCAGAGGCCAGCTCGAGAGACTCGGGCCGGAAACCGAGCACGAGGTCGCGACGGCCGTTGGCGCTGACCTCAACCCGCGTGGGACCGAGGGCGACCGAGCCGTTCTCGACAGGCAGCGTGCAGAGATTCATCGCGGGCGAGCCGATGAAGCCCGCAACGAAGGTGTTGGCCGGGCGGTCGTAGAGCTCCCTGGGAGGGCCGAGCTGCTGCAGGTGGCCCTGATCCATGACGGCCACGCGGTCTCCGAGCGTCATCGCCTCGGATTGGTCGTGCGTCACGTACACGGTCGTGACGCCCAGGCGGGACTGCAGCGCGGCGATGTCGGCGCGCATCTGCACCCGCAGCTTCGCGTCGAGGTTCGAGAGCGGCTCGTCCATCAGGAAGACCTTGGGCTGGCGGACGATCGCCCGGCCCATCGCGACGCGCTGGCGCTGGCCCCCCGAGAGCTGGGCCGGCTTGCGCTGCAGGAAGTCGGTGAGCTCGAGCAGCTCGGCCACAGCGCGGACCCGTTTCGCGCGCTCGCTCTTCTTCACCCCGGCGATCTTGAGCGGGAAGCCGATGTTGGCCTCGACCGTGAAGTAGGGGTAGAGCGCGTAGTTCTGGAAGACCATCGCGACATCGCGCTTTTTGGGAGGCAGGTCGCTGACGTCGCGCTCGCCGATGAAGATGGCGCCGCCGTCCACCTCTTCCAGCCCGGCGAGCATCCGCAATGCGGTCGTCTTCCCCGAGCCCGAAGGCCCGACCAGCACCATGAACTCGCCGTCCTCGATGTGCAGGTCGAGGGAGTTGACCGCGGGAATGTCGTTGCCGGGATAGATCTTCGTCGCCTCGACGAAACGGACGTCAGCCATCGGTTCCTCCTTCGGCTGCGGAGTCGAGCGTGCGGCGCAGGCGTTCCTGAGCCTCACCGTCGGCGCCGAGCTCGTCCAGCGCGAGGAGCGCCGCTCCCACGATCGGCGACGACGTCGCCTGGCGGACGACGGCCGCCGGCGCCGTCTCGCGAAGCGCTGCCTCGATCGCCCCGATCAGACGCCCGTTCGACGCCTGCAGCAGGCCGCCACCGAGCAGCACCTCGGCCGGCTCCTGGTCGAGCTCGAGCCTTTCGAGGGCGACGCGGGCGAGCGCGACGACCTCGCCCGCCAGCCGGTCGACGATCTCGGCCGCCACGGGGTCGGTCTCCGCCTCTGCGAACACAAGCGGCGGCAGCTCTTCGAGGCGACGTCCGTCGATCCGTCGGCGGTGGATCTCTTCGGCGAGCTCATGGGGAGCGCCCAGGCCGAAGTACGCCGGAACCGAGCGCTCGAGGCTGGTCTGCGGCCCCCGACCGTCTTCGCTCCGGGCCGCGGCGTGCAGCGCAGCGAGCCCCACGTCGTAGCCGCCTCCCCAGTCTCCGCTGATCGTTCCGAGCGCAGGAAAGCGGGCATGCCGGCCGTCGGGCGAGACGCCGACGCAGTTGATGCCCGCGCCGCAGACGACCGCCACTCCCCAGCCGCGCTCCGTTCCCGCACGGAGGACGGCGAACGTGTCGTTGCCGACGCGCGTCTTCCGCGCCCAGCCACGTTCCGCCACCGCGGCGCTCAGCTCCTCCTCCTCCCTGGGCGTGTCGATGCCCGCCATCAGGAGGACCGCCACCTCGGCCGTGCCCGGGCCTGATCCCGCCTCCCCGCGCGCGCCTTCGAGGAGAGACTCGAGCACATCGAGGGACCCGCCGATGCCGAGCTTGTGGGGCGAGCTCTGGGGTCCGCGCACGAGGGAGAGGACCGTCCCGTCGGCTGCGGCGAGGACGAGGTCGGTCTTCGAGTTGCCGCCGTCGACTGCGAGGACGAGGGGCCGATTCATGCGGCAGCTCCCCGCACGCGCTCGGCTCCGGCTTCGAGCAGGCTCTCGAGGAGTTGCTCCACGAGGGTGTCCTGGCCGATCAGCGGATGCGCGAGCAGCGCTTTCTTCGCCACGCCCAGGTCTCCGGTCGCGGCGGCCTCCGCCGTGAGGCGCTCATACGCGGCGACGTGCTGGACGAGGCCGAGGAGCTCGGGTGCCAGCGGCGCCTGCTCGAGCGCGACAGGACCCTCCCGTCCGACACGCGCGGGTACCTCGACGACGTCGTCCGCCGCCAGCCCTTCGAGCGTCCCTTCGCTGCGGACGTCGACGACGTGGACAGCGCCGTCGCCCGTCGCGAGGGAGGCCGCCAGGCCGATCGCCGCCTCGCTGTAGTAGGCGCCTCCGCGCTGCTCGAGGAGAGCGGGCTTCTCGTTGAGGGAGGGATCACGGTAGAGCTCGAGGAGCCCGCGCTCGATCTCCATCACCGTCTCCGCACGGGGGACCCCGGCGAGCTGTTCGGCCAGTACCTCGTCGTGCGCGTAGAAGTAGCGGAGGTAATAGGAGGGGATCGCGCCGAGCTCCTCGATCAGGCGGCGGGGAAGCTCGACCTGTGCGGCGATCTCGTCCCCGTGCTCGGCGAGAAGGCGGGGCAGGACGTCCTTGCCGTCGAGGCGAACCTGCCGGACCCAGGTCAGGTGGTTGAGGCCGACCTGGTCGACGATGACGCTCTTGGGCTCGACGCCGAGCCTCGCCGCGAACGAGCGCTGGAAGCCGATCGCGACGTTGCAAAGGCCGATCGCGCGATGCCCGGCATCGATGAGCGCGCGCGTGACGATCCCGACCGGATTGGTGAAGTCGATGATCCAGGCACCGGAGGCGGCGCGCCGCCGCACCTCGTCCGCGATCCCCAGCACGACTGGAACCGTGCGCAGCGCCTTCGCGAAGCCGCCGGCGCCTGTCGTCTCCTGGCCGATGCAGCCGCATGTGAGGGGAAAGGTCTCGTCCCGCAGACGAGCCTCCTGGCCCCCCACCCTGATCTGGACGAGGACGAAGTCCGCACCGTCGACGGCTCGCTCGAGGTCTTCGGTGATCTCGAGCCGGCCCTCGTAGCCCGCCCGCTCGAGCATCCGTCTCGCGAGGCCGCCGACCACCTCGCGGCGCTCGGGATCGATGTCCTGGAGCACGAGGTCGTCGATCTCGATGCGCTCGCGCTCACGCGCGAGGCCGCTGACGAGCTCGGGCGTGTAAGTGGAGCCGCCGCCGACGACCGCGACCTTCATCCCTTCACCCCCGTGAGCGTCACGCCTTCGACGAACGCCCGCTGCGCCAGGAAGAAGAGCAGGATGACCGGCGCGATCGCGATCAGCGTCGCGGCCATGGTCAGATTCCATTGCACCTGGTAGATCGTCCGGAACTGGGAGAGCCCGACGGAGACCGTCCAGTTGGCCGGGTTCTCACCCGTGTAGAGCAGCGGACCGAAGAAGTCGTTGAACGTGAAGATAAACGAGAAGAGCGCAACTGCCGCGATCGCGGGCTTGGCGAGGCGCAGGACCACCGTCGTCAGGATGCGGAGCTCGCCGCACCCGTCCACGCGCGCCGCGTCGATGTACTCCTCCGGGATGGTGAGGAAGAACTGCCGGAGGAGAAAGATCGAGAAGGCGTCGCCGAGGAGGTTCGGCAGGATGAGCGGCCACAGCGTGCCGGTCAGATGGAGCTTCGCCCACATGACGTACACGGGGATGACCGTCACCTGAGGCGGCAGCAGCATCGCGACGAGGACGACGATGAACGCGGTGTCGCGGCCCCGCCAGCGCAGGCGTGACAGCGCGTAGGCGACGGGGATGCTCGACATGAGCAGGAAGAGCGTCGCCAGCCCTCCGTAGAGGAGCGAGTTCAAGGCGTAACGCCAGAGCGGGATCTTGTGGAAGACGTCGATGAAGTTCTGCCAGCGGAACGGCTGGGGCCACAGATCCGGTGACAGCGCCTGGGCGTTTGTCATGAACGCGGTGAGCACGATGAAGAGGAACGGCGCGAGGAAGATGATCGACGCCGCGATCAGCAGGCTGTGGTTGCCGACCGCGACGAGGAAGCGGCGCCGGCGCACGCCGGCGGGCGGCGTCCGCCGGACGAAGGTCGCCGCCTCGACGGTGGCGCTCGTCATCTCGCCGCTCCCGCGACGTGGACCCACCGGCGCGAATTTCTCAGGATGAGGACGGTCACCCCGAGCGCGACGATGAGGAGCAGCATCGCCATCGCCGAGGCGTAGCCCATGTTGAAGTAGCGGAACCCCTGCTGGTAGAGAAGGACGGGGTAGAAGAGAGTCGACTCGAGCGGGTAGCCGAGCGAATTCGCGCCCTCCGTCGCCGCGGCCGCAGACCCGGCGGCGATCGTGCTGGCGACATACGCCTGGGTGAAGTACTGCAAGGTCTCGATCACCCCGATGACGACCGCGAAGAGGATCACGGGGCTGATCGTCGGCAGTGTCACGTACCGAAGCTGCTGCAACGAGCCCGCGCCGTCGAGCGAAGCGGACTCGTAGAGGTGTCGGGGCACGTCTATGAGCGCCGCGAGGAAGATGATCATCAAGTTGCCGACGCCCCACATCCCGAGGACGACGAGCGAGGGCTTGGCCCAC
>JBKPFG010000246.1:0-6542 GCA_046728735.1 Actinomycetota bacterium
CGTGCCGCCGAGGAAAACTCCAGCACCTTGCCGTTCGGGAACGCGGCCTCGATCACCTGGTCGATCGAATCCGCGGGCACGAACTTCATCGACTTGCGCACCTCACGCGGCAGGTCGTCGAGATCGCCCTCGTTCTCCTTCGGCAGCACCACCGTGGTGATGCCTGCGCGCTGCGCCGCGAGCACCTTCTCGCGCACCCCGCCGATCGGGAGCACCTGGCCCGTGAGGGTGATCTCGCCGGTCATGGCGACGTCCTCCGAAACGGGGCGTGCGAGGGCGAGCGAGGCGAGCGCCGTCGCCAGTGCGATTCCCGCAGACGGCCCGTCTTTCGGCACCGCCCCGGCCGGGACGTGGATGTGGACGTCCTTGCCCTCGAACCAGTCGGACTCGAGGCCGAGGTCGGCCGCGTGGCTTCGGACCCACGAGAGAGCGGCCTGCGCGGACTCGCGCATGACCTCGCCGAGCTGGCCCGTGACGATGAGCTTGCCTTCGCCGGGCATGGCGGTCGCCTCGATGTAGAGGACGTCGCCGCCGACGGGCGTGACGGCGAGACCAGTCGCGACTCCGGGGTCCGAGGTGCGCCTTCGCACCTCGCCGGCGAAGCGGGGCCGACCCAACCAGGACCGGATTCGGCGCTCGTCGACGCGGACCCGCTTGCGCTTTTCGGCCGCGATCTCTGCGGCCGCCTTGCGGCAGAGGGCTGCGATCTCTCGATCGACGTTGCGCACGCCGGCCTCGCGCGTGTACTCGCGCACGAGCAGGCGCAGGGCATTGTCCGAGAACCGGATCTGCTCGGCGGTGAGTCCGTGAGCCTCGAGCTGCTTGGGCACGAGATAGCGCTTGGCGATCCCGAGCTTCTCCTCCTCCGTGTAGCCCGAGAGGCGGATCACTTCCATGCGGTCGAGGAGCGGCGGAGGGATCGTCTCGAGCTGGTTCGCCGTGCAGATGAAAAGGACGCGAGAGAGGTCGAATGGAAGATCGAGGTAGTGGTCGCGGAAGCTCGAGTTCTGCGCGGGGTCGAGCACCTCGAGCATCGCGCTCGAGGGATCTCCGCGCCAGTCGGAGCCCATCTTGTCGATCTCGTCGATCATGAAGACCGGGTTCTTCGACTCGGCGTCTCGGAGCGCGCGAATGATCGTTCCGGGCAAGGCGCCGATGTACGTCCGCCGGTGGCCGCGGATCTCGGCTTCGTCGCGGACGCCGCCCACGGAGATGCGCACGAACTTGCGCCCGAGCGCGCGGGCGATCGACTTTCCGAGCGACGTCTTCCCGACGCCGGGCGGCCCGACGAAGCAGAGGATTGGGCCGGAGAGGTCTTCCTTGAGCTTCGAGACGGCGAGGTGCTCGATGATCCGCTCCTTCACCTTCTCGAGGTCGTAGTGGTCCTCATCGAGGATCGCGCGCGCCTTGTCGAGGTCGAGATCGTCCTCGGTCGTCTTTGTCCACGGCACTGAGAGGATCCACTCGAGGTACGTGCGGATGACCCCGTACTCCGCGGCGGCGGGAGGGAGCTTCGCCAGGCGGTCGAGCTCGCGTCGCGCCTGCTTCTCGGCCTCCTCGGGGAGGTTCGCCTCCTCGATCTGCGCCCGCAGCTCCGCGATCTCGGCCTGCTGCTCGTCGCCCTCGCCGAGCTCGTCCTGGATCGCCTTCAGCTGCTGGCGGAGGAAGTACTCCCGCTGGGAGTGCTCCATCTCCGACTGCACCTGGGACTGGATCTTGGTGCCGAGCTCGAGCACCTCGAGCTCGCGGTTGAGAATCACCGTCAGCTTGCGCAGGCGCGCCTCGACGGCGGCCTCCTCGAGCAGCTCCTGCTTCTCCCCCGTCTTGAGGCGCATCGTCGTCGCGATGAGGTTGGCGAGCGAGCTCGGATCATCCGCGTTCGCGGCCGCGAGCTGCAGCTCGTCGGGGAGATAGGGGACGAGAGCGATGATGCGCGAGAAGAGCGTCTCGACGTTGCGCGCGAGCGCGTCGATCTCCCGCTCGGGCCCCTCGACGTCCGGCAGCTCCTCGAACTCGCCGACGAGATACGGATCGTCGTGGACGATCCGCGTTAGCGTGACGCGGCGAAGGCCCTGGACGAGGATCCGGAGCGTCCCGTCCGGGACGCGGATCATCTTGTGGATGACGGCGGAGGTTCCGACCGGATAGAGATCTTCCGCCGTGTGGGCGTCCTCGTCGCTCTCGCGTGAGGTGACGAGCGCGATTGGCCGGTCGTTCGCGACCGCCTCTTCGACCAGGCGGATGGAGCGCTCCTGGCCGATCGCGAGCGGCGTCATCGAGTCCGGGAAGACGACCGTCTCCTTGAGCGGCAGAATCGGGAGGACTCTCTCGGTCAGCGCCTCGTCCTGCGCCTCCTGCTCGGCCTCCTGCGGCTCCGTACGAGGATCTTCGACCGTGCTCACGAGGTCCCCCTGGCTGTGATCTGGACTGTGAGCCTGCGGGTGGGGCGCTCTGCGATCGGCAGCGTCACCACGAGAAGGCCACGAACGTAGGACGCCTCCGCCGACTCGGCGTCGACAGTCTCGGGGATCGAAACCTGCCGCTCGAAGGTGCCGTAGTCGACCTCCATGTGGAGAATGCGGTGCTCGGTGCTGCGGCGCCGCACCCCACGGATGACCAGCGTTCCGTCCGTGAGCGCCAACTCGGTGTCGTCTGGATCGACGCCGGCGAGCTCGACCACGACGAGGACGGCCGGCGGGTCCTCCGCGCGATAGACGTCCACGGCAGGCCGAAACCCTCGTCGGGAGGCGACGAGCCTGGGTACCTGGCAGAGATCGGCGAAGAGCTCCTCCATCTCGGTCTTGAGCCGATCCACGTCCTTACGCGGGCGCATGAGACAATCGTACCCATGGGCCGCATCCTCAAAGTCGCCGGAACGGCCGCCGCCTTCCTCCTCTATCTCTGGTTTTCCGCGGTGAGAAACGCCGACCGGGTCAAGGAACGGAAACGGGCGCGGCGATCGTTTGACGCGCGGCGTAGCCTTCACTAACTTAGTCTGCGCTAACCGCCGCCGGAAGGAGATCTTCCCTTGGAGCGCTTGACCCGCGCGATGATCCGCTACCGCTGGGTCGTCGTCTCGATCTGGGCCTTGATCGTCGTCGTCTCCGTGCTGGCCATGTCGGGGCTGAGCGCCCTCCTGACGAACCGCTTCACGCTCCCCGGGACCGACACCGAGCGGGCCGAGAAGGTGCTCGAACAGCATTTCGGCCAGCGAACGACCGGCTCCTTCAGCCTGGTCGCCAGGGGACAACCCGGCTCGGCGGAACGGCTCGTTCCCATCGTGCGGCAGCGTGCGCTGAAGGCCGCGGCGGAGCTTCCGACCGGGAAGCTGGCCGGCGTCCAGGCGGTCTCGGACTCCGTCGTCACGGCCACGATCGTGTCCAATCTCGAGCCCGCGGACGCCAAAGGCCACACCGACGAGATGCGCGTCGCGGCAGGCGAGATTCCGGGGGCTCAGCTCTACGTGTCGGGCCAGGCGGCGATCGAGCACGACCTCGATCCCGTCTTCAGCCATGATCTCAAGGTCGGGGAGCTCTTCATCGCCATCCCGATCGCGCTCCTGATCCTCGCGTTCGTCTTCGGGACGCTGGCCTTCCTGATTCCGTTCATGTTCAGCGCCGCGGCGATCCCCTCGACGCTCGCGATCATCTGGATCTTCGCGCACGTGATGGAGCTGACGACGTATCTCCAGAACCTCGTCATGCTCATCGGCTTCGGCATCGCGATCGACTACTCGCTGCTGATCGTCTACCGCTACCGCGAAGAGCTCCGCAAGGGCGACGGCAAGGAGGAGGCGCTCGTCCGCACGATGCAGACCGCCGGCCGGGCGGTCGTCTTCAGCGGCTCCGCGGTCGGGATCGGCCTGGCCCTGATGCTCTTCATGCCCCTGCCCTTCATGCGCGGCTTCGGGATCGGAGGCTTCGCGATTCCGATCGTCTCCGTCATCTGCGCGCTGACCTTGCTCCCCGTCCTCCTCTACTTCCTCGGCGCGAAGCTCGACCGCGTCCGCCTGGTCCCGGAACGGGTCCTCGCCCGACGTGACGCCGAATACAACTTCTGGATGCGGCTGGCGCGCGCGATTCAGCGCCGGCCGGCCGCCTTCGCGGCGGCGACCTCAGCCGTTCTCGTCCTCCTCGCGTTGCCGGTCTTCGCGCTCCAGCTCGGGCCGGGGTCGAACAAGGGCATTCCGCAGGATCTCGAGGGCGTCCAGGGCCTGAACGTCATCTCCGACGCGATCGGCGAGGGCGCCCTCGCGCCGACTGCGATCGTCGGAGACACGGGTCGGCAGGGCGGCATGGACTCGGCCGGCGTTCGTGCCGCGATCGGAGACCTGATCGTCGGCCTCCGGCAGGATCCCGAGGTCGCGCGAGTCACGTTCGACGATTCCCGCCAGCACGTCGACCCGACGCGCCGCTACTTCCAGCTCGAGGTGATCGGCAAGAGCGAGTACGGCTCCCCGCCGGCTCTGCGCTTCGTCGATCGCCTGCGCGACGACATCGTCCCCGCGGCCGGCTTCCCGCGCGACGTCCAGGTTTACGCCGGGGGTGGGCCTCCGAGCGGCGTCGACTTCCTGGACGTCACGTACGGCGCCTTCCCCTGGCTCGTGCTCGGGGTGCTGATCCTGACGTACATCCTGCTCCTGCGCGCATTCCGCTCGCTGCTGCTCCCCCTGAAGGCGATCACGCTCAACCTGCTCTCGATCGGAGCGGCGTACGGCCTCCTTGTCATCTTCTTCAAGTGGGGCGGCGCCGAGGCGGTCGGGCTCATCTCGTTCGACCAGATCGAGGGTTGGATCCCGGTCTTCATCTTCGCCATGGTCTTCGGTCTCTCAATGGACTACGAGGTCTTCCTCGTCAGCCGCATGCGCGAGGAGTGGGACGCGGGCAAGCCGAACGACGACGCGGTTGCGCTCGGCCTCGCGAAGACGGGGCGGATCGTGACCGCCGCCGGCCTCGTCATGTTCGCGGCATTCATGGGCTTCGTCGCCGGCTCGATCGTCGGGCTCCAGCAATTCGGCTTCGGGCTCGCCGCCGCGATCCTGATCGACGTGACGATCGTGCGGGCCTTGCTCGTGCCGAGCGCGATGGAGCTCTTCGGGCGCTGGAACTGGTGGCTGCCGTCAGGTGTCGCGCGCGTCTTTCGGGTGAAGCCTTCGCCGCTCGCTCCGAAGTCGCGTCCGGCGATGAGCCCGACCGGGCGTTAGGTTGCTCGCGTGGACCTGGAGGTAGTCGAGGGGGACATCGCGCAGCTGGACGTGGACGCGATCGCGAACGCGGCCAACAATGAGCTCTGGATGGGAGCGGGCGTGGCCGGTGCGATCAAGCGCGCGGGCGGAAGTGAGATCGAAGCTGAGGCGATGGCGCAGGGGCCGGTGGAGGTGGGCGAGGCGGTCGTGACCGGCGGGGGGAATCTCAAGGCCCGAAACGTCATCCACGGCGCCGTGATGGGACAGGACCTGCGCACGACCGCCGAGCTCGTCGCGCGCACGACGCGGCGGGTGCTCGAAGCCGCCGACGGGCTCGGGGCACGCTCGCTCGCGCTGCCCGCGTTCGGAACCGGCGTGGGCGGATTCCCGCTCGCCGAGTGTGCCGAGATCATGGTGCGCGAGGCAGGCTCGTACGAGCCGCTGACTCTCGAGCGAGTCGTCTTCGCGGTCTTCGGGGACGAGGCGAAGGAGGCTTTCAGCCGCGCCCTCGAAAGCACGCAGGGCTAGGAGGGTTGGCGGAATGTCGCCCGTCCCGGCGGCTACAGCCATGTTTCGTCAAAACCTCCTAGTCGCCCTCTTCGCAGCGCGCGCGGGCCTCGTCGATCTCCTTGCGGTGGCCCTGCAGCTCCTCCGAGCGGTCGAGGTAACTGAGCGCCTGCTCGCACCTGCCCAGCTCGGCCAGAGCCTTGCCCATGTTGTAGGCCGCATAGGCCTCGTAGCGGAAAGCGTCCGTGTACGTGCCCTCGAGCGTCTTGAGGGCCTTCCGCTGCGTGCTGAGGGCCACCTGCCACTGCTCCTGATCGAGCAGCCGGGTCGCTTCGTCGGTGAGCTGGACGGCCTCGTCGAGCGTCACCCCGCCTGAGCTCGTGGTCGTCGTGACGACGGTGGTCGTCAGGACGGTACTGCCGACGGTTTCCTGCGCCGTCACGGTGACGCGCCCCCGGGTCTCGGGCGTCGTCGCGGGGGTGTCGTCTCCGGAGGTCAAGACCGCCGCGAGCACCCCGGCCACGATCGCGGCGACGAGGCCTGCGATCAGGAGCGGAATGACCCACGAACCCCGGCGTTGGGGCGGGGGAGCTCTCCGCACGGTTGGCGCCGCGGCCGGGAGGAGACGCGTCGTCGCCTCGCGACCCTCGAGCGCGTGGCGGAGGGCCGCGACGAACGCTGCGCCCGTTGGGAAGCGCGCGTTCGGATCCTTGGCAAGAGCTTGCTCGAAGACGCGGTCGACTGCGCGGGGGAGATCGCTTCGGCGCTGCGAGGCGGGCGGGACGGGCTCGTTGATGTGAGCGCCGGCCTCGGCGGTGTCCGATCCGCGCTCGAAGGGCCTGCTTCCCGT